>CAYQEG010000288.1:0-8187 GCA_964416435.1 uncultured Rickettsiales bacterium
CGGACACCCCGGTCTCACGGGGCTCGGGCTCCAATGCGCTCCAGGCTCCTAGCCGCGTCTAGCCGCCGTCCTGGGCGTCGACCAGCTGCACGAACCAGCGGTGCTGCAGGGCGCCCTGCATGATGGTGTCGGGGTGCGCCTCGGTCGCGGGGTGGAACGCGCCGACGTAGCGACGGAACCAGGTGAGCCCGTTGGTGCCGCGCGGCAGCTCCTCCATCAGCGACGGCTCGACCCAGAACGAGCCGTCGTCCGGGACCCAGCAGTCGATGACCCACTGCCGTGACCCGTCGTCGCTGAAGAAGGCCATCACGATCTCGACACCCACCTCGTCACCGGGCGGCCACTCGAAGTGCAGCCCGTCTTCGGGCGCGACGACGAGCAACTCCTGGCCGGGGTCCAGCGCCGGCTCGTCGATCCCGAACGCAGAGTGCGTCGGCATCGCGTCTTCCATCACGATGGGAGGCAGGTCGTCGCCGCCGGGGACCTCGAAGTCGAGGAGCGAGCCGGGCGGGATGGCCGGGGGGTTGCCGGTGTTGTTGCCGAAGTAGACCAGGAAGCCGTCGCTGAACTGCTGATCCAGGCTGTACTCCCACGGGTCGCCGTTGACCGAGGTCGAGAACGATGCCCACGGTCCGGCGTCCAGGGACAGGTACTCCTCCCCTCGCTCCTCGTCGTCGTCCTCGTCGGGCAGCGAGACGTCGCAGCCGTACTCGTCGCCCCGGCCTTCGTCGACCTCCTCTACGTAGTAGCCGTAGGCCTGGGACGCCCGGCCCTGGGGGTGGTGCACGGTGCCGAGCATGACGAAGAAGCCCGTCATGCCGTCGAATTCGCCGACGGGCGCGGTGTCGTCGTCGTCGGCGTCGTCGTCGTCGTCGGCCGCGTCGTCGTCGTCGGCCGCGTCGTCGTCGTCGGCCGGACCGGGGCCCCCCGGCAAGACCGCGTCGCCCCCGCAGCCGAAGAGGGCCAGGAGCAAGGCGAGGACGGAAGTCGAGGCGACGCGCATGACCAGAGCCTACCAGGGGCGGGCTGTGGGGCCGTCGGGGCCGCTCGTGCCCCTTGCCGGTCTGCGCACCCGCGTGCGATCGTCGGCGCGGAGGGAATCCATGCCCGCGCGACTCGCCCACCTCGTACCGCTCCTGCTGTTGCTCGGCGCGCTCCCGTTGATCGGGGTCGGCGCGTGCGGACCCCAGCGGGGAGATGACGACACCGAAGAAGACGACGACGACGCGGTGGACGACGACGACAGCGCCGTGGACGACGACGACGCGAGCGACGACGACGACTTCACGTTCGAGGACCCGCCGGTCTTCCTGGCGTCCTACGACTTCTCGCTCGTGTTCCTCGAGAACGCGATCGCCGGCGACTATTCTGCGGTGCACGGCCAGATGGATGTCTCGGTCTCCACGACCGCGTTCCTCGCGGAGATGGTGACGACGGACGGCCAGGAGTGGGCCTGGGGCGGCACCCTCGACCAGAACGCCCAGCAGTTCCTCGTGCGCGGCTGGATGACGCCGCCGTCCGTGGGCAAGGAGATCTACGTCGAGGTGACCGGCAACTTCCTCGCCGACGTCGACGGCACGCCCTCGGAGAGCTGCCTGACCGGCATCGGCAAGGATGACGACCCGAACTACCCCGACCAGGGCATCGAGTTCGCCTGGTACGGCTGCCAGCTCGACGCGACCGCCCCGGCGATCGATCGCTCCGGCTCCCATCCGGTCACCGTCACCGTGCACGGGGACGAGTGCGGCGGGTGGTCGGGTACCACGAGCTGGACGGAGAACTGGCAGTTCGACGGGCGTCGGCTGCTCGTGACGCGCAACGCGTACACCGGCTACGGCATCGTCTCGGACGACGGGAACATCTTCCGGTTCACGATGCTCGAGAACGCGAACCCGGGCCGTACGTTGAAGGTCGTCGGGGACTTCACCAACCCGACCGGCACGACCGAGGCCCGGGCGACCGGCTACTGCCACAACAACCCCACCGACTTCGCCGGCGCGGTCATCGATCTCGACTACTGATCGCCGGGTTCATTGCCGCGACCAGGCTTCTTGCCCGCGCCTCCTCGGCCCAGCGTCCCGATCCCGGCGTCACTCCTCGGTCGAAGGGGAGCGACCCTACTCTCTCGTCGTTCCTGGGCCTCGGGCCGCTGGACCGTCGGAATCTGCGGGCAACCAACCTGGTCGCGGCAATCAGTCCTCGGTGAAGAAGGGGTCGAGGTCCCCGCTGGGGAGGTCTTCCTCTTCGCCATCGTCTTCGCCGAGGTCCGCTTCTCGCAGGCCCGCGGGGCGGTCGGTCCAGGTGACCGGCGTCGCCTGCACGTGGCGAGCGTTCTCGCTCCCCCCGGCCGGCTCGGCCTGTGGGGCCGGGGGCTGAGGAGTCGGCTCCGGAGCGGGCGTCTCCGGGGTCTCCCGGGTCGGCGTCAGGTCGATGGGGGACAGCTGGTCGGTCGTCGGGATGCTCCCCGACTTCGTCCCGTCCAGCTTCATCGTCGGCGGCAGGTCAGCGTCGATGGGGTCGCCGGAGAAGGTGGTGTCGACGAACAACATGTCCATCGGGATGCTGTCCCGCAGCGGCTCCGGCTCGGGCGGCGGGGACTCGGAGTCCATCCCCTCCTCCGCGACGGTCGACAGCAGCGGGTTGGCCTCCAGCCGGCCGCCGACGTCCGGCGGCCCCGAGTCCTCCAG
Source organism: uncultured Rickettsiales bacterium (assembly GCA_964416435.1). Classification (GTDB taxonomy): domain Bacteria; phylum Myxococcota_A; class UBA796; order UBA9615; family UBA9615; genus CAYQEG01. Next base: position 2,688 of record CAYQEG010000288.1, read on the forward strand.
GGTGATCGGCGACGGCTCGAGCGGTGGCTCGGCCTGGGGCTCGGGCGCGCGCTCGGGCTCGGGCTCGGCCTGGACCGGCGGGTTCTGGGGCCGTGTGTCCTCGATCGGCTGTGACTCGGTCTGACCGGCGGGCCGCTTGCGACGGCGTCGCTTGCGCATGCTGCCCGTGGTGGAGGCGCCACCCCGGCCCGACATCGGGCCCGTCTCGCCCTGGCGGCGCTTCTTGCGGCGTCGGCGCTTGGGCGGCTCCTCCTCCTTGGGCTTGCGGAGCCCGAGCATGCCCAGGAGCCCGCCGGAGGACTCCTTCGGCTTCTGGGCCCGACGCCGGGAGGTTCGCTGCCTCTGCTGCGGCGCCGTGTCCACGGGGGCGGCGATGTTCTTGACCGGCTCGGGCTCCGCCTCCGGCTCCGGGGTGGCGTCGTCCACCGTGAGCGGGACCTCACCGTCGGCGATCCTGCGCTTGACGGCCGGGAGCAGCTCCTCGATCGCGACGGCGGCTTCGTCGCAGTCGGCCCAGCGGTGCTCGGCGTCAGGCTTCCACATCCGCTCCGCGATGCTGCCGAGGCCCGGGTGGTAGCGGTTGAGCTTGCCGATCGCGTCTCCGACCTCCGCGCGCGAGACGCGTCGCATGATCTCGATGAGGTTTCGCGCGATGAAGAGCTGTTCGCCGGTGACCAGTTCGTACAGCACGGTGGCGGCTGCGAACTGGTCGCACCGGTGGTCCAGCGGCTTGCCCATGACCTGCTCGGGGGCCATGTAGATCGGGGTACCCCGCACCTGGCCGGCGGCCGTGATGGTGGCCGCCGCGACCTTCGCCTTCGCGATGCCGAAGTCCATCACCTTCACCACGCCGTGGCGGGAGACCATGATGTTCCCCGGCTTCAGGTCACGATGGATGATGCCCATCGCTTCGTCTTCAGCCGATCGAAGGCTGTGGGCGTAGGCGAGTCCCTTGAGGACCTGGACGATGATCTCGATGGCGAGATCCAGGGGGAGGCCGGCGCCCGACTCGTCCTTGCTCGCCTTCAGGAGATCCTCGACCGTCTGCCCCTCGACGAACTCCAGCGCCAGGAACATGCGACCGTCTGCTTCGTTGAACTCGAGGGTCTCGATGACGTTGGGGTGCTGCAGGAGCGAGCCGATCATCGCCTCGCGGGACATCAGCTGGCCGAACTTGGGGTCCCGCGCGAACTCCGGTCGCACCACCTTGAGGGCCACCTTGCGGCGGAAGCCCCCGAACGTCTGGAGCTCGGCCAGGAACACCTGGGCCATCGCTCCTTCGCCGAGGGGCCGGATGATCTCGTAGCGACCGATTCGGGTCGGCGGGTTGGAGGCCTCCAGCACCACCGTACGATCCTGCCTACGGCGCCCCTAGTCGTCCAGCACCCACACCTCGTCCCCGTCGTCATCGTCGTCATCGATCACGACCTCCTGCACCGGCTTCCGCGCCGGGGGAGCGCGTCGCACGATCTTCGGCGGGGCCTTGGGCTCAGGCTCGGGGAAATCGTCGTCGTCGTCGAAGTTCCAGTCCGGGTCCCACTCGTCGTCGTCCTCGTCGGGCTCCTCCCGGCGGGCGGGGGTGGGCTTGCGGACCGGCTCTTCCTCCTCGTAGTCGTCGTCGTCCTCGTCGTCGTCGTCCTTCGCCGGCAGCTTCTGCATGGTGCCGGTGTGACCCCCCTCCCACGGGTTCCAGTCTTCGTCCCAGTCGCCGACCTCTTCCTCCTCTTCGGGCTCCGGCTCGGGCTTCGGCTCCTCGTCCGGCTCGTCGGCCGGCTCGTCGTCGGCGGCGTCGTCGGAGCCGCCGTCGTCCTCGGCCTCGACTCCGGTCCCGGACGCCGCCTGACGCGCCGCCATCAGCTTGTCGAGGTCGTCTTCGGGCTCCTCTCCGAGGAGGTCGTCCAGCCAGTCGGCGTCAGGGTCGTCTCCGTCGTCGAGGTCGTCTTCGGGCTCGTCGTCCAGCGGGGCGGTGTCGGCGGCGGCCTCCTCCGGCTCCTCCACGCCTTCGGCCGGCTCGTCGACTTCGGGCAGGTGGGTCGGCGACGGCGGGTTCTCCTCGATCTCCGGCGGCTCGGGCGGCACGGCGCTGTTGGCCGCGACGACGTCCACCTCGGGGAGGGGGTCGGCGTGCGCTGACGGCGGCGACGTGGTCGGCGTGCCGCCGGCGGTCGCGCTCGTCCCGGCCCCCTTGGAGATCAGGCCGCGTCCGCGGCGGGTGCGGCGGCGGCCGGACTGCGAAGGGGCCCGGCGGGGCGGTGTCTTGACCGCCCGGGCCGACGGCTGGCTGACCTGGACGCGCATCTCGACGCCGGAGTCCTCGGGCTCGGGCTCGGGCTCGGCCTCGGGCTCCTCGTCTGGCGTCTCCTCGGGCTCGGGCTCGGGCTCGGGCTCGGGCGGCGGCGGCGCCTTCTTCGCGGGCGCCTTCCGGGCGGTCCGCCTGGCCTCGGACTTGCGTGACGCCGCGAGCTCCGCCTCGCGGGCGGCGAGGGCGTCCTCGGCGGCGCCGTCGGCCGCCATCTTCGCCGTCTCCGCCGCTTCGCGCGCGAGCACCGCCGCGCGGGCCGCCTCGTCGGCGGACGCGACCGCGTCCGCGGCCTTCTTCGCTGCCGTCTTCGCGTCCTTCGCGGAGCGCACCGCCCGCGCCGACCGCCGGGCGCGGGACGACTCCCGGGCCGCTTCGCCCGCTGCCAGGGCCGCCTGTTCGGCGGCGTTCTGGGCCGCTCCGGAGCCGGGCGCCTCTTCGGCCGCCTCCTCGGCCGTCACGGCCGACTCGGTCGCGTCGTCGGCCGCCTTCTGCGCGCGCTGTTCGGCGTCGTCCGCGTCGGCGAGCGCCTGCTTGCGGATCGCCTCCTGCTCCGCGAGGTCCTGGGCCAGGGACGCGGACGCCTCCGCTTCGAGCGCCGCCTCCTCGGCTCGGGCCGTCGCCTTCTCCGCGCTGCGGGCGAGGGTGCCGGCGGTCGACGAGCCCTTGGCCCCGGCCGCGGCGCGAGCTGCGGTCTGCGCTTCGGTCGCCGCCCGCATGACCTCCTGGGCCAGCTTCTTGGCCGCGGCGACGGCCTCCGCCACGGCGGGTACGTCGACCCCGGCGCCGGCCGCGGTGGCCGCCTCGACGGCCTGGTCGGCTCGGGACCGCGCGACCGTGGCGCGCTCGGCCGCACCGGCGGCGGACTGCCGCGCCGCCTCGAGGGCCTCGAGCTCCGCCCGCTCAGACTCGGCCGCCGCGGTGGCCGTGGTCAGCTGAGCGGCCGCCTTCTCGGCGAGGGCAGCGGCCGCGGCGGCCGACTCTTCGGCCTTGCCGGCGGCGGTTCGGGCCTTGCTGGAGTGATCGGTGTCGCTCGCGGCGGCGGCCGCCTCTCCCGCCTCCTTGGCCTTCGCCCCGGCCGCCTTCGACAGGTCACCCGCCTTCTTGACGGCGGCGACCCCCTTGCGGTCCTTCAACCCGTCCATCACGGCCGCGGACTGGGCCGCGTGGACCGCGGCGAGCTCGGCGGACGCCTGGGCTTCGGCCGCGAATCGCTCGGCGTCCGCGGCGGCGAGCGCCCGGGAGGACAGCTCCGTTTCGACGGCTGCGCGGGTCTCCGCTTCGGCCGTCGCGGCCTCGCCGGCCGCGGCTTCGCTCTGCTCGGCGAGCCCCTCGATCTGCTTGGCGGCGCCGCGGGTGGCGCGGGCCGTGCCGGTCGCGGAGTTGTCCCGGAGCTGCCTCGCCTTCTCGGCGGCGGCCTCGGCGGCCGCGGCGGCGGACGCGGCGTGGGCGGCGGCGGCCTCCGCGGGCGTATCCGGAGCTGCCGAGGCGGCGTCCTTGGCTCCCTCGGCCGACGCGCGGGAGAGGGCAGCGGCTGCTTCGACCCGCCCCAGGGCGACCTCGAGGAGCTCCGTCGCCTCTTCCTTGGCGGCTCGCTCCTTGGCCTCCGCTTCGGCGACGTCCCGGGTCTCCTTCGCGATCTCGGTCGCCTTGGCGAGGGACGCCTCCGCCTTGGCGGCTTCCTTCTCGCCCTTGTCGGCGGCGGCTTCGGCGACCGCCGGCTCCGTGGCGGCGCGCGCCTCCTCGTGGGCGGCCCGGGCCGCTTCGGCCGCTCGTCGAGCGGCGTCGGCCGAGGACCGTGCGCGCGCGCCTCCCCGTCGTGCCCGCGCGTCTTCACAGGTCTTCGCGACGTCGCCGGTCTCGTCCGCCAGGGAGGCGGCGCTCTCGCCTGCGGCCATGGCCCGCGCCCAGGCGCCTTCGGCCCGTGCGATGGCGGTCGCGACGGCGTTGGCGTCGGCCTCCGCCTGCTCGGCGAGCTTGCGCGCTCGCTCGGCGATGCGGGCCGCCTCGTCAGCCTCCTTCCGGGCCAGGCGAGCCGCTTCGGCGGCCCGGTCGGCGGCTGCGATGGCGTCCTTGGAGGTGGCCGCTTCGTCCGCCTCGGATCGGGCGTTGGAGGCCTCGCCGGCCTGGATCTCGACCTGCTCGGCGACGCGGCGGATCTGGTCCAGGGCGGCCTTGACCGCCGGCGTCTCGATGGTGCAGGCCTCGGTCGCCTCCGCCACGGACGTGGTCGCGTGGGCGGACGCCGAGGCGGCGTCGGCCGCGCTCTCGGCCGCCCGGTCCCGGGCGTCGGCGAGGGCCGTCGACTCCGCCTTGGCCCGGGCGTCCGCCTCGTCTTCGGCTGCAGCGCGCGCCCGAGGGATCGCCTCGAGGGCGAGGTCCGCCGCGTCCTCGACGGCCTGCTCGGCCTTGGCCACCTTCGCGGCCGCGGCGCTCGCTGCCTTGCTGGTCTTCGCGGAGGCGGCGTCCTTCTGTGCGGTGCGGGCCCGGCCGGCGGCGGTCTCGGCCTTCTTGACCGCTGCCGCCGCCTCCTTGCGGGCCCCCTTGACGTCGGCCCCGGTGGCGCCGAGCGCGGCGATCGTCTCGTCGAGCTCGGCGAGGCTCTCCTCGACCTGAGCGGCGCGGCTCGCGGCGGCGTCGGCAGCGGCGCCGGCCTCGTCCCTCGCCGCGGTGAGCGCCTCCGCCTCGGCGAGCGCCGCCTCCACGGCCTCGTTCAGCTCGCTGAGGCGGGTCTCGGCGCGGCGGGCGGCGCCGGCGGCCTCGTCGGCCGCGTCTTCCGCCGCCTCGGCGACCTCACGGGCCTCGTCTCCGGTCTCGCACTCGCCGATCTCCTCGGCCGCCCGGCGCGCCATCGTGGCCGCCTCGGCGGCGCGGCGTCCGGCGCCCAGGAGCGCGGCGAGGAGCTGGGTGACGGCTTCGTCGGAGAGCTCTCCGCCGAGCTCGCGCCCCTGCAGCGCGGCGTCCGAAGCCCGGTCCGAGGCTTCGTTGGCACGCTTCGTCGCGGCGTCCACCGCGGCCCGGGCGGTGTCGAGCGCTTCGGCCTCGAGCCGAGCCGCCTCGGCGGCGGCTCGAGCCTCTTCCTCGGCGAGCGAGAGGGCCTCACCGCTCGCCGACTCCCCTCGGTCGGCGGCGGCCGACGCCCCCCCCGCACCCAACATAGCGCGAACGGCCGCCATCATCGCGGCCCCACGCGCCGGCGCC
>CAYQEG010000288.1:8197-9130 GCA_964416435.1 uncultured Rickettsiales bacterium
GGGGGGGGCCCGGCCCCGCCGCGGCAGCCTTCTTCGCTCGATCGGCGGCCTTCTTCGCGGCGGCAGGCGCGGTCGCGTCCGCCGCGTCCGCCGCAGCTTCGGCGGCCTTCTTCCAGGCCCGCTCCGCGTCGGTAGCGGCCTTGCTGGCGGCTCGGCTGGCCGTCCGGCCCGCGGGAGCGGCGACGTCGGTCGTCGCGCTGGTGGCCGCGTCCGCGGCGCGTCGCGCCCGCTCGGACGCGGTCCTGGCGGCGTCGGAGTGGCCCCGCGCCTCTCCCACAGCCTCGGCCAGAGCAGCCGCTTCGGCGGCGTCGGCGTCGGCCTGCAGCTGGAGCGCCGTGTCGGCCCGCTCGCTGGCCTCGGCGAGGGCTGAATCGCAGGCCGTCGCCGCCTCGCGCACCCTCCCCAGGACCTCGTCCGACGCGTCGACGGTGGCGCAGTCGGCCAGCTCGGTCGCGGCCTGCTCCGCCTCGCCGACGGAGGCTTCCGCCCGCGAGAGGGCGTCGGACATCGCGGTGTGGGCGTCCCGGGCGGCCGCTACGGCCCCGGTTCCGGGGAACTTCTTGAGCTTCGAGTCGAGTTGCCCCCGCGTCGTCTCCAGGGCCTTGCGCGCGCTCGCCGCGGCTTCCCGGCCGTCGTCGGCGCGCTGAGCGAGCCCCGTCGCGAGCTCTTCCGCCGCGACCCGGGCTGCCTCTTCGGCCCTGCGCTTCTCCTCTTCGGCCTTGCGCTTCGCTTCCTCGACCGCCTTTCTCGCTCGCTCCTCGGCGAGGGCGCGGCGCTCCTCCTCCTCGAGGAGCGCCTCTTCCTCGGCCCGCTTGCGCGCCTCCTCTTCCTCGGCCTTGATGCGGGCTGCCTCTTCCTCTTCGGCCTTGATGCGGGCTGCCTCTTCCTCTTCGGCCTTGATGCGGGCTGCCTCTTCCTCTTCGGCCTTGATGC
>CAYQEG010000289.1:0-9127 GCA_964416435.1 uncultured Rickettsiales bacterium
CTGGATCGTCACCCCGGGTTTATCTCCAGGTGTCACCTTTATCTCCACAGCACCGACGCCCGCTCGCTTTTCTTACTGGTAGTGCTAGCGCGCCGAGTCGTCGTCGTCGCTCGCCGAGTCGTCGTCGTCACCGGCCGAGTCGTCGTCGTCACCGGCCGAGTCGTCGTCGTCACCGCCGGGCGTCCAGTCGGGGCACAGCTCGTACTCGCCGTCGCCGTCCTCGTCGAAGTCGAGCGCCTCGTCGCACTCGCCCGAGGCGAGGTAGATGTCGATCAGGTCGCCGCAGGTGTAGGGCGTCAGCTCCAGGCCCGGGATGTGCTCGGCGACGATGTCCGTCGCGAGAACGCTCAGGCAGAAGGGGCCGGGGATGTCGCCGCCGCACTCTTCGCACTCGACGCCGACCGTCTCGAAGACCAGCTGGCAGATCGCATCCTCACCGCCGTCCGGGTCGAGCTCGGGGGCGAGCGGCCGGGTGTCGATCTTGCCGGCGAACGTGCCGCCCTGCATGTCGTCCAGCTCGGGGTGGAACGTGCCCGTGATCTCCAGGTCCTGGATCGTCGCCGAGATGCCCTGGATGGACAGCGGGAGGTCAGCCGGACCGAGCTCCATGCGGGGGTCGTTCCAGGTGGCCGGCACGTCGTCGCCGCCGCCGAACACGTGGTCGGGGCCGTACGTGAACGCGAGGGTCTCGGTGCACTCCTCCTGGAAGATGTCGCCGCCCTCCTCGGCGCCCAGGGCGCCCAGGATGTGCATGCCGGGCTGGTCGCCGGGCTCGAACGAGGACTCGTCCGTGGGGGAGAAGAGGATCGCGATGCCGTCGAGCTGGCTACCGATGATCGCGCCGACGCCGGGAGGCTCGACGAACGTCGCGCCCGCCAGGTCGATGTTGTAGACCTGACCGATCAGGCCGGTCGGATCGGGGACGGGCTCGCCGTGGCGACCCGTCGTGAAGTTGATGACCAGCGGGTCCGACTCCGTCGGCGACCAGGTCACGGTCAGGCTGTACGAGCTGTCCGAGTCGAGGTCGTCCGTCGGGTCGAGCGTCCAGATGCGGTCGTTGCTCGAGCTCGTCGTGGTGCCGGCGAGGCCGCCGGACAGCTCCAGCGTGACGGAGTCCGGCGGGACGTCGAACTCGACCCACAGGTTGGACTGGTAGAAGAGCTGGCCGTCGGGCACGGGGTGGGCTTCGACGATGATCGGAATGCGCACCGGATCGGTGGCGTCATCATCATCGACAGGCTCGGTGGGGCAGCCCGAAAGGGCGAGCGGTGCAGCGAACAACAGCAGGGCCAGGGTCTTGCGCATCAGGTTCCTCTCTGAATTCGGGCCTCTACCCGACGCGGCACGCTAAGCGGACCGGCACTTGGTGTCAAACGGCGAGATGTGCCCGATCCGCGACCGGGCGGGCTAGGCTCCCCCGCGATGGCGGAACTCGAGAGCCCCGCTTGGGCGGCTGGCGCCCCCCTCGCACTCTGCGGCTTCACCACCCGATCAGCCACCGGCCCCGACGCCCTGGCCTGCACCACGCAGGTCCACGGCCGGACGGTGCACGTCGTCACCGGCCCCCCACCTCCCGCCGAGGGGGACGGCCTCTGGACCACCACCCCCGGCCTCGCGGTCGCCGTGCGCGTCGCCGACTGCGTGCCGATCCTGCTGTGGGATCCCGGCGTCGCGGCCGTCTCCGCGGTGCACGCCGGGTGGCGGGGGACCGCCCAGGACATCGCCGGCGCCGCGGTCACGCGGGGCGTCTCCCGGCTCGGGGTCGCCCCCGAACGGCTCCACGCGGCCATCGGGCCGTGCATCAGCGCCTGCTGCTTCGAGGTCGGCGACGAGGTGGTCAGCGGCCTGCGCGACGCGGGGCTGGAGGAGGGCCAGTTCGGCCTCCGGCAGGGGCCCCGGGGTCGGCCCCACGTCGACCTGCGGTCGGCCAACCGGGCGCTGCTCCTCCGCGCCGGGCTCGACGACGGCCGCATCGAGGACGTGGGCGGCTGCACGGTCTGCGAGCCGGAGCGGTACGAGTCCTATCGACGCGACGGCCCCCGCTCGGGCCGCATGCGGGGGATCATCGCGCTGCTCGGCGCCCTCGTGATGATGCTCGGCTGCGGCGGCGGCTCCCCGTCAGCCGAAGCGCTCGACCTCGCCGGGGCCACCGAGGAGGCCCGAGAGGCGCTCGACCGGGGCGACGCCGACGAGGCCGAGGCGCTGCTCCGCTCGCTGCTGGATCAGCACCCCGACGACGCGTGGCTGCGCGCCACCCTCGCCCGGGCGCTGCACCGCCAGGGGCGCTACCGGGAGGCCAGCGTGCAGTCACGGCTCGCCATCGGCATCGACCCGACGCTGTGGCAGGCGGCGTACAACCTCGCCTGCCACTACGCGGCGCTCGGCGAGCTGGACGACGCGGTGAGCTGGCTGCAGGCCGCCATCGTCAGCGGCCGGCTGCGCACCGAAGACGTGCTCGCCGACCCCGACCTCGCCCCGCTGGAGGAGGACCACCGGTTCGCCTTCTACGCGGCCACGGGGGTGCTCAGCCGGGACGAAGAGGACGCCATCGTGCTGCTCGACCAGCCGTCGGTGCAGGTCGGCCAACCGGCGACGATCACCGTGGTCGCGATCGCCCTCAACCGCCCCCTGATGGCCGAGCGGGAGGCCGTCGACGTGCAGCTCGGCGCCCCCCTGCCACCGGGCCTGCTCGTGCCCCTGGGGCGCAGCGAGGCGTTCTCGACCGGCACCGAGGCCGGCCGGGAGTACCGCCAGCGCACGTTCCAGTTCACCTTCTCCGTGCAGCGACCCGGCCTGCTCGCGGTGGGGCCGTTCGAGGTCCGCCACGGCGATCGTCGACGCTGGACCGACGTCGTGCTGCTGGAGGTCCGCCCCGACGACGAGGCGGCCGCGCCGCCCCCCCTCAGCCCCGCCATCGCCGACCCGGGCGCCTTCTTCCGGGCCCCCTCGGCGGACGACGAGCGGCTCATCGCCGCCCACCTCGCGCGCGGCGGCGTGGAGCTCCAGGTCGACGCCACCTCGACCGAGCCGACGGACCTGCCCTGGACCGAGACCGGCGGCGGCGCGAGCCGCCTCATCCGCTACCGGGGCGCCGGCGTGGAGCAGCTGCCGGCCACGGTCCCCGACCGGGAGCCGGGCGCGTTCCGGTCGATCCTCGCGCAGCGCGCGACCGAAGGCTGGAGCTACGTGCTGGACATCAAGCCGACGCCGTGAGGCGAGCGGGCTACTTGCGCCCCTTGCGCCCCTTGCGCGCCGCCGCGTTCGCCTTGGTGTTGACGTACTGCTCGAACACGCGCTTGTCGGGGGAGGCGGAGTAGGCGGCCTCGTACTCGATCTCGCCGCGCTTGTAGAGCTCGACGAGGTGCCGCTCGAACGGCCACATGCCCTCGGCGCCGGCGGTCGTGATGACCTGCCGGACCTGGTGCAGCTTGTTCTCCCGGATGAGCGTCGACACGGCGTTGTTCACCTTGAGGAACTCCACCGCGGGGACCAGGCCTCGACCCGACGCGTGACGGAGCAGCCGCAGGTTGACCGCGGCGCGCAGCACGTCGGCGATCATCGCGCGCGCGCCGGCCTTCTGGTTGTCCGGGAACACGTCGATGAGGCGGCTGATCGCGTTGACGGTGGTGTTGGCGTGCATCGTCGCCAGGATCAGGTGGCCCGTCTCGGCGGCGCTGATCGCCATCGCCACCGTCTCCAGGTCGCGCAGCTCGCCGACCATGATGACGTCGGGGTTCTCGCGCAGGGAGTCGCGCAGCCCGGTCAGGAAGTCCGGCGTGTGCACGCCGACCTCCCGCTGCTGGATCAGGCAGCGACCGTTCTCGAACAGGAACTCGATGGGCGCCTCCAGCGTCAGGATGTGCAGCTGACGCTGCACGTTCATCTGCTCGATGATCGCGGCCATCGTCGTCGACTTGCCCGAGCCGGTCGGCCCGGTGAAGAGCACCAGCCCGGTCTCCTGGCCCGTCAGCCAGGACAGCTCCGCGGGCAGGTTCAGCTCGTCCAGCGACTCGATCGCCGACCGCACGTGGCGGACCGCCGCCGAGGTGCCGTACAGCTGCTTGAAGACGTTGATCCGGAACCGCCCCAGCCCCCGCACGTCGTAGCTGAGGTCGACCGCCATGCGCTCCTCGAGCTCCTTGCGGTCCCGCTCGGCGAGGATGGAGTAGATCACCCGCTCGATCTCGCCGGGGTCGAACACCCGGCCCTGCGACGGCTGGAAGAGGTTGTCGACCCGGAGCGTCGGCGGGAAGCGAGGCGTGATGTGCAGGTCGGTCGCGTCCTGCTCCACCATCCAGCGCAGCAGCTTGTCGAACTCGTCCCGGTTGAGCTTGCGCCCGTAATCCGGCGGCGTCGTCGCTTCGGTGCGCGTGTACTTGATCTGCGCCTGGGGCTTGAGCCCCGCGGTACGGGGCGCCGACACCTTGCCCATGTCCATCGACGGACCCGACTCCGGCTGACGCGTGCGGCGGGTGCGGGGAGGCGGCAGGTCGCGCTTGAGCGAAGGCGGTTCGGAGACGAGGTCGCTGGGCACGGTGAGGTCGTCGTCCCCGGGAGCCAGCAGCGCGATCTCCAGGGGCTTGCCGTCCCCGGGCGGAGGCGAGGTGAACTCGAAGTCGCTCAGGCCGGCCGCCTCGACGATCTCGTCAGCGGGCGGCAGCTCGCCGGTGTCCGCCACCGACATCGGGCTGGAGCCCGGCGGCACCGAGCCCTCGTCGCTGCCCAGCGCCTTGAACTCAGCCTTGAGCTTGCCGTTGTGCAGCGTGATGTCGCACGCGAAGAAGAGCCCCTCGAACTCGTAGTGGATGCGCGCGGCGCCGGTCCGACGGAGCTGCGCGACGTCTTCGTCCGTGGAGATCTCCTTGACGAAGTCGCGGAGCTGCTCCTCCTTGAAGGCCGGGATGTCGAGGGGGCGGGCGGTGCGCCCGAAGACGAGCCGGGGACGCGAGCCGACCGCCAGGCTCATCCCGTCGGCGTCTTCGCTCGCCATGAGCCGCAGGATGTAGTCGAGACGCGCCATTCCGCACACCCAGAATACCGGAGGGGGGCGCGCAGCGCGTGGGGGCGCGCGGGCGATCAGTCGGCGGGGACCTCGCAGACCTGGTCGATCTCGCAGCCGTTGAACAGCTCGAACTCGCCCAGCGTGGCGTTGAGCACGTCGGCGGTGCAGGGGTCGAGCGTGACCAGGGAGACGCCGGGATCCGCCGAGCCGCCGTCGCACGAGACGCCGTACGCGCCGGCGCCGTCGATCGACAGCCCGGCGAGCGCGGCGATGGTGTTGCCGCTGAGCGCGACCGCCGAGTCAGTCGACGTCAGCACCGTGCTGTCCGTCAGGTCGAGGGTGCCGCTGAGCACCGACACGCCGTCGCCGCCCGACGACGTGATCGACAGCCCCGCCGCGCTCGTCACCGAGCCGCCGTTGAGCAGGATCCCGTCACCGCCGGAGGACGCGATGGTCAGCCCCCCCGCGACCACGGCGCCGCCGCTGAGCGAGAGCCCGTCGCCGACGCTGCCGGTGATCGTCAGCCCGTCGAGGGTCGCCGACGCGCTGTTGAACAGCGTGACGCCGTCGTCGCCGGCGTTGTCGACGGTGCTGCCGTTGCTCGCCGTGACCGTGCCCGACAGGGCGTTGATCCCCGCCTGGCTGGCGTTGTCGATGGACGCGCCGTCCAGCGCGACCGTGCCCGTGTTCGTCATGTAGACGCCGTTCTGGCCGCACTCGTCGATCTCGGCCCCGGTCAGCGTCACCGTCGAGCTCGCCCCCACCACCTCGACGCAGTTGCCGCCGGGGGCGGTGATCGTGGTGCCGGCGCCCGCCTCGACGACGCCGTCGGTCATGCCCGGGGTGCCGCCCCAGCTCCACGTGTTGACGTACACGCCGTCGCCGGTGCCGGCCGCGATGGAGTTGGCGGGGTCGCCGTCGGCGGGCTCGAGCAGCTGTGCGGTCGCCCCCTGAAGCCACAGGCCGCCGCCTTCGCCGGTGACGACGTTGCCGTCCATCACCAGGGTGGGCGCCGGGAGGTCGGCGTCGAAGTCGGCCCAGCCGTCGCAGTTGTCGTCGCGGAAGTTGCCGACCACCTCGTCGGCGTCGGGGTTCACGCTGGCTTCGATGTCGTTGCAGTCGCCATCGGCGATGGAGAAGCCGTCGCCGTCGGCGTCCGACGTGTCGGTGCCGTCGTCGGCGATGCCGTCGCAGTCGTTGTCCAGCCGGTCACCGGGCACCTCCGAGGCGCCGCTGCCGCCGACGGTGTCGTCGTTGTCGTCGCAGTCCCCCAGGTACTCGGCGAGGCCGTCGCCGTCGTTGTCGGAGGTCAGCCCGGTCGGCAGCGACATCGTCGCGTAGACCCCCGCGGTGCTGCCGCCGTCGATCGTGTTGCCGTCCATGTCGAAGGTGCCCATGCCGGACAGGTAGACGCCGTACTGCATGGCCGGGGCGCCGACGGTGTTCCCGTCGATCGTCGTGCCCTCGGTCACCTCGAGCGGGTCGAAGTTGGTGATGTACAGCCCGTAGGTGTAGGACAGGTCGCCGCACGCGACGGCCGAGCCGTCGCCGCTCACGCCGATCTCGTTGTCCGCGATCACCGCGCCGTCCGACTCCCGCACGTACAGCCCGGCGAAGTCGCCGACGCAGATGGTGTTGTCGGCGACGTCCGCGCCCGGCACGTCCGACAGGTAGACGCCCCAGAAGGAGCCGCCCCAGTGGTCCGCCGCGGCGCCGTCGATCAGGTTGCCGGTGATGGTGGGGCCGTTGGCCGCCAGGGGGTCGTTGCCGGCGATGTACAGGCCCGGATCGGGGGACGAGGCGCAGGACGAGCCGAGCGCGCACTCCGGGTCCAGGCAGTCGATCAGCTCGTCGCCGTTGTCGTCCAGGCCGTTGTTGCAGGTCTCGGTCTCACCGTGGGGCGGGCCCAGGTAGAAGCCGTTGTCGCGCAGGATGCTGTTCGTCAGCTCGAGCTGCCCGCTGACCACGGTGATGCCGCCGTCGATGTTGTCCTCGAACAGGCCGGCGTCCCACGACAGGAACGACGGGGCGCCGCTGCTCTCGGTCCACAGCGCGGTGCCGCCGATCAGGAACTGGAGGTCCTCCTCCAGGGGGTCGTCCTGGCCGTCGAGATCGGTGATGAAGGGGCCCCGCCGGGTGCCCGTCACCGCGCCCCCGGAGCCCTGCAGCGTGCTCTCGATACCGAGGATGCCGAAGCCCTCGTTGTCGCTGATGGTCGGGTTGGTGAACGTGCCCTGGGAGGTCTGGATGTGGAAGCCGCGGCCGCGGCTGTCGCGGCTGATGTCGTCGGTGCTGGTGAAGCCGGAGCTGACGATGACGAAGTTGCCGAACTCGGCCCCGCTGACCTCGTTGCGCTCCAGGGTGCAGGTGTCCACGAAGAAGCAGTCCATGCCGAACCCGCTGCTGATGGAGCCCGGGGGGTTGCTGTCGGGATCGTAGGCGTGGTCCACGCCCGAGATGACGTTGTCCGTCGCGGTGGCGTCCTCGATCACCTGCAGGTCCAGGCCGTTGCCCGCGAACAGCCCGGTGATCGTGTTCCCGACCACCTCGGCGGTGGCGACGGCGCCCTCGGTGGTGCTGCCGTAGACGCCGATGGCTCGGCCGCCCAGGTTGGTCAGCACGTTGCCGCTGATCGACACCTCCCCGCCGGGCGCCTCCACGACGATGCCGTTGCCGTCGGGGAAGGTGTGGGCCCCCGGCACGGTGTTGATCAGCTCGATGGTCGAGCCGGTGATCGTCGACGAGGCCCAGGTCCACAGGGCCATCGAGCGCATGTCGGTGAAGGTGTTGCCGGTCGCGGTGAAGGAGCGGGCCGCCGCCGCCGCGCGGTCGCCGCCCCAGAAGATGACGCCGTAGTTGTAGCCATCGAAGCTGGACGAGCTGACGCTCATCGACGGGCCGCCCTCGACGAACACGCCGGCGAGCACGCCGTTGAAGATCTCGACCCCGTCGAGCACGACCTCTTCGCTGCCGGTCTCGACGTGGATCGCGGTGCCGTCTCGCTCGAAGTTCTCCGCCCCGCTGGGCCGGTTGACGGCCTGGATGACGGTGTCGCTCAGGTTGATCGTGGAGTCGATCGACTTGATGCCGAAGGAGCCGACGGCGGTGATGTCGGAGTCGATCATCGTCAGCGACGCGTCGGTCTGGGTGAGCACCCCCGTGCCGCCGTTGTCCGAGCTGAAGCCGACGCAGAAGATCGACGTGGAGGACAGCGTCACGTTGCTTCGGGACAGCTCGACGCCGGCGAGCCCGTGGAGGCACTCGCCGTCCTCGGACGGCTCGAAGCCGATGAACGTGTCGTGCAGGAGCACGTCGGTCGAGTCCGTGATGCGGAAGCCGCGGACCGTGCCCAGCTCGTCGAACGGCGCTTCGAACGCCATGCCCGTGATCTGCAGCGTGCGCTGGACCAGGTCCACCTCGACGATCGTGCCGTCGCCGTCGCCCGTGACCGTCACCTGGTCGAGCCCCTGGCCGCTGATGTTGAGCGGCTTGTTGATGGTCAGGGACTCTTCGTACAGCCCCGCGCTGACGATGATCGAGGCGCCGTCGGACGCGGCGTCGATCGCCTCCTGGATCGTCTCGAAGGAGGCGCCTCCCGCGATCGACACCCGACCGACGGGCGGCTCCCCGGAGTCGTCGTCGTCCACCGGCTGGCAGTCGCCGGCGGAGAGGGCGAGCGCGGCGAACAGCGCGGCGAGGGCGATCAGGTGCTTGGACGGACGATGCATGAAGTCTCCGTGAGTCCCGCGGCAGGCGCGGGAGCCGGAGTATATAAAGCGCGCTGCGATCCCAAGGCGCAAGTGCGCGAAGGAGCACGAAGGTGACGAAGTCCGCCGATCCCGAGCTTCAGGCGAAGCTCGATCTGCTCGACAGCAAGCTCGCAGAGGCCCAGATCGGGGGCGGTGAGGCGCGCGTCGCGCGTCAGCACGCCGCCGGCAAGGGCACCGCCCGAGAGCGCATCGATCTGCTGCTCGACCCCGGCTCGTTCATCGAGCTGGACGCCTTCGTCGTGCACCAGTGCAACGACTTCGGCATGGAGGAGCAGAAGATCCTCGGGGACGGGGTGATCACCGGCCACGGCACCGTCGACGGCCGCACGGTCTTCGTGTTCGCCCAGGACTTCAC
>CAYQEG010000290.1:0-9105 GCA_964416435.1 uncultured Rickettsiales bacterium
GTCGCGCCTTGGCCTCGGACACCCCGGTCTCACGGGGCTCCGGTTCCAATGCGCTGCAAGCTCCTAGCGGGAGGTCCGGGCGGCCGGGTCCTGCCCGTAGAATCGGACGAGCAGGTCGTACAGCTCGGGGTAGCGCTCCTGCAGCGCGTTGGGCCGCTCGAAGAAGTACTCGGTCACCACCGCGAAGAACTCCGCCGCGTTGACGCCCGCGTAGTCGCGCAGGAGCGTGCGCCGGTGGTGGTCCAGGTCGTCCTGGAGCTCCTCGTAGGCGTCGCCCATCTCCCGCGCCCAGGGGGCGTACATGCTCCGCTCGGGCAGCAGGGGGGCGCCGTCGCTGCGTGACTGCTCCTGGTCGAGCTGGTGGGCGAACTCGTGGAAGACGACGTTGCGGGCGTCGACCGGGTTCGTCGCTCCGCCCAGCACGCTGTCCCAGGCCAGCACGACCGTGCCGCGGGCCCAGGACTCGCCCGCCCGCGCCTCGACGGTCTCCTCGATGAGCCCGGTGGGGCTGAGGCGACCGGCCGGCGCCTCGTAGGCGGCGGGGTAGACGACGATGGAGCGGAGGAGCGGGAAGTAGTCGTGGTCCCGGTCGAGCAGCAGGATCGACGCCTGGGCGGCGATCACGACCCGGACGTCGTCGGTCATCTCGAGGCCCCCGGCGCCGACGAACTCCTTCTCGTCCAGCAGCACCTGGACGTGGCCGCGGACCTGCTCCCGCTCGCGTTCGTCGAGCAGCTGCCAGTAGGCGACGCGCGCCTGGATCGCCTCCTCCCACGCGGGGGGGAACGCGCGGGCCTTCGCCTCCTCGCGGCGGCGCCGCTTGCCGCCGAGCAGGTTGGCGAAGAAGCCGAGGGGGAGGCTCGCGACGAACGACATCGGGCGGCAGTCTACGTGCGCGGGAACCTCGCGCCGTGCGAGCGTGTCGAACCCTCCGAGGTTCGCGATGGACGACGTCACCTGGCCACCGCCCACCCCGAGGCGGGTCCACCTCCTGCGCGCTACCGTCGCCCTGGCGGCGGTGGCCGGCGCATCCGTGCTGTTCTGGGGGTCGCCGGTCAGTGACGCCGCCCCGCCAGCGGAGGAGCCCCTGTACGCGTCCGTGCTGATCGAAGATGTGCCCCACGTCCGTCAGAAACCCGACTACTGCGGCGAGGCGTGCGCCGAGTCGTGGCTGCGGGCGCTGGGCCAGGACCTCGACCAGGACGACGTGTTCGCTCGGACCGGCGTCGACCCGGCGTTGGGGCGCGGCGCCTGGACCCGGGAGATGAAGGTCGGGCTGGAGGCGCTGGGCTTCGTCGTCGGCGACGTCTGGCACCAGGTCCGCGTGGCGCGGCAGGAGGCCGAGATGGAGGCGGAGTGGGCCGCGCTGCACGCCGACCTGGTGGCCGGAGTGCCGTCGATCATCTGCACCCGCTACAGCGACGCCCCTCAGACCACCGAGCACTTCCGACTGATCCTCGGCTACGACGCCGACACCGACGAGGTGCTGTACCACGAGCCCGCCGAGGACGACGGCGCCTACCGCCGCATGGACAGGGCGCTGTTCCTGAGCCTGTGGCCCCTGAAGTACGACGCGGCCCGGTGGACCGTGATCCGGATGCGGCTGGAGCCCGGCCCGACGCTGAAGCCGGCGGCGCGGGACCCGCTGGAGGTGCGGGCGGCCGAGCTGAGCGCGGAGCTGGGCAGCGAGTTCACCGTGCTGGTGGAGGCGCCCTGGGTCGTGGTCGGGGACGAGCCGTCGGCCGACGTGCGACGCCGGGCGACGGGCACCGTGCGCTGGGCCACGCGGCTGCTCAAGGAGCAGTACTTCGCCCGGGATCCCGAGGACGTCTGGACCATCTGGCTGTTCAAGGACGAAGCGTCGTACACGAAGCACGCGCTGGAGTTCTTCGGCGACGTGCCGGGCACCCCCTACGGCTACGCGACCGACGAGCACGACGCGCTGGTGATGAACATCGCGACGGGCGGCGGCACGCTGGTGCACGAGATGGTGCACCCCTACATCGACGCCAACGTGCCGGACGCGCCCCCCTGGTTCAACGAGGGGCTGGCGTCGCTGTACGAGGCCTGCCGTGAGCGGGACGGCCAGATCGTGGGGATGCTGAACTGGCGGCTCCCCGGCCTGCAGCAGGCGCTGCGTCACGGCGTCGTGCCGACGTTCGCGGAGCTCGCCGCGATGGACGCCTACGCCTTCTACGAGCAGGACCCGGGCACCAACTACAGCCAGTCCCGCTACCTCCTGTACTACCTCCAGGAGCGCGGCCTGCTCGACGACTACTGGACGCGGTGGATGGCTGACCGCGAAGCCGACCCGACCGGCTACCAGGCGCTGCAGGCGGTGGTCGGAGCCGACGACATGGCGTCGTTCCAGGACGACTGGGGTCACTGGGTGCTCGCCCTGGAGCGGTAGGGCGCAGGGGGCCGTTCAGGGCTGTCGCTCCAGCCGGTCGAGCAGCGCGTCTGCGACGAAGTGCAGGTGGGCCCGCCGCTCGGCGAGGCCGTCGGCGCTCGCCGGGTCGCTCCCCCAGATCGGGGCGAGCACCGGGGCATACGTGAACGTGTTGATCACTGCGCCGGACAGCGTCAGGAAGAAGTGCCGCGCCGCCAGCGGCCCCTCGTCGGGGGCGAGGTCCGCCAGCGCCTCCTCGGTCCACCGCAGCAGCGGCTCCAGGTTGCGCTGCAGGTGGCCGTGCCAGTCGGGGCTGCTCGCGACCAGCCCCTGGACCAGGCGCGCGTACGCGTGGTTGTCGGCCATGAAGCCGAGGTAGGCGTCGATGGTGCCGTGCAGGCGCCGCCGCAGCGGCCCCTTCGCCTCGAAGGCGGCGGCGAGCGCGTCGCGGTGAGCGGCGTAGTAGCGGTCCAGGACCCGCCGCAGCAGGTCCTCCTTGCCCTCGAAGTAATAGAAGACCGCCGCCTTCTTCACCCCCGCGTCGTCGGCGATGTCCCGCACGCTGACGCCGTCGTAGCCGCGCTGCCCGAAGAGGGCGTCGGCGCTGGCCAGGATCTGCTCGGCCCGTTCCTTCAAAGGAGCTGCATCCATGGCCGCACCCTAGCACCAACCGATCGGTTTGACCTTAAGGTTTGACCGATCGGTCAAAACGAGCTAGAAGACTCCTGCCGGGGCGGCGCGAACGCCCCGCGGGAGGTCCTCATGAGCGTCGTCCGCAACCTGCGCACCCAGACCGTCAAGGGCGGTGAGATCGTCACCCGGCTGCTCGCGGCCGAGGGCGTCGAGCACGTCTTCGGGATCATCGACGGCACCTACTTCGGCATGTACTCGACCTACGGCGAGCACGGCATCGACCTGGTGACGCCCCGTCACGAGACGAGCGCGGTGCACATGGCCGCCGGCTACGCGCGGCTGACCGGCCGCCTCGGCGTCTGCATCGCGAGCAACGGGCCGGGGGTCGCCAACGCGCTGCCCGGCGTCGCGGTGGAGAACGCCGAGGGGAACCGGGTGCTCCTGATCACGTCGTCCCGCCGCCACGCCATCGTGGAGCCGGACCGGGGCGGCACCTTCCAGTGCTTCCCCCAGACGCAGGCCATCGCGGCGATGGCGAAGTTCAGCGTGCACGTGCCGTCCTTCGACCGCATCGCCGAGCTGACCCGACGGGCCCTGCGCATGTGCTTCGTCGGCCGCCCCGGCGTCGTGCACCTCGACATCCCCGAGGACCTGATGAACAGCGCGCAGCCGACGCAGGCGTCGTGGTTCGTGAACCCCGGGCAGTACCGGGTCGGCGGCACGTTCGCCCCGCGCCCGGCGGACGTCGAGGCGGCGGCGGACCTCCTGCTCGCGGCGGACCGGCCGCTGATCCACGCCGGCTCGGGGGTGCTCCACGCCGGCGCGAGCGCTGCGCTGATCGAGGTCGCCGAGCTGCTGTCCTCGCCGGTGACGACCAGCTGGGCGGCCCGGGCGGCGATGGACGAGCGTCACGACCTGGCGGTGCCGATGGTCTACCTCGGCGCGGTCGCGGCGGCCCGCAACGAGGCGGACGCGGTGCTCGTGCTCGGCTCGCGGCTGGGGGAGACCGACTGGTGGGGCAAGGCCCCGTACTGGGCCCCGGCGAGCGAGCAGCGCATGGTCCAGGTCGACCTCGAGCCGGAGATCCTCGGCAACATCCGCCCCGTCGACGTGCCGGTGCAGGCTGACGTCGGCGAGTTCCTGGTCGCCCTCGCGGACGTGCTGCGTTCGCGGCGTCGGCCGCCGTCCCGGACCGAGTGGCGGGCGGGGCTGAAGCGCAAGATCGCCCGCCGCCGAAAGGCGCTGGACAAGCACCTGGCGAAGGACACGATGCCGATGCACTCGGCCCGGGTGCCGACCGTCTGCCAGGAGGTCTTCGGGGACGACGCCATCCTGGTGGTGGACGGCGGCAACACCGCCATCTGGACCAACTTCTTCACCCAGATCCGCCGACCCGGCAGCCTGCTGACGACGCCCAAGATGGGCATGCTCGGCGCCGGCTGCAGCCAGGTGCTCGCCGCCAAGGTGGCGTTCCCGGACCGGCCCGCGTACTGCGTCATCGGCGACGGCGCGATGGGGTTCCACCCCCAGGAGGTGGAGACGGCGGTGCGCAACGACCTGCCGGTCGTCTGGATCGTGCTCTGCGACAAGCAGTGGGGGATGGTGAAGATGAACCAGCAGTTCGCGCTCAAGCCGGTCAAGACGCTGATCAAGAAGTCCCTTGGGCCGGACGAGACCATCAACGCCGACCTCGGTGAGATCGAGTTCGACGTGCTCGCCCGCTCGATGGGCGCCCACGGCGAGCGGGTGGCCGACCCCGCCGGCCTGCGGGGCGCGCTGCAGCGGGCCATCGCGTCGGGCAAGCCGGCCGTCGTGCACGTGGACGTCGACCCGGTGGCCCACATGTGGGCGCCGAACCTCAAGGACTTCAAGGACATCCACGCGGAGCCCGCCGGCGCATGACCACGGTCCTGATCACCGGCGCCGCGGGTTCGGTCGGCGCCGCCCTCGTCCGCCGGCTCGACGAGCGGGCCGACGTGGTGGTGATCGCGACCGACGTGCGGGAGCCGCCGACCCCCCGCCGAGGGCTCGGCCGGCTGCTCGACGTGCGGGACCCCACCCTCGCCGATCTGCTCCAGGAGCACGACGTCGACGTGGTAGTGCACCTCGCCGCGATCCTCAGCCCACCCCGGGAGATGAGTCGCGAGGAGGTGCGGGCGATCGAGGTGGACGGAACGCGCAACGTGGTGGAGGGCTGCCTCGCCGCCGGCGTCGGTCGGCTCGTCTACACCAGCAGCGGCGCCGCCTACGGCTACTCGCCGGACAACGGCCCCCTGCTGGACGAGGACGCCCCCCTGCGGGGGGACGAGGCGTTCCCCTACAGCCACCACAAGCGGCTGATCGAGGAGCTGCTGGCCAACTACCGGCAGCCGCACCCGACCCTGCAGCAGGTGGTCTTCCGGGTCTCGACGGTGCTCGGCGAGGGGGTGCAGAGCCCGATCACCCGGCTGTTCGAGCGGCCGGTGGTGCTGGGGCTGCGGGGTGTCGACACGCCGTTCTGCTTCGTGTGGGACGAGGACGTGGTGGACGCGCTGATCGCCGGCATCTTCGGCGCGGCTTGTGGCACCTGGAACCTGACCGGGGACGGCGTGATGACGCTGCGCGAGGTCGCCCGCGGCATGGGGCGCCGCTTCGTCGGCCTGCCCGAGGGGCTGCTGCGCACCGGCCTCGGCCTGCTCCACGCGCGGGGCTGGACCGAGAACACGCCCGAGCAGGTGGCGTTCCTGCGCTACCGCCCGGTGCTCGCCAACGAGCGGATCAAGCGGGAGCTGGGCTTCGTGCCGAGCAAGTCGACCCGCGAGACCTTCGAGCTCTACCGGAGCTGTCGTGCGTGAGGCGCGACGCCTGGACGGCCGGGTCGCGGTCATCACCGGCGGGGCGGGGGGGATCGGCCGGGCGCTCGCCGACGCCCTGGAGGCTCGGGGGGCCCGCGTCGCGCTGCTCGATCTGGACGAGTCGGCCCTCGCGGCGGCGGTCGCCGATCGGGGGGGCCGGCCGCTCGCGGTCCGCTGCGACGTCACCGACGCCGACGACTGCCGCGCCGCGATCGACCGGGTGGTGGCGGAGCTGGGCGGGGTCGACGTGCTCGTCAACAACGCTGGCATCAGCCACCGCAGCCCGTTCGCGCAGACGGACGTCGCGGTCTTCCGCAAGGTCGTCGACGTCAACCTGATGGGCGCGGTGTACTGCACCCACGCGGCGCTGCCGTCCCTGCTGGAGCGGCGGGGGCGGATCGTCGCGATCTCCAGCATCGCCGGGTTCGCCCCGCTGCTCGGGCGGACCGGGTACGCGGCGAGCAAGCACGCCCTGCACGGCTTCTTCGACAGCCTGCGGGCCGAGCTGCGCCCCAGCGGCGTGTCGGTGACGCTGGTCTGCCCCTACTTCACGGACACCGCGATGCGGACCAGCGCGCTGGACGGTCAGGGCAACGCGGCGAGCGAGCCGCCCCCGTCGATGGTCACCCCCCTGCGGCCCGAAGCCGTCGCGGAGGCGGTGGTGGACGGCTGCCTGGCGGGTCGCCGCCTGGTCGTGCCGGGCGCGATCGGCCGGGCCTCCTGGTGGGTCTCCCGCCTGGCCCCGAAGGCCTACGAGGCGCTGATGCTGAGGAGCCAGAAGGGCGAGGGGTAGGGCCCCGGCCGACCGGGGCAATCACGGTCCGCCCTGGACTTGTCGCGTCCCGGGGGTTACCTAAGAGACTCTCCGTGCGCGCGCCAGACGCTGGCGCCCACGCCAGGACGCCATCGCGTCCCCCCTATTTTCAAGAGACTTCATTGCAGACCTTCTCACAGCTCGATCTGATCGAGCCCCTCCAGCTCGCCGTCGAAGAGGCGGGCTACGTCACCCCCACGCCGATCCAGGCGCAGGCGATCCCGCCGCTGCTGGACGGCCGTGACGTGCTGGGCTGCGCCCAGACGGGCACCGGCAAGACCGCGGCGTTCACGCTGCCGGTCCTCCAGCACATCACCGAGGCGAGCTACGGCCGCCCGGGCCGCCGCCCCATCCGGGCGCTGGTCCTCACCCCCACCCGCGAGCTCGCCGCCCAGATCGGCGAGAGCGTCGCGGACTACGGCTACCACCTCCACATCCGCCACACCGTCATCTTCGGCGGCGTCAAGCAGCACTCCCAGGTGCGCGCGCTCCAGCGTGGGGTCGACGTGCTGGTCGCCACCCCCGGTCGGCTGCTCGACCTGTGCGGGCAACGCCACATCGACCTGAGCGAGGTCGAGTTCTTCGTCCTGGACGAGGCCGACCGCATGCTCGACATGGGCTTCATCCACGACGTGCGTCGCGTGCTCGACCTGCTCCCGCGGGACCGCCAGAACCTGCTGTTCTCGGCGACGATGCCGCCGTCCATCGTGGACCTCGCGAGCAGCTTCCTGCACGACCCGGTGCACGTCGAGGTGACCCCGAACGCGACCACCGTCGAGAAGATCGAGCAGAGCGTCATGTTCTGCGAGCGGGCCGACAAGCGCCGCCTGCTCGCGTCGCTCATCCACGATCGCGACGTCGAGAGCGCCATCGTCTTCGTGCGCACCAAGCACGGCGCCAACCGGCTGGTGAAGCAGCTGGACCGCGAGGGCATCTCGGCCGCCGCGATCCACGGCAACAAGAGTCAGAACGTGCGCACGCGGACCCTGGCCGGGTTCCGGTCGGGCTCCATCTCGATCCTGGTCGCCACCGACATCGCCGCCCGTGGCATCGACGTCGACGGCGTGAGCCACATCTTCAACTACGACCTGCCCAACGAGCCGGAGAGCTACGTGCACCGCATCGGCCGCACCGCGCGCGCCGGTCGCGAGGGCGTGGCGGTCGCCTTCTGCGACCCCACCGAGGGCGAGTACCTGCGTGACATCGAGCGGCTGATCGACATGGAGATCCCGATCGACGACGACCACCGCTGGCACCTCGCCTCGGCGATCCCGGTGCCCGGCCAGCCCGCCGGTCGGCCCCCCGGCCGCGGCGGACGGTCCGGCGGCGGACGCCGCGGTGGCGGAGGTCGGCACGGTGGCGGTGGCCGGGGCGGCGGAGGCCGAGGCCCGCGTCGCCGCGCCCGCGGCGGCCGAGGCGGCGGCGGAGGTCGGCGTCGCGACTAGCGGCCAACCGCCGCAGCCCGGCCAAACGTGCCATTCCACCGAGGATGCGGCGGGTCCTCACTGCCACAACCCGGCCAAACGTGCCATTCCATCGAGGATGCGGCGGGCCTGGACCGCCACAGCCCGGCCAGACGTGCCATCTCACCCGAGATGCGGCGGGTCCTCACCGTCACAACCCGCCAGACGTGCCATCTCACCGCGGTACGGCGGTCCCTCACCGGCGGCCTGGCCGGCGTAACGCCTGGCCTGACCCAACGGGACAGGCGGGTCAGTCGGAGTTGGCGACCCGGAGCAGGTAGGTGTTCGAGCAGCTGTAGCCGCTCCAGCGGTGCACGCGGATGTAGTACGTACCGCCGTCGTCCCCCCAGGAGGTGCAGCCGACCTGCCAGTCGAAGTGCTCGTCGGCGTCGCCCCAGTTCTCCGACCAGTCCAGCAGCGCCAGGCTCGGTGAGTACAGCCGGATGTCGTAGTCCGCGCCCGACGGGATCGACTGCAGCCAGACCTCGACGTGGAACTGGTCGCAGACCACGTTGGTGTCGTCCGTCGTGCTGATGCTGAACCAGTCGTAGTCGTCGGTGCTGTACTCGAAGGTCGGATAGATGGTGACGTCGCTGTCGTCGCCGGCGATCCAGGTGGCGGCGGACAGCGTGTCGTTGGGCTCCCAGGCGTCCCCCGGCACGTTGTCGTCGACGGTGCCGTCGCAGTCGTCGTCGACGCCGTTGCAGGCCTCGGGGGCGCCCGTGTAGATCGACGCGTTGTTGTCGTTGCAGTCGGACGTGTCCGGGTCGCCGTCGTTGTCGTCGTCCGTGTCCACGCAGTCCGGCTGCGCGTCCCCGTCGAAGTTGGGGTAGCCGTCGACCAGCGAGCCGTCGCAGTCGCTGTCGATGCTGTCGCAGGCCTCGGGGGCGCCGGTGTAGATCGACGGGTTGGTGTCCGCGCAGTCGGAGCTGTCCGGGTCGCCGTCGTTGTCGTCGTCGGCGTCGATGCAGT
>CAYQEG010000291.1:0-8850 GCA_964416435.1 uncultured Rickettsiales bacterium
CGGACCGCGGGCCTGTCGGATCCGTGGTCACACAACCTGGGCGGCACAGTGAGCGCTCCTACGGCAGCGGGTTGTGCGTCAGGTCCAGCCCGCCGGGGTAGTAGTAGCTGGTGAAGCTCGCGTAGCCGTAGGCCATCAGGCCGAAGGGGTGGCCCGTCGGGCTCTCGGCGGTGTGGGGGCCGGGGTAGAGGCGGGCGCGGTGCACCTTGAAGGGGGTGTCGTCGACCGCGTCCCAGGCGGTGATCTCGTTGCCGTCCAGCGTCACCGTCGCGCCCAGGCTGGCGAAGATGTTGACGTAGTCGTCCTCGTAGGTGGACGGGACCAGGAACTCGTACGACGTACGCCAGTGCAGGCTGGGTGGGATGGTGCCCATCGCCGGGTCGCCGGCGTTGGCCCCGAGCTCCTGCTCTCCGAGCAGGAACTGCGTCACCAGGATCGGCCCGTTGGCGTTGATCAGCACGTCCTCCTCGGCCCGGAACTCGATGACCGACGACGGGCCCGCGGTGACCGGCTCGTGCACCGCGGGGGTGAACGTCAGGTCGGTGCCGTCGAGCATCGCGAGCACGCGCACCAGCGTCGGCGCGATGCCGGTGCCGCCGGGCCGGGTCGGCGCCGCGACCATCGCGTCGGTGCCCCACACCTCCAGCGGCAGCATGCTCTCCTCGAGGTGGTCGCAAGCCCAGCGCTCGAACGGCACGAAGCTGCAGTCGTGTCCGGCGAACACCATCACCGGCTCCGAGGCCTGGACCCGGGTGCCCGTCAGGTCGCCCCGCTCCACGTCGAGGCAGGCCGGGAAGTGCTGGTCGAAGATCTCGGCGTCGCCCTCCAGCGCGCCCTCGAGCGCGCCGCAGCCGGACGCGGTGCCGACTTCGCTGAACAGCTGCAGCACGTCGCCGCGATCGAGGTGCACCTCGGCCACGTCGCCGGGGCTCAACGCCTGGACCTGGCCGCCCAGCGTGTAGGCCGACGAGGTGACCCAGACGGTCGTGTCGTCGGTGGACGCCGCCACGGCGACGAAGCCGGAGCTCCAGAGCCAGCCGGTCTGGTCGAACAGGCCGAAGGTCGGCCAGGTGCTGACCAGGTACTGGTCGCCCAGGGCGGGCACGGGGAGCAGGAGGCTGGCGTCGTTGGTGTACGAGTAGGTCGCGCCGGTCTGGAAGTTCAGCGGGTTGTACTGGTAGGCGACGATCGGGTGGCTGGCGGTCACCTCGTAGGCGCCGTCGGGCACGATGACCGTCTGGTCCGACGCCTTGAGCACGTCGTCGTACGGCAGCTGGATGGCCCGGGTCTCCCGCGGCTGGAGCAGCTCGGAGGCGAGGGTCTCGCCGCCCCGCTCGACGGTGATCTCGGCGACGCGCTCCTCGTCGGGGTTGCCGACGACGACGGCGAAGTCGTTGCTGAAGTCGGGCACGAGCTCGCTGTTGGCGGTCGGCACGGCGAGGAACTCGCAGCCCAGGTAGGAGCCGGTCTCCGCCGCCATCCGGCACATGTCGACGCACTCGCCCCACTGGCAGGCGTCTTCGCCGCACTCCTCGACGAGCGCCCAGTCGGTGCCGTCTTCGTTGCAGCGGTAGACCGCGTTGCCCACGCAGTAGTCCTGGCCGGCGCCGCAGCCGATGCAGCCGACCGAGGCGTTGCACTGGGGCGTCGGGGCGGCGCACTCCTCGTCGGTCACCCACTCGTGCTCGACGCAGGTCTGGTGGAGTGTGTCGTCACACCGGGACTGGCCGTCGATGGGGCAGGGCTCGCCGGGCGTGACCTCCTCCTCTTCCTCGGGCGGCTCCTCGGTGCAGTCGCCGGCGCTGAGCACCAGGGCGAAGGGGAGCAGCAGGAGGAAGAGGCGCTTCAAGGTCTAGTCACCGTACTTCATGGCGTGCCCGGTGTTGAAGATCACGACGGTCTCCGGCCGCTTGATCCAACCCGAGCTCCGGAGCTGCCGGGCCGCGGCGACGCACGCGCCACCTTCCGCAGAGCCTTGCAAGCCCAGGCGCCTTGCCATCGTGCGCGTATCTGCCTGCAAGTCCGCCTCGTCGATCGCGATGGCGGTCCCGCCGCTCCTGCGCACGGCGTCGAGGATGAGGAAGTCGCCCAGCGCGCCGGGCACCCGCAGGCCGAACGCGGCGGTCCGCTTCGGGTTCTTGATCGGCGCCGCAGTGCGCTGCTTCTTCTTGAAGGCGCGCACGATGGGCGCGCACCCGGAGGTCTGGACCGAGACCATGCGGGGCCGCTCGGGGCCGATCCAGCCGAGCTGCTCCATCTCGTCGAAGGCCTTCCACATGCCGATGAGGCCGGTGCCCCCGCCGGTCGGGTAGATGATGACGTCGGGCAGGCGGCCGAGGTCGTAGAGCAGCTCGAAGCCCATGACCTTCTTGCCCTCGATCCGATAGGGCTCCTTGAGGGTCGACAGGGGGAACCAGCCGTTCTCCTCTGCCACGGGCGCGAGGGCCTTGCCGGCGTCGGCGATGGTGCCGTCGATGGTGACGATCTCGGCGCCGAGGGCGCGGCACTCCCACAGGATCGGGGCGGGGGTGGAGGCGGGCACGTAGACGTGCACGTCGAGGCCGTGCAGGGCGCCGTAGGCGGACGCGGCGCCGCCGGCGTTGCCGGCCGACGGGAGGCAGACCTGGCCGATGCCGAGCTCCCGGGCCCGGGCGACGGCGACGGCCATGCCGCGGGCCTTGAACGAGCCGGTGGGGTTCTGGGCCTCGTCCTTGATGAGCAGGTTGGGCAGGTCGAGGTCGACGCCGAGCCCCTCGGCCCGGATCAGGGGCGTCGCCCCTTCGCCGAGGGTCGCCGGGTTGGCGGACTGCAGCGGGCTGAGCTCCGCGAGGCGGTGCTGGCCGGGGCGTCGGCTCATGACGGTCCGGAGCGCGACGGCCCCCCGGGTGATGCGGTAGCGGGCGAGCAGGGGGCCGCCGCACTCGTTGCACGTGCGCCAGGGTTGGTTGGGGGCGTAGTCCGCGTCGCAGCGGCCGCACTGGAGATGGGTCAGGAGGGAGCGCATGAGGAGCCGACCACCTTAGACTCCAATCGTGACGAAATCGCTCCTGGAGAGCCTGGACGAGGAGTTCGGGCTGGGCGTCGCGGAGCCCGACGAGCGTCGGGCCGCCGCCCGTCGCACGTGCGTCGCTCCTGCGGTGCTCGTTCCCGGGGACGCGCCCGACGCGTTCCGAGAGCGGGATCGTCGCGACGGGATCGCGGTCGACGTGTCGGAGAGCGGCATGCGCGTCGTGAGTCGGAGCCTCGGCCCGGCCCGGTGGCTGCAGGTCCGAATCCCCCGCGCCGACGGCGGGTGGATCGAGTTCCGGGGCGAGGTCGTGCGCGAGCGGGAGCTCAGCGACGGCTACCGGGAGCTGGGGCTTCGCACGGAGCCGTGACGCCGGGGCGCGCCGTCGCGCGGCCGCGGCTGCAACCCCAGCGCTTCCCCCATCCGCCGGACGTCCGCGATCTTGCGGTCCAGCGCCGACCAGTCGTCGGCCTCGTGGGCGATCGGTGCCCACGTCGCCTCCATGTCGTCGATGAGCATCGTGCAGGGGCCATCGTCACCGAAGTAGGGGTGGTCCAGGCGCCCCGCGGCGGCCGGCTCCCGCGCCCGTAGCAGTCGCTCGACCGGGGCGAAGTCCGCCGAGGCGTAGAACGCCGCGGCGGGGCTCGCGGCGGCCCTCGGGGCGCTGAGCTCACCTCCCCACCAGTCGAAGAAGAACCGCTCCAGGGGCATCTGGGACGTCCGCAGGAAGGTCAGGGCGGCGTTGACCAGGCTCGCGTCGGCCTCTGCGTCGCCCGACCGGACCCCCACCCGGGCGCAGAACTGCGCTCGGGACGCCGCCGAGAGGGCGTCGGGCCAGGTCGTCAGCGCCGGGCCGAGGGCGTCCTCGTGGCTGAGCGGGAGCAACGCCTCGGCGAGACGCACGAGGTTCCATTGCACCGCCTGGGGCTGCCGTCCGAACGCGTACAGGCCGCCGTGGTCGAAGTAGGCCGCGGTGAACGCGTCGTCCCAGGTCGGGGCGAACCGCCAGGGGCCGTAGTCGAAGGACTCCCCCGTCACGTTCATGTTGTCGGTGTTGAGCACCCCGTGGACGAAGCCGGCCATCATCCAGGTCGCCGTCAGGTGGGCCGCCCGGGCCACCACCTCGTGCAGCAGCGCGGCCGCCCGATCGGGGTGCGACCCCTCCGCGAGGTCGGGGAAGTAGTTGTCGAGCGTGAACTCGAGCAGCGCATCCAGCCGCTCCCGGTGGTTGAGCCAGGCGTGCCGCTGGAAGCTGCCGAAGCGCACGTGGGAGTGACTGAGGCGGACGAGGATGGCCGACCGCGTGGGGGACGGCTCGTCGTGGCGGAGCAGCTTCTCGCCCGTCTCGAAGACCGAGAACGTCTTGCTCGTGTAGACGCCCAGCGCCTCGAGCATCTCGGTCGCCAGGATCTCCCGGACGGCCCCCTTGAGGGTCAGCCGGCCGTCGCCGCCGCGGGAGTACGGGGTCGTGCCCGAGCCCTTGGTGCCCAGGTCGAGCACCCGGCCCCGATCGTCCAACAGCTGGGCGTGCAGGAAGCCCCGCCCGTCGCCCAGCTCGGGGTTGTAGTTCTGGAACTGGTGGCCGTGGTAGCGCAGCGCCAGCGGCTCGCGCAGGTTGTCGGGCAGCGGCTCCAGGGCCCCGAAGTGGCGCGCCCAGGCGTCGTCGTCGAGGTCGTCGAGGCCGACCGAGGCGGCCGCCCGGTCGTTGCGGTAGCGGAGCGTGTGACGCGGGAAGGTCGCCGGACGCACGACGTCGAAGAACGCCGGACCGAGGGTCGGCCAGGAGGCGGCGGGGGTGTAGCGCACGGCGCGGAGGGTAGCCTCTGTCGCCGTCCCGGCCACTGACTGAGCCAACCGGGTTTCCTGACCACGCCTCCTCGGTCCCGCGGCCCGATCTCGGCGTCGCTCCTCGGTTCCAGGGGAGCGACCCTGCGCCCTCGTCGCTCCTGGACCTCGGACCGCGGGCCCGTCGGATCCGTAGTCATATAACCCGGTTGGCACAGTGAGAGTGGATCAACGCGCACCAAGTCAGGCGAGCCATTCGCGTCTAAGGTGTCCCCACCTGGGAGGGTCCCTGCATGCATCGTTCGTCGGGCGTCGTCGCCGTCCTGTGCGCTCTTGCGCTTCCGTCCATCGCCGCGGCCCAGGGTGGACCTGATCCGTTCGGCTACTCCTGGAACGCCACCGGCTACGACTTCGTCCCCCTGGCCGGTGGGCTCGGCGCACCCCTCAGCCTCTCCGACGACGGCGAGGCGACCGTAGCGCTCCCGTTCTCGTTCCCCTTCTACGACGCCGCCTACTCCGACGTGGTCGTCTCGTCGAACGGGGCGGCGAGGTTCACGACGGGCGCCCAGGTCGGCTACCAGAACGAGTGCCTGCCCAGCGGGCTCTTCGGCTCGGTCGACGTGGCCGTCTACTGGGACGACTTCAACCCGGCGAACGGGGGCGGCGTCTACACCTACGACGACGCCGCCAACGACCGGTTCATCGTCTCGTGGGAGGCGGTGCCCCACTACAGCGGCGGCGGCGAAGGCACGTTCCAGCTCCACCTGTACGACACGGGGGAGATCCAGATCCACTGGGACGACGTCGACCTGGGCGACGCCGCGCTCGACTTCGGCGCCAGCGCGACGGTCGGCATCCAGGACCTCGCCGGCGGCGGCGCGGCGTCCTTCGGCTACGCGCTCGAGGTCAGCTGCGACGACGCCACCGTGGCCGGTGGGACCGCGGTCTCGTTCGAATGCGGCGCGGCGGACACCGACGGTGACGGCGTCGGTTGCGGGGACTGCGACGACAACGACGCCAGCGTCTTCCCCGGCGCCGCGGAGGTGTGCGACGGCATCGACCAGGACTGCGACGGCGCCGTCGACGAGGGCTTTACGGACGCCGACGGGGACGACTCGGCGAGCTGCCTCGACTGCGACGACGGTGACGACACCGTCTTCCCCGGCGCCCCGGAGCTGTGCGACGGGCAGGACAACGACTGCAACGGGCTCGACGACTTCGGCAACCCCGGCTTCGGCGGGGAGGAATCGGACGACGACGGGGACCTCGTCAGCGAGTGCGAGGGGGACTGCGACGACGACGACATCTTCATCTTCCCCGGCGCCGCGGAAGTGTGCGGGGACGAGATCGACAACGACTGCAGTGGGGTGGCCGACCAGGGCACCGTCGTGCTGGTCGGCGGCGGCGGCGGCACGCCGATCCCCGACGGAGCCGAGGCGACCATCGAGGTCGACGCCGTCACCACCTTTGCGTCCACCGTCGGGGACGTCGACGTGACCGTCAACATCACCCACGCCTGGGACGAGGACCTCGACATCACGCTGCGCTCCCCCGCGGGCATCGAGGTGATTCTCTCCGACGACAACGGCGGCGACGGGGACGACTACACGGACACCACCTTCGACGACGAAGCGCTCGCCTCCATCCTGGCCGGCTCCCCGCCGTTCACGGGCGTGTGGCAGCCCGAGGGCGCGCTGTCCGACTTCGACGGCGAAAGCGCCGCCGGCGTGTGGCAGCTGATCCTGACCGACGACTACCCGACCGCCGACGACGGGGTGCTCGACAGCTGGACGGTCACCCTGACGGTGGACGGCGGCTTCGACGACGACGGCGACGGCGTGACGGTCTGCGAGGGCGACTGCGACGACGACAACGACGAGGTCTTCCCCGGCAACGCCGAGGTCTGCGACGGCTTCGACAACGACTGCAACGACCAGGTCGACGAGGGCTTCACCGACGGTGACGGCGACGCGGCCGCCGACTGCGTCGACTGTGACGACACCGACGAGCTGATCTTCCCCGGCGCCCTGGAGCTGTGCGACGGCGTCGACGGCGACTGCGACGGGCTCCTCGACGCTGGTCTCGAGGACGTCGACGGGCAGGAGACGGACGACGACGGAGACGGCGTGGTGGAGTGCGACGGCGACTGCGACGACGACAACGACCAGGTGTTCCCGGGCGGCGACGAGGTCCGCGACGGGGCCGACAACGACTGCGACGAGGGCACCGGCGAGACGACCGACGAGGACGGCGACGGCTTCGCCGAATGTGACGGCGACTGCGACGACGACAACGTCGACGTGAGCGACGGGCTGACCGAGGTGTGCGACGCGCTGGACAACGACTGCGACGAGGAGATCGACGAGGGCTTCGACGGCGACGGCGACGGCGCCTGGGCGGCCGAGGACTGCTCCGGCGCGTACGGGCTCCTGGACTGCGATGACGACGACGATGACGTCTTCCCGGGAGCGGCGGAGGTCTGCAACGGGCTCGACGACAACTGCAACGCGGTCATCGACGAGGACCTGATGGTCGTGGACGGCCTGGGCGCGGGCGCGGCGCTGGCCAACAGCCTCGGGCCGCAGCAGTTCGAGCTGGAGGTGGTCGGCCCGGCGTTCGTCGCCGACGTCGACGTGGTGGTGGAGATCGAACACGCGATGAGCGACGACCTCGACATCTACCTGTTCTCCCCGAGCGGCACGCTGGTCTCGCTCAGCACGGACAACGGCGGGGTCGGCGCGGGGCTGGTCGGGACGGTGTTCGACGACGACGCGATCGACACGATCGTGGGTGCCGACCCGCCGTTCAGCGGCTCGTTCCAGCCCGAGGGCTTCCTCGCGAGCCTCGTCGGGGAGGACGCTGCGGGCACCTGGATCCTCCAGGTCAACGACGACACTAGCGCCGTGGACGGCGCCTTGATCGGCTGGCAGCTGTACCTGTCCTACGACGGCGACGGGGACGGCGCCTACGCCTGCGACGACTGCGACGACGACGAGGCGGCGGTGGTGCCGGGCGATCCCGAGCTCTGCGACGGCCTGGACAACGACTGCAGCGGCGCGGCGGACGACGCCGGCGAGCCGGAGCTGGACGGCGACGGGGACGGCGTCTTCGACTGCGAGGACTGCGACGACGCCGACGCGGACAACTTCCCCGGCAACCCCGAGGTCTGCGATGGCCAGGACAACGACTGCGACACGGGGAGCGACGAGGCGGCCGACCTGGACGGCGACGGCCAGACGATCTGCAGCGGCGACTGCGACGACGCCGACGAGGCCACCGACGACGGGGGGGCGGAGGGCATTTTTCGGTAAAAATTCCAACATTGCGATAGAAAATTAGGCAACATGAAGTGGCTGTATGCGCTCAAGCTCATTTTTATAAATGTTTCGCGTTTTCCACAGGTCTACGGCGCGCTGTGCATTTAGCCAGAACTCAGGCGTTTTGCAAAGGTCTCAAACCGTTATTTCAGCATAATATGCGTCGCCATCAATGAAACGAAAACAATCAGCGTTTTTAGAGCTGTTCAGGAGATAGTAGTTAAACCCAACGCCTTAAAATCTTTATCAAAAGATAGGGCCGGCATGTTCTTAAGTTCCCCTGAAATAAGGACATGTGAAAGGGCATCCACAAAAGAAATCTTTCTGTCTTTACTAAAAAGATTGAACAATGCGATAGCTTGATGGTGTAGGCTTTCAGTGGAATGAAAAATTTTGTATAAATCAATTGACTGATTGAACGTCAGTGCTTCACTGTAACCATATTGGTAGAGAAGAACGGTCATGGCCTCGGAGATAATAAACCAGCAGGTATAGATCATGATACGGTTTTCCTTGATTTCTTTAAAAAGCTTTAAGGCACGTTTATGCTTTACGTCCTTTTTTGAAAATAGGGCGACAAAGAAACTGGCATCACAATAAACCGCTTCAAGACCTTTTAGGATTTGCATTATTGTTTCCCGTATAATTGAGGAAATTTAATAAGGCGGTCAAATTAGCAGTGTGGACGCAGGATTAGCCGGAAAAATCGTTTTCACTGAAGATAAGCTGAGAGAAGCATTC
>CAYQEG010000292.1:0-8832 GCA_964416435.1 uncultured Rickettsiales bacterium
ATCGGGCCGCGGGACGGAGGAGGCGTGGTCAGAAAGCCTGGGCGGCACAGTCAGTGGGCGACGAGCCGTTCCAGGAGCGGACTGTCGGCCAGGTCCTGGGGGGAGACCGCCACCTCGCCGGGCGGCAATCCGTCCGGGTAGCGCTGGGCGATCAGCTCCCGCACCGCCGGCGCGGAGAGGTCGAAGTCGCTCAGCGGGCGCGGCTCCGACAGGCGCAGGCCGACGCCCCGCTCGTAGGCCTTCCAGACCAGCTCCGAGCAGTAGATCCGGTCGTCCGACCAGCCGAAGAGCGCGTCGTAGTCCCGCCCCAGGAACACCCGCGCGGCGCCCGCGAGGGCCTCCTGGGCGGACGGGTCGAGCACGTCGTTGGCGAGCCGGTGCACCTCGTAGCGGCCCCCCTCTCCCCGGTCGAGCCAGTCGGCCAGCGGCACCACCCGGACGGGCTGCACCGCTTCGATCACGGACCAGCCGTCGCCGTCGCGCACCACCATGCCGACGTGGCTCCACTTCGACCGGGTCGCCTGCTGGACCGCGACGCTCTGCGCCGACAGCGAGGTGTGGAAGACGACGTCCCCGGTCTGGGGGGACCAGGGCAGCCCCGCGCCGTCGGCGCCGACGCAGGCGGCGGCGAGCGCGACGGCGACCAGGACGGACAGGGCGCGGGTCATCACGGTCGGACAACCCACGAGAGGCCGGGCTGCTTCCGGCCGTCAGTGCTCCTCTTCGGGGCGGAGGGGCCGGCGGCCGATCGTCGGCGACGCGAGCGCACGGATGACCGGCATGCCGTCGACGCACTCCGCGTCGTCGTCGTCATCGGGGCGCGGCCCGCCGATGGGCAGCATCCTCGACCGCTGGACCCGCACCGATCCGCCGTACTCCACCCGCCACGCCGGCCCCGGGGAGCTGTCGGGCACCGGCGCGACGCCGTCGGCCCCGCCGGCGAGCACCGGCGTCACGCCGAACTCCCCGAACCAGCCGTACGCCTCCAGCACCTGCCCGGTGGTCATCGAGCCGGTCGGGTTCAGCACTGCGCAGCCGAGCGCCGAGCGGCTCCCCAGGGCCGCGTCGAGCGCGCCGCCGAGGCCGCCGTCTCCGAGCGGCAGGGCATCCGCCCCCCCGGCGATCAGCGCGGCGGGCTCGTCCGAGTCGAGCACGACGGTCACCATCCGGTCCCCCGTCGACGGCTCCTTGGGCCTCACCACGGGGCCGTCCACGATGAACGCGAAGTCGGCGAATTGGGCCTGGCCCGCGGTGTAGATGACCGACCGGAGCGTCGTCCACGGCACCCGTGCGTCCGCCGCGACGAGCAACCTGCCCTCGAACGGGCGGACGGGGCACATCTCGCCCAACGCCTTCCCCTCGTCGGCCATCTCCTTGAGCGCGTCGAACAAGGGCGACAGCAGGGTGCCTCGCATCTGGGCGTCGGCCGGGACGCCGGCGCTCAGGGGCGCCACCTGCTTCCCGTCGACCCGGATCGCCGTCGGCCGGACCTCCACGAGCGCCCAGCCGAACCAGCCCTCCTGGAGCGCCTCCTGCACGTCGGCGGGAGCCAGCGGGGTCTGGGCGAAGCAGACCCGCTCCACCCAGCGATCGGGGATGTACTCCCCCGGCCGGTACCGGGGCGTCGCCCAGGTGATCGCCCGCTCCTCGGCGGTCGCCGTACCGGTCGCCAGTCGAGCCGTCAGGTCGACGCCCGGCACGGTCGGCGCGAAGAAAGGCGCCGGCTCCTCACCCCCGCCCGCGACGCTGTCGTTCGTCCACAAGCCGCAGCCGCTGACCAGCAGCGCCGCCCCTACAGTCCAGAGAATCGCGCGCATCCCACCTCCGGGGGCGATCCTACGTGGCAAGCTCCGCCCATGGAGGAGCCCAACCTCAGCGCCGATGAGGCGCTCGACCGCCTGCGGGACGGCAACGCCCGATTCGTCGCCGACCGCCCGCGCCACGCCTCGGAGCACAGCACGCGACGGCTGCAGCTGCGCCAGCACCAGCGGCCCTTCGCCGTCGTGCTGACCTGCTCGGACAGCCGGGTGCCGCCGTCGTTCATCTTCGACGCTGCGATCGGCGACATCTTCGTGGTCCGCGTCGCCGGCAACGTCGCCGCCGAGCACGAGCTCGGCAGCATCGAGTACGCCGTCACCCAGCTCGGCACCAACCTGGTCGTCGTCATGGGGCACGAGTCGTGCGGCGCGGTGTCCGCGGCAGTGGCCGGGCAGCTCACCGGCCTGCACATCGACCACCTGCTGCGCGCGATCGGCCCGGCGGTCGCGCAGGCTCGTGACGCCGACGGCGATCTGCTCGACCGCACGGTCCGGGCCCACGCCCGCCTCACCGCCTCGAAGATCGCCGCCTCGCCCCCCGCCATCGCCCCCCTGGTCGCCGACCGGGGGGTCCGCGTCGTGCCCGCCGTCTATCACTTCGCCACCGGCGAGGTGGAGTGGCTCGACCCCACCTGAGCGTTCCCCGGACCCGCCCGTGAGAGCTGCCCCCGCCCTCGCCCTGCTCGCCCTGCTCCTCCCCGCCGCCGCGCTCGCGCAGGGCGCCGCGCCGTCGCTGGAGGGCGACGTGATGCCCGCGCCGCCGACGCCCGACACCCCACCCCGACCACCGGACCTGTCCCTCGTCTACGAAGGGGCCACGGGGGGCATCTCCGGCGCGTCGGCGGACCTCGGCGCGGCCGACGCGGCCGTCGCGGCGGCGCTCGCCACCGACGAGGGGGGGACCTGGACCCGCCGTGAGGCGGGCTGGGGCGCGTTCCTGCAGGACGGCCGCTGGCTGCTCCAGCCGAGCGACGGGGTCGGTGGGTTCCGGACGACCGTCGCCTCGTCCGTGGCCCCCGCGGGCGAGCCGGTCGAGGTGCCGGCGCTGCTCGCCGACGACCACGCGATCTTCGTCTGGCCGCCCGACGCGGCCGAGCGGGTCGTGCCGCTGCTCGCCGACGCGCTCGGCGACGACCCGCTGCGTCCCCCTCCGGTCCTCCACCCGGTCAGCGTGCTGCCCCACGCCGCGGGCGACACGTCGGTCCTGCTCGTCGGCCCGCCCGGCGCGACCCGGCCACTGGAGGCGCCCCTGGACCCGGACACCTGGGAGGCGCGGGTGCGCACCGTGTTCGCCGCCGGCGACGCGACCGTGCACGTCGTCTCCCGGCTCCAGGGAGAGGGCGCCCGCCGGGCCGCGATGATCGAGGCCTGGGCGGACCTGCCGCACCTCTACCTCTCCGCCGGCGAGGCGGTCGAAGGTCGCTCGTTCCTGCAGGGCCAGACCCTGGACCTGCAGCGCCCGGTCACCTGGTCGACGTGGAAGGCGGGCGGGCTCGACGCCCTCGCCCCGGGCCGGCTGGAGCTGGTGGGCGGAGTCGACGTGCTGCGCGCCGAGGCCGAGGCGGCCGAGGTGCGACTGGTGAGCGCCAACCTGGTCGACTCGGCCGGCGCCCTGGTGTTCGAGTCCCACGCGACCTTCGAGGTCGGCGGGCGACGGGTCGCCGTCATCGGCTGGACGGATCCCTCCGCGGTCGCCGCGCTGCCCCCTTCGGTCCGGAACGGCTTGAGCGCGCGGGGCGCCGCGGCGGTCCACGAGACCCTGGCCCGCCTCGCGGCGGACGAGGGCGGCTGGCCGGACCTCGTCGTGCTGGTCGGCGTCGGCTCCCGGGAGCTCGCCGGCCACCTGCCGGGCGTCGACGTCGTGCTCGGCGACTTCTCGACCCGGCTGCGCCTCGCGCGCGTGCTGACCATCGGGGAGTCGGCGATGCGCGCCCGCGCCGAGGAGCACCCCCGCTCCCGAGCGCCGGTGCTCGTCTCGCGGCTGGGGGACCAGTACGTCGGCCGCATCGACCTGCAGTTCGAGGGCGAGCAGCTGTCGGCGCTGCGCCACACCCGGGCCCTGGTCGGGGAGCACCTCCCCGCCGCGCCCGACCCGCTGCGCCAGGTCCAACACATCCGCCAGGAGGTCTACGCGTCCCTCGAGGACGTGCTCGTGCCGGATCTCGGCGAGCTCGACCTGAAGGCCCGGGGAGGCCGCCCGGCCCCGGCCGCCGACCTGGACGCCGGCGCGTTCGCCCGCGTCTCCGCGAACCTCCTGATGGACCGCACCGGCGCCGACCTGGCGCTGCTGCGGCCGGTGCGCCGCCCCGTCGACGTGCCCGGTCCGACGCAGTCGCTGTACGTCGACGCCGCGCTGTCCCTCGCCGACGAGGTCTCGGTCATCGAGCTGACGGGCCTGCAGCTGACCCGACTGCTCCGGTTGGTCGCGCCGGTCGCCCCGGTCCCCGGCGCACCGGGCTACGGCGCCCCCGACCGGGACCCCGACGCCTGGGCATGGTCCGCCGGCGTCAAGACGACGGTGACCGCCAAGGGGCTGCTGAAGGTCACCGTCCGCGGCCGGGTGGTGCAGGACGACGACGTCGTCTACCTGGCGACCACCGACTTCTACGACGCCGACCCCCGGGTCGTGACCGTCATCGGCAAGGCCCGGGTCTGGCGCTTCTTCGCGGGCGAGGGGTGGGTCCGACGCAAGACCGGGTCCGGTCCCGGCGAGCCCTGGCTGCTCCACGACCTGGTCAAGGACGGGCTCGTGCAGCTGCGCGCCGCCGACCCGACGTTCGGCGCGCGGTACGGCCGCCTCGTGCTCCCGGCGCTGACCGAGCAGGCGGCGGTGCGCACGGGCCGCCTGACGCTGGAGCTGGACCAGATCGCCCTGCAGATCACCGGCTCCCGGGGCATCGGCGATCGCACCGGGTACGAGGTCTCACGCGAGAGCCGGGTCAACCAGGCGGACTCCCTCAACACCAGCCTGCGCGGCCGCGTCGCGCTGGTGTGGGACGACCGCGTGGGACAGGTCCTGGGCTACGGCGAGGGCGCCTTCGGGCGCAGCGACATCGCCGACATCGAGGAGCCGGTCGAGCTGGAGGACGACCTCGAGCTGGGCGCGCAGGCCTCGCTGCACATCGTGCGCATCCCCGCGATCGCCGGACAGATCCCGCTGTCCGCGTTCGTCCAGGGGGCCTTCGACACGGAGTTCACGGCGGGGCTGGACGACGCCGGCGACAAGCTGCCGCTCCAGCGCCTGCTGCGCGGTACGACGGGCGCGAACTTCGGCAAGTACCTGGTCTTCAAGGAGCTCAAGGCGGGCTTCTTCCTGGAGTACGACCTGTCCGCAGAGGTCGGGCCGCTCGCCCCGGGCGTCACGATCGTCGGCCGCATGGAGCGACTGTTCGGCCCGGTGCGCTGGACGAGCCTGCTCGACTTCAAGGGCTACTTCCCGACCCCGGTGGACACCCCCGAAGACCTGGCGTTCACCCTGCAGCTGCGCACCGACCTGGCGGTCGTGCCGCTCAAGCGGCTGATCCCGGGGCTCGCCGTCGGCGGGTTCGTCGACGCGCTCCTGTTCCGGGGCAAGCTGGACAGCAACGACCACGCGGGCCTGCACCTGCTCCTGGGCGCGGCGCTGACCTATGACGCCGACCTTCGCCCCCCGCTGAGACTGCGGTAGGGTCTTCCCCCAGGGGAATTGGGGGAATTGTGGTTGAGTCGGTCGAGGCGCTCCGCCGGGAGCGGGACATCGCGATCGCCGATCTGCAGAGCTGGCAGCGGCGCTACGAGTTCTTGTTCTCGAACATGCTCACCGGCTACGCCTACCACGACATGGTGCTGGACGCGGACGACCGGCCGGTCGACTACATCTTCGTCGAGGTCAACCAGACCTTCGAGGACCTGACCGGCCTGAAGGCGGCCGAGATCGTCGGCCGACGGGTGACCGAAGTCCTCCCCGGCATCGAGCACAGCGAGTTCGACTGGATCGGCGCCTATGGCGAAGTCGCGATGGGCGGTGATCCGCTCAACTTCGACCAGTTCAGCGAGCAGCTCGGCCGGTGGTTCCACGTCACCGCGTACAGCCCCCACCGCCGCAGCTTCGTCGCCGTGTTTCACGACATCACGGCGCGCAAGCGGACCGAGGAGGAGCTCGCCCGCAAGGAGGAGCAGCTCCAGCAGGCCCAGAAGCTCGAGGTCATCGGGCGGCTCGCCGGCTCCATCGCCCACGACTTCAACAACGCGCTGACCGCGGTCCTCGGCCACGCCGAGCTGATCCGCAACGCCGACGAGCACGACGAGATCCGTCGACGGGCGCGGGCGGTCATCGACACCGCCCGTCGAGCCGCCGTGATGACCCAGCGGCTGCTCGCGTTCGGCCGACGGCAGACCGTCGCGCCCCTCGCGGTGGACCTGACCGACGCGCTCGCCGCCACCGCGGATCTCCTCGGCCCGCTGCTCTCCGAGCGGGTGACGCTGCAGCTGCAGTTCACCGACGAGCCGGCCGCGGTCGAGATCGACCCCACCCAGCTGCAGCAGATCGTGATGAACCTGCTGATCAACGGCGCACACGCGATGGGCGACGCGGGCCACCTCGTCCTGCGCACCGCCGTGGTCGACCTGGACGGACCGCCGGGGGACCTCGGCGCCGGCGCGGTCGGACCGGGCCGGTGGGCCGAGATCTCCGTGGTGGACCAGGGCAAGGGCATGGACGAGGAGACCCTGTCGCGGATCTTCGAGCCCTTCTTCACCACCAAGGCCGACCACGGGACGGGGCTCGGCTTGAGCACGGTCGGCGACATCGCCGCGGCCGCGGGGGGCGGCGTGGCGGTCCGCTCGACCCCGGGCGCCGGCACCACCTTCCGCGTCTACCTCCCCTGGCGAGAGGTCGGCGCCTCCGACGAGCAGAGCCGATCGGTCGAGCTGCAGCCGGCCCCCGAGGGAGGCCGAGACCTGGTGCTGGTCGAAGACGAGCCGCTCGTGCGGGAGCTGCTCGAGGGCATCCTGACGCGGGCTGGCTACCGGGTCCGGGCGATGCCCTCGGCGGAGGACACCCTGGAGGCGGACCTCGGCCGACTGGACGCCCTGGTCACCGACGTGCGCCTGCCGGGCATGTCCGGCCCCGAGCTGGCCGATCAGCTCGGGCAGCGCTACGCCGGGCTGCGCGTCGTGTTCACCTCCGGCTACCAGCGCGAGGAGCTGGCCCACGAGCTGGGTGATGAGGTGCGCTTCCTGCACAAGCCGTTCGCCCCCAGCCAGATGCTGGGGGCGCTGGCCGACCTCCTCGGCTGATCCGCCGCGGCGAATTAACTTGACACTCAGTGCCATATTTGGTCCTGTCCGCCCATGCTTCCCGCGACCCCCCTCGACCGCAACACGATCCAACAGCGCCTGAACGACGTGCGCGCCGACGACGTCGACTGGCGCGACGGCCGCACCTGGGCGCTCGTCTACTCCGCCGGGGAGGAGCTGGAGGCGGTCGCCAAGCAGGCCTACCTCTCGTTCCTGGGCGAGAACGCGCTGGACCCCACCGTCTTCCCCAGCCTGATGCGGCTGGAGAACGACGTCATCGGCATCTGCCTGGGCCACCTGCGGGCGCCGGCCGGCGCGGTCGGGAGCTTCACCACCGGCGGCACGGAGAGCTGCATGCTCGCGGTCAAGGCGGCCCGCGACTTGATGCGCCAGCGCAAGGGGATCACCGAACCGGAGCTGATCCTGCCGGTCACCGCCCACGCCGCGTTCCACAAGGCGTGCGCCTACTTCGGGATCAAGAAGGTGCTCGTGCCCGTCGATCCGGACACCTTCTGCGCCGACGTGGCGGCGATCGAGGCGGCGAT
Organism: uncultured Rickettsiales bacterium; assembly: GCA_964416435.1. Classification (GTDB taxonomy): domain Bacteria; phylum Myxococcota_A; class UBA796; order UBA9615; family UBA9615; genus CAYQEG01. The sequence continues at coordinate 7,640 of CAYQEG010000292.1, forward strand.
CACGCCCAACACCATCCAGCTGGTCGGCTCGGCGGTCAGCTACGGACACGGCGTCACCGACCCCATCGAGGAGCTCGGACAGCTGGCGCTGAAGCACGACCTGCTGCTCCACGTCGACGGCTGCATCGGCGCGTTCCTGCTGCCGCTGTTCCGCGAGCTGGGGGCCGACGTGCCCGAGTTCGACTTCACCGTGCCGGGGGTGACGTCGATCTCGATGGACCTGCACAAGTACGGCTTCTGCCCCAAGCCCAGCTCGGTGGTGCTGTACCGGGACGCCGAGCTGCGCCGCGCCCAGGTGTTCAGCTGCGCGGACTGGACCGGCTACACGGTGGTCAACCCGACGATCCTGTCGACCAAGTCCGGCGGCCCGGTGGCGGCGACGTGGGCGGTGCTCCACCACGTCGGCAAGCAGGGCTACCTCGACTTCGCCCGGACCATGCTCGACGGCACCCGGCGCGTCATCGCCGGCATCGAGGCGATCGAGGGCCTGGAGGTCGTCGGATCACCGGACACCAACCTCGTGGCCTTCACGTCGACCGACGACGCGGTGTCGATCTTCGAGGTCGCCGACGCGATGAACGAGCGCCGCTGGTACGTGCAGCCGCAGCTCGGGTTCCACGGCAGCCCGCCGAACATCCACCTGTCGGTCAACCCCGCCTGCGTGCCCTGGACCGACGACCTGCTCGCCGACCTGGCGGCCTGCGTCGACGAGGTGCGGGCGACCGAGCGGGAAGAGACCGCCGACCTCGCGTCGATGCTCGCCGGCGTCGACCCCCGGGCCATCGACCCGGAGACGTTCCACGGGTTGCTCGCGATGGCCGGGATCGAGGGGGTGTCGCTGCCGGACAAGATGGCCGACATCAACCACATGCTGAACAGCCTGCCGCCGGCCTTCACCGAGGAGATGCTGCGGGAGTTCGTCAACCAGCTGTACGTGCCCACCCGTTGACCGGCCGTGGTGATTCGATGACGAACGGCCGGGGCCCTTGGCGAGCGCGCCACTCTCGGGCATACCTGCCCGCTCGGAGGCCCCGATGCATCGATCCCTCGTCCTGCTCCTCGCCCTGCTGCTGCCGCTGACCGCCTGCACCACGCGCTACGTCAGCGGGGACGACGACGACGACGACTCGGCGCCGAGCGACGACGACGACGCAACCCCGCCGGACGCGGGCAGCTGCGACAGCTACCCCACG
>CAYQEG010000293.1:0-6320 GCA_964416435.1 uncultured Rickettsiales bacterium
ACGACGACTCCGCCGGCGACGACGACGACTCCGCGGTCGCCGAGTGCGAGCTGACGGACGACCATGAGCCGAACGACGGTCAGAAGACCGCGTCGGAGATCGGCGAGGGGCTCGTCGAAGACCTGTCGATCTGCATCGGCAACGACGACTGGTTCGCGTTCGAGGTGACCGAGCCGGGCGAGGCGGTCATCACGCTGACGTTCATCCACGACGACGGCGACATCGACGTCGAGCTGTATGACGCCAAGGGGGACGAGCTCACCCAGGCCGTCTCCGGCACCGACAACGAGGAGCTCGACCACAACATCTACGAGCCCGGCACCTACTTCATCCGCGTCGAGCAGTTCGAGTTCGGCGATGACGGCGGCGACCCCGGCAACACGTACACGCTGGAGCTCGCCCTCGAGGCGTTCCCGGAGTGCCCGACCGACTCCCTGGAGGACAACGACTCCGAGGGCGACGCGTCCGAGGTCTCGGCCGGCAGCTACGACTCCCTCGTCGTCTGCGAGTTCGACCGGGACTGGTACGTCATCGAGCTGCTCGCGGGCGACGAGATCACCATCGACCTGACGTTCACCGACGACGACGGCGACATCGACTTCCGCCTGTACGACATCAACGGCATCGACATCGACACCGCCAACTCCGGGAGCGACAACGAGACGCTCACCGCGACGGTGGACGACGACGGCACGTACGCCATCCAGGTGTACCTGTTCAGCGACGACGACACGCTGGGCAACACCTACTCGATGGACATCGCGGTGACGCCCGGTACGTGACCGTGCCCCGGCTGCAGTCCCGGTAGGATCTGCAGCCCCATGTCCGTCTCAGACCCCACGTCGCGGCCGCCGTCGCCGAGCGACTTCCCGTCGACGTTCGGTCGGTTCCAGCTGCTGTCGCTGCTCGGCGACGGCGCGATGGGGCGGGTGTTCGAGGCCGAGATGGAGGGCATGGCGGGCTTCCGCAAGCGCGTGGCGCTCAAGGTGCTGCGTGCGGAGCCCGACGCCGCGGTCGAGTTCGCCCAGGCGCTCGCGAAGGAGGCCCGCATCGGGGGCCTCCTCCGTCACGCCAACATCGTCGAGACGTACGACTTCGGCGAGGTCGACGGCGTGCCCTGGATCGCGATGGAGCTGGTCGACGGGGTCTCCCTCCAGTCGATCCTCGACCACCGCCGCCCCGACGCCGCCCAGACCCTCGAACTGGTCACCCAGCTGCTCGGCGCCCTCCAGTTCGCCCACTCCTTCGAGCGGGGCGGCCGGCAAGCCCCCGTGGTGCACCGCGATCTCAAGCCGGCCAACGTGCTGATCTCCCGCGGCGGCCAGGTCAAGCTCGCCGACTTCGGCATCGCGAAGGCCGCCTTCGTCTCCGGCATGACGACCCAGTCCGGCCTGACGAAGGGGACGCCGCTGTACATGTCGCCGGAGCAGACGCGCGGGCTGGAGCTGGACGGGCGGAGCGACCTGTTCGCCGTGGGCGCGTTGCTGTTCGAGATGCTCACGGGTCGCCCGCTGTTCGGCGGGGGCACCCTCTTCGAGGTGGTCACCGCCGTCGCCGACGTGGAACACGTGCTCGAGACGACGGACGTGCTCGACGAAGCGGCGCAGGTGGTGCCGGGGGTGGATCCGGTCCTGCGCCGCCTCCTCCGAGCGGACTCGTCGCTGCGCTACGCGACCGCCGAAGAGGTCGCCGTCGACGTCCAGCGGCTGGCCGACGCGGCGCCCCCCGCCCCCACGCTGGCGTCGCTGGTGGCCGAGCTGGACTTCCGCCAGGAGATCGAGGACCTGGAGGAAGAGGAGAGCGTGTCGACGTTGCCGTCGCCGATCCGGGCGCAGGTCGCTCCGGCGGAGGTCGACCCGACGCGGCAGACGCCGGCCAGGGGCGGCCGCCAACTCACGCGGCCCGAGGCCCGCCGGCCCCGCCCCTCGCCCCCCAAGACGGGCCCGCACTGGCCCGGGCTCTTGGCCTCGCTCGCCGTCATGCTGGGGGTCGTCGCGTTCCTGGTGTGGGCCTGGGGCCGCCTGTAGGGCCGGGCCGAGGGGCGCGGAAACGAAGGAAAGGGCCGTTTCCCTGTGATATACAGCCGCGCCCGCGCACCAGGGTACGTATGCGCGAGGTACGGAGAGACCAATGAGTGAGCATCCGACCCCCCTGACCATCCTGTCCGACGACGAGAAGATGTTCGCCGAAGCGGTGGGCTCCTTCTTCCGTGAGCAGGTCGGCCCCATGGTCCACGAGATGGACCACAAGCAGGAGCTGGACAAGGGGCTGATCCAGCAGTTCTTCGAGATGGGGCTGATGGGGATCGAGGTCCCCGAGCAGTACGGCGGCGCCGGCGGCTCGTTCTTCCTGTCCTGCCTCGCGATCGAGGAGGCGGCCGCGGTCGACCCGTCGGTCGCCGTCATCATCGACGTGCAGAACACGCTGGTCATCAACGCCATCAAGCGCTGGGCCAACGACGATCAGAAGGCTCGCTACTTCCCGAAGCTGGCCCGGGAGTGGGTCGGCGCGTACGCGCTCTCCGAGAGCAGCTCCGGCAGCGACGCGTTCGCGCTCCGCTGCAAGGCGACCCAGGACGGCGACGACTGGGTGCTCAGCGGCAACAAGCTCTGGATCACCAGCGGCAACGAGGCCTCGCTCTTCCTGGTCTTCGCCACGACCGACTACGACCTCGGCTACCGCGGCATCAGCGCGTTCCTCGTCGAGCGCGAGTTCGCCGGCTTCGAGGTCGGCAAGAAGGAAGACAAGCTCGGCATCCGCGCCAGCTCGACGACGGAGCTGATCCTCGACAACGTCCGGGTCCCCGCGGCCAACGTGCTCGGCCCCATCGGCAAGGGCTACAAGGTCGCCATCGAGACCCTCAACGAGGGGCGCATCGGCATCGGCGCCCAGATGGTGGGCCTCACGCGCGGCGCCCTCGCCGCCGGCATCGCGTACGCCCGTGAGCGGGAGCAGTTCGGCAAGCCGATCGCCCAGTTCCAGGCCATCCAGCACCAGCTCGCCCAGGCCGCCGCGGACCTCGAGGCCGCCAAGCTCCTGGTCTACAACGCCGCGCGCCTCCGCGACGCCGGCCTGCCCTACCTCAAGGAGGCGGCCATCGCGAAGCTGGTCAGCAGCCAGGTGGCGGAGCGGGTCAGCAGCAAGATGGTCGAGGTGCACGGCGGCAACGGGTTCACGACCGAGTACCCGGCCGAGAAGTTCTGGCGGGACAGCAAGATCGGCGCGATCTACGAGGGCACCTCGAACATGCAGCTGTCCACCATCGCCAAGATGCTGTTGGCCTAGCCGATGCTTCGCCTCACCCTGTCGCTCCTCCTCGTCGGCGCCATGGCGTCGGGCTGCGCCAACACGGTCGGCGACCCGGAAGACATCATCAGCGGCGACCTCGCCGGCCGGGTGATGCGCGGGGTGCTGATGGCGTCGACGCTGTCGACCGAGCTCGCCTGGAACACGGGCGAGCCGCCCGGGACCACCGGCTGCCCGGCCGCGGCCGAGGACGGGGACGACCTGGTGCTCGACTACGCCACCGGCTGCACGCCCGAGTCCGGCATCACGCCGGACACGGTCGGCGGGGTCGTCCGGCTGACGGTGGCCGGCGGCATGGGCGTGTTCGTGGGCGACGTGCAGGCGTTCGGCTTCGACGACCTCCCCCTGACCGGCGAGGTCTCCGGCGACGTCAGCCGGGCCGGGGACCTGCTCGGCGCGGACGTCGACTGGGTCGGCCTGTCCTGGGCCGAGGACGGTGAGGACAACACCATCGAGGCGCTGATCGAGATCGAAGGCGACGAGGACGGCTTCCTCCTGAACGCCACCTCCGGCCGCTTCCTGCGCGGTCAGAACGTCGAGATCGACTTCGACCTCGAAGACGCCTCGGTCGCCCGCGGCTCCATGGGCACCTGCTTCGTGCCCGACGGCGGCTCCCTGAGCCTCGTCCGCCTCGGCGCCGAGGCGACCCTCGAGTTCACGCCCGACGCCGCTTCGTCCGGCGATGTTCGCGCCAGCTTCAACGAGCGGGACCCCGAGACCATCTCGCCCTGTCCCTGAGGAACTCCATGACCTCGATCCGACGCACCCTCCTCGCGATGACCGCCACCTCGGCGGTCTCGCTGCTTCTGGTCCCCTCGCTGGCCTCGGCCCAGCTGGTCGGCCCCAACGCCTTCGGTTACACGATCGACGGGACCTCGCTCGACTACGTCGCCGTGCCGGCGAGCGAGGCGCCCCTGGGCGATCCGATCTTCGGCTTCGGGGACGACGACGAAGAGACGGTCGCGCTGCCGTGGACCTTCGAGTGGTACGGCGTCGGCTACACCGACGTGGTGGTCGGGGCCAACGGCGGCATCCGCTTCACCACCGGCGACGTCGGCCTCGGCTCCTGCCTGCCGGCGAGCTCCGGCGCGCCGACGGTCGCGGCCCTCTGGGACGATCTCAACCCCGGGCTGGCGCTGCTCGGCGGCGGCATCTACGCCTGGCACGACGTGGCGGACGACCGCTTCATCATCGCGTGGGAGGACATCGAGCATTACTCGTTCCTCCCCACCGGCGACGGGGCGACGTTCCAGATCCACCTGTTCTCGGACGGCGCGGTCGAGATCCACTACCTGGACCTGGCGATGGGCGACTCGACGTACGACGACGCGGCGTCGGCCACCATCGGCATCCAGGACGTCGACAGCGCGGCGACCCTGGACGAGCTGGAGTACTCCTGCGACGTCGCCGACCCGGGCCTGGAGGGCACCGGCCTGGTGATCACCGGCTGCACCGACGACATCGACGGTGACGGCGTGCTGGTCTGCGACGACTGCGACGACAACGACGCGTACAACTTCCCCGGCAACACCGATATCTGCGACGACGGCCTCGACCAGGACTGCTCGGGCGCCGACGACCTGAGCGACGAGGACGGCGACGGCTACGACAACCCGGTCTGCGGCGGCGACGACTGCGACGACACGGACGCCGGCCTCAACCCGGGCATCGACGCCGACGGCGACGGCTGGTCGATCTGCGACGACTGCAACGACACCCCGCCCCTGGGCGAGTTCATCAACCCCGGCGTGCTCGAGGTCTGCGACGACGGCGTCGACAACGACTGCAGCGGTGAGGACGAGACGGCGGACGGCGACGGCGACGGGTACGACAACGCGGCGTGCGGCGGCGACGACTGCGACGACGAGGACGCCGCGGTGAACCCGGGCGTGGATGCGGACGGCGACACCTACGACGTCTGCTCCGAGTGCGACGACACCGACGCCAACGTCAACCCGGACCGAGACGAGATCTGCGACTCGATCGACAACGACTGCGACGACGTCATCGACGACGTGGACGAGGACGGCGACGGCGAGTTCCCGATCGAGTGCGGCGGCACCGACTGCGACGACACCGACCCGCTCGCCTCACCCGGCTACGACGGGGACGGGGACGGGGACGACAGCTGCTCCGACTGCGACGACAGCGACGACACCATCTACACCGGCGCGCCCGAGGTCTGCGACGGCGTCGACCAGGACTGCGACGGGCTGGACGACGGCCAGGACTTCGACCTCGGCAGCGGCGTCGCGCCGTTCGAGGATCACGGCAGCGAGCCTGCCCTCGCGATCGTGGACAACGCGACGGTCGACGACACGCAGACGGTCGCGTCGTCGGCGACCGTCATCGTCGACCTCGACGTCACGCTCGACATCACCCACACCTGGGACTCCGACCTGACGGTCACCCTCGAGTCCCCGGCCGGAACCTCGGTGACCCTGTTCGGCTCGGTGGGCGGCAGCGAGGACAACTTCACCGACACCGTGCTCGACGACGAGGCGGCGACGCTCATCGACGACGGCGCGGCGCCGTTCACCGGCTCCTTCGTGCCCCAGGGCTCGCTCGCCACCTTCGACGGCGAGGACCCCAACGGCGACTGGATCCTCTCCATCGCCGACGGCGCGACCGGCGACACCGGCACGCTGGACGCCTGGACCCTGACGTTCGAGTTCACCTCGTCCGACGACCTGGACGGGGACGGCTGGACCAACGTCTGCCCCGGCTACGACGACTGCGACGACAGCGACGCGGACACCTACCCCGGCGCCGTCGAGATCTGCGACGACGGGATCGACCAGGACTGCGACGGCGCGGACAACGACGCCGACGCCGACGGCGACGGCTACTACGACGTGGACTGCGACGGCGACGACTGCGACGACGAGGTGGACACGATCAACCCCGGCGTCGACGGCGACGGCGACGGCAGCAACGTCTGCGACGACTGCGACGACGACAACAACAACAACAACCACGACAACCCCTAAACCTGCTGCGACGGAATCGACAAC
>CAYQEG010000293.1:6330-8749 GCA_964416435.1 uncultured Rickettsiales bacterium
CCCCTTGCGGGCCGGACGGTGTCGAAGGAAACGAGGACGACGACTGCGACGACGGCGACGGCGACAACTTCCCGGGCAACCCCGAGATCTGCGGCGACGGCCTCGACCAGAACTGCGACGGCAGCGACGACGAGGGTGACGAGGACGGCGACGGCTACATCAACGAGGTCTGCATCGGCGGCGACGACTGCGACGACACCGACGCGTTCTTCAACCCGGGCCTGGACGGGGACGGCGACGGCAGCAACTTCTGCGAGGACTGCGACGACAGCGCCGGCACCGGCAACCTCAGCTCGCCCGACTTCGACGAGGTGTGCGGCGACTTCCTGGACAACGACTGCAGCGGGGTCGCCGAGGACCTGGACGAGGACGAGGACGGCTCGTTCCACCTGGACTGCGGCGGCGACGACTGCGACGACACCGACCCGCTGGTCAACGCGCTGACCGACAACGACGGCGACGGGGTCTCCTTCTGCGACGACTGCGACGACGACGACGCCACCGCCTACCCCGGCGCCGACGACAGCTTCGACAACGAGGACGACCACAACTCCACGGACGAGGACCTGAGCAGCGACGTCGACGGCGACGGCTACCTCAACGACTCCTGCGGCGACGAGGCGGACGACTGCGACGACGACAACGCCGACATCAACCCCGGCGCGACCGACAACTGCGACGGCGAGGACCTGAACTGCGACCCGTCGGACGACTACGAGGTGGACGAGGACGACGACGGTCACTACGACATCGACTGCGGCGGTGACGACTGCGACGACTCGCTGCAGGGGGTGCACCCCGGCGTCCCGGAGCTGTGCGACGGGATCGACAACAACTGCGACGGCGTGCTCCACGAGGACGGCGAGGACGACCTGGACGAGGACGGCGTGCCGGTCTGCGACGGTGACTGCGACGACAACAACGCGGACATCTCTCCCGACGCCCCGGAGCTGTGCGACGGGATCGACAACGACTGCGACGACGAGATCGACGACGGGGTCATCCGCGACGGCGACAGCGACGGCCACGAGAAGGAGTCCTGCGGCGGCGACGACTGCGACGACAGCAGCTCGGAGACCAACCCGTCCGCCAACGAGGACTGCGCCGACGGCCTGGACAACGACTGCGACGAGCTGGCCGACGGGGACGACCCCGACTGTGAGTTCGACACCGGCGGCTGCGACTGCGAGTCCAGCCTCGCCGCCGGCGACCGACGAGTCGGCCTGTTCGGGGTGCTGATGCTCGGCCTGGTGGGGCTGCGGCGGCGTCGCAGCTGACGTCGGGTACGATCCCGCCCATGCGAACCGTCGCCTGGGCCTCCTTCGTCTGCCTGTCCCTCGTCCTCCTGCTGCCATCGGTGGCCCGCGCGGGCTGCTCTGACGGGGACGGCGACGGCTTCGAGCCGCCGGGGTGCGCCTCCCCCGCGGACTGCAACGACGCGGACGACACCATCTACCCGGGCGCCCCCGAGGCGTGCGACGGCATCGACTCCGACTGCGATGGCCTGGCCGACGAGGTGGACATGGACGTCGGCGCCGTGCCGGGGCCGACGCTGACCTCGACCAACACGCCGTTCATCCAGATCCAGGACAACGGGGTGCGCACCGACCACATCACGCTGGGTGGCGGCCCCGGTCCCGCGGTCGACGTGAACGTCACCGTGGAGCTCTTCCCGGACATCGCCTCGGACCTGGTCGTCGAGCTGATCGCGCCGGACGGCACCACCGTCGAACTGATCTCCGGCATCGGCGGCTTCGGAGACACCTTCAACGGCACCACCCTGGACGACGAGGCGAGCGACCCGCTGTCCGCCGGCTCGGGCAGCTGGACCGGCACCTTCCAGCCGACCGGCGTGCTCGCCGCCTTCGACTACGGCCCGTCGAACGGCGACTGGACCCTGTCGGTCGCGGACGTGGTGCCCAACTTCGCCGACGGGATCTTCAACGCGTGGGAGATCGAGGTCGTCACCCTGGACGTCGACGACACGGACGGAGACGGCTGGACCGCGTGCGGCGACTGCGACGACAACGACGCCGGCGCCAACCCCGACGCGGCCGAGATCTGCAACGACTCCATCGACCAGGACTGCGACGGCAGCGACACCGACGGCGACTTCGACGGTGACGGGACCCCGGACGACGCCGACGGCGACGGGGTCGACTACTGCTCGGACTGCGACGACGACGACGCGGCCGCCTTTCCCGGCGCCTCGGAGATCTGCGACGACTCCATCGACCAGGACTGCAACGGCGTCGACCTGGCCGGCGACGTGGACGGGGACGGGGTCGACAACGCCGCGTGCGGCGGCGACGACTGCGACGACAGCGACCCCACGCTCGCCCCGGACATCGACGCCGACGGCGACGGGAGCGACGCCAGCACCGACTGCGACGACGGCGAGGCGCTGGTCTCGCCCGAC
>CAYQEG010000294.1:0-7708 GCA_964416435.1 uncultured Rickettsiales bacterium
CGGGTGACGACGACGACTCGGCGGGTGACGATGACGACAGCGCCGCGGGAGACGACGACGACAGCGCTGTGGCCGACGACGACGACAGCGCCGCCGGTGACGACGACGACAGCGCTGTGGCCGACGACGACGACTCGGCGGGAGACGACGACGACAGCGCGGGCGGTGGCATCTGGATCCAGATCGACGCCGAGCTGTTCTTCACCTGCGGGCTGACCTCCGACGGGCTGGCTCTGTGCTGGGGCGACAACTCCGATGGCCAGACCGGGGCCCCGTCCACGGTCTTCGAGGAGATCGCGGTCGGCGACAAGCACGCCTGCGGCCGCCTCGCCGACGACTCGGTGGAGTGCTGGGGTCGCAACGTGGAGGGGCAGGGCAACGTGCCGGGCGGGGTGGAGTTCACCGACATCGCCGCCGGCGACGAGTTCACGTGCGGCCTCCGGGCGATCGACGGCTTCGTCGAGTGCTGGGGGAACAGCCAGTTCGGCATCCTGTCCGAGCCCGCCGAGGCGTTCGTCGCGGTCGAGGCCGGCGGCGACAGCGCCTGCGGCGTGCGGGCCAACCAGACGGTCAACTGCTGGGCCGGCAACGGGCTCCCGCTGGACGACCCGCCGGGCAACTACGACCAGATCGACGTCGGCTGGGGAGGCACCGCGGCGGGGGTGCGGACGGACCAGTCGGCCTTCTACTGGGGCTTCTCCGACTTCCAGCTCGGCTCGCCGCCCGCGGGCCTGTTCCTGCACTTCATGGCGAGCTGGAACTACGCCTGCGCCGTGCAGAGCGACGGCAGCCTGGAGTGCTGGGGCAACAACAACTTCGGCCAGCAGGACCACCCCGGGGGCACCGACTGGCAGACGGTCGAGGGCGGCACGAACCATGCCTGCGCCCTCGACGCGTTCGGCGTCGTCGACTGCTGGGGCGACAACACCATCGACCAGCTCGAGGTGCCGGACCTGCCGTGACGGGGCTCACGCCCTCCAGTACAGGGTCCCCTTGAGGCCGACGAGGAGCAGGAGGGCGAGGGACGCCAGCCGATGGGCGAGGTACCAGCCCGGGGTGCCGCGCTCCAGGATCTCGATCTCGTCGACGAACACCACCTCGCAGGCGGTGCCCCCCTCGTCGTCCCGCGTCGTGCTCGACTTGCGCCAGAAGTCCGGGGTCTCGCTGCTCCGGTAGTCGACGAGCAGCCCCTTGATGTGCACCTGGTCGCCGACGCGCACCCGTGCGATGGTCTCGCGGACGGCCGGCAGGTCGGTGACCAGGTGGTTGTTGGACAGCGAGTCGCCGTGGAACTCGAACCCGCGCGGCCACCGGTACCAGCAGGTCCAGGAGCTGTTCTTGACCTCGACCTGGTTGAAGTCCCCCTCCAGGTTGGCCCCCCACATCACGCACAGGTCCTTCGTGTCGAGGGACTCACCGTCGTGGTAGCTGTCCGCGATGCCGCCGACGTTGTTGTGGGAGCGGACGAGCCCGAACAGCTCGTAGGTCGCGACCGGCCGCACGTCGTAGGTCAGCCCGCCGTAGTCGAGGGAGAACTCGGGGTCCCGGGTCGGCCCCTGGAGCGGGTCGTCGAACAGGGGGTCGCGCAGGTCCGCCCCGTCGACGCGCCCCCTCCGCTCGCAGCTCACGAAGCCGACCGCGACCGCCGCGATGGCGAGGACCGAGAGCGTTCTCTGGATGCGGACGTAGCGCGCCGTCGGTTCGACCATCGTCAGGCGGACGGCTCCGGCTCGGCCCCCACCAGCGCCGTGACCGCCCGCTGCGCGCTCAGCACGCAGTCCGCGATGCCCGCGCCCCGGTAGCTGTTGCCGGCCAGGGCGATCCCCGACCGCTCGACGACCAGGGCGTCGATCCGGGCGACGCGGTCCAGGTGGCCGACCTCGTACTCCGGGTGCCGGGCGTGCCACCGGCTGAGCACCGCGCGCAACGGCTGGGCCTGGACGCCGATCAGCTCGGACAGGTCCTTGCGGGCCCCCTCGACCAGGTCGTTGTCGGTCAGGGAGGGGACGTCGGGGCCGTGGGCGCCGCCGATGTAGGCCCGCACCACCGCGTGGGCCTCGTCGCTGCGGCCCGGGTACTTCTGCGACATGAACGTCGCCGCCATGATGAAGCGCTTCTCGATCGACGGCACCACGAAGCCGTTGCCCGATCGGGCGGGGACGGCGTCGCGCGGCCAGACGAAGTTGACCGTCGCGCTGTGGTGGGTGCGGACCGAGCGGAGCAGTTCGCTCAGCTCGCCGTCGCCCAGCAGGTGGGCCGAGCGGGAGGCGGGCAGCGCCAGGATGGTGCCGTCCGCGTCGATGTCGGCCAGGGACTCGATCGCGGCGTCGGTCTTCAACGTGCCGCCGGCCAGCTCGATGGACTCGACGAGGGCGTCGACCAGCGTGCTCATGCCCGACTCGGGGGTCACGAACATCGAGTAACGGGGGCCGCTGCTCGGCCGGCCCGCCGCGGCCTTGCGCATGCCCAGGATCAGCGAGCGGTGCTTGCGTTCGAGGTCGAGCAGCCGGGGCATCGTCGCCCGCAGGCTCAGCCGCTCGGGGTCCCCGCTGTAGACGCCGGAGATGAGCGGCTGGGCGAGCCGGTCCAGCGCCTCCCGCCCGAGCCGACGGCTGACGAAGGAGGCGAGCGACTCGTCGTCGTCATCGCTCGCGCCCTTGCGGCGCGGGAGCACCAGGTCCATGCCCATGCGCAGCTTCGCCGGCCAGCTGACGATGTTGCTGCGCAGGAACGGCCCGGGGTCGGTCGGCGCGAGCAGCTGCAGGCCGGGGGGCAGCGGCACCAGGTCGCCGTCGCGGACGACGTAGGCGGTCGGCCCGTCGTGCTCCTGGGTGCCGACGAGGTCGATCCCGAGCCGCTCGCACAGCTGGATCGACGCCGGCTTCATGCGGATGAGGCTGTCCGGCCCCCGCTCCATGAGCAGGTCGCCGTCGCGCTCGGTCTGCAGGCAGCCGCCCAGCCGGCCCGACGCTTCGTACAGCGTCACCTCGGCGCCGCGGTCGAGCGCGAACAGCGCCGCCGCGAGCCCCGAGATCCCGCCGCCGACGACCGCGATCTTCATCGCGCTCAAACGGCCGTCGCCTCGTGCACGTAGCTGATCAGGTCGGTGACGTGGGGGACGTGGGTCGGCGGCAGGATGCCGTGACCGAGGTTGAATACGTGGCCGGGGCGCCCGGCGTTCTTGTCGATGACGGCCTGGGCGTGCTCCTTGACGATGTCGAAGTCGTCGCAGCACAGGACCACGGGCTCCATGTTGCCCTGCACCGGCTGGTCGTCGCCGAGCAGCGTGCGGGCCCAGGCGAAGTCGGTGTGGAAGTCGACCCCGATGACGTCGCCGCCGGCGTGCTGGATCTGCGGGAGCAGCGTCGCCGTGCCGGTGCCGAAGTGGATCAGCGGCACGTCGGGGTGGCGCTCCTTGAACAGGCGGATCAGCTCGGCGCTGTGGGGGGCGGCGTAGCGACGGTAGTCGTCGGGCCCGAGCGCGCCGACCCACGAGTCGAACACCTGCACCGCCTGGCAGCCGGCGTCGACCTGGCCGGCGAGGTAGCCGACGAGCCCCCGCACGAGCTTGCTCATCAGCGCGTTCCAGGCCCCCTCGTCGCTGTACATGAGGCTCTTGGCGTGCAGGAAGTTGCGGGATCCGCCGCCCTCGCAGGCGTACGCGGCGAGGGTGAAGGGGGCGCCGCAGAAGCCGATCAGCGGGACCTCGTCGCTCAACATCTCGCGCGTCGCGCGCACGCCGTCCCACACGTACGAGAGCGTCTCGGTCGGGTTGACCTCACGCAGGGCGTCGACGTCGGCCCCGTCCCGGACCGGCGGCTTCAGCTTCGGCCCGCCCTTGGGGTAGTCCAGGTCCTGCCCCATCGCCTCGAGCACGACCAGCAGGTCGCAGAACAGGATCGCCGCGTCGGCCCCGATCGTGTCGCGGGCGAAGACGGTCGTCTCGGCGACGAGCTCGGGGCTCCGGCAGAGCTCCATGAAGGTCACCCGGGAGCGCATTTCGCGGTACTCGGCCATGTACCGGCCGGCCTGGCGCATGAGCCACACCGGGGTGTACGGGACGGGCTCCCCGCGGCAGGCCTTCATGAAGGGGGAGGTCAAAGAGGGGTGCGTCGACATGGCGCGGGATGGTAGCAAAGGGAGTGCGCCTCATCGTGACCACCGTCGTCGGCCTCTTCCTCGCCGGCTGCCCAGCCGACGGGAGCCCGCCGGTCGACCTGCCCCAGCCCACCGCCATCCACGAGGAGGTGGACGTGTTCGTGGGCACCGGCGGGCGCGGGTTCGGCGTCGGCTCGACGTACCCGGGGCCGACCACGCCCTACGGGATGATCAAGCCGTCCCCCGACACCGAGGGGGCCTCGTCGACCATCGGCGCCCTGCATTGCGGCGGGTACCGGGCGGAGGATCCGTTCATCGCCGGGTTCAGCCACATCCACAGCAACGGCATGGGCACCGCGGACTACGGGGTCATCCTGTTCCAGCCCCAGTTGGACTGGACGGGGGAGCGGACCGAGCGCGACTACATGCTGCCCAAGGGGCGCGAAGAGGGGCGGGCGGGCTTCTACGCCGTCGAGCTCATCGATGACGTCGGCAGCATCGACGTCGGGCTGACCGCCGCCGATCGGGCGGCGATGCACCGCTACTCGTTCGGCGGGGGCGGGCAGCCGGGGGTGATCATCGACCTGAGCCACACGCTGCCCGACGGCACGTGGCACGACGGCGAGCTGACGATCGACGGGGCCGACGTGAGCGGCTGGACGCACTTCAGCGGCGCCTACTCGGGGCGGCACGGCGGCGAGGTGATCCACTTCGCCGCGACCTTCGACCCCGCGCCCACGGCCTACGAGGACTGGGACGAGGACGGCCGGCTGGGGGCGCACCTGTTCTTCGACGAGGAGGCGGTGGAGGTGCGGGTCGCGATCTCCTTCGTCGACGGCGACGGCGCCCGCGCGAACCTGGCCGCCGACGTGGGCGACGCCACCTTCGAGGAGGTGCTCGCCGGGGCGGAGGCGGCGTGGGCGGACCGGCTGAGCGCGTTCGCGGTGGCGGGCGGCGACCCGGTGGACCGGGCGATCTTCGCGTCGTCGGCGTACCACGCGCTGGTGATGCCGACGCTGCTGACCGATGCCGACGGTCGCTACCCGGGCTTCGACGGTGAGGTCCACGTCGCCGACGGCTGGACCTACTACAGCGACTTCTCGATGTGGGACACGTACCGGACCGTGCACCCCCTGCTGAACCTGGTCTGGCCGGAGGTCGAGGTCGACTTCCTGCGCAGCCTGATGACGATGCACGAGCAGGGCGGCACGGTGCCCCAGTGGCCGCTGGGCACCGGCTACACCGGCGGCATGGTGGGGCTGCCCCAGGGGATCGTGATCGCCGACTCGTTGATCCGGGGGGTCGGGACCGACGCGGTCGACCCGGCGTTCGCCCTGGACGCGCTGCTGTTCACGGCGGACACCAAGGACCGCTGGACGGACGAGTACATGGCCCGCGGCTGGCTGGCCGACGACACCGGCGGCGGCTCGATCAGCAAGACGCTGGAGTACGCCTGGGCCGGCGCCGCGCTCGCGAACCTGGCGGAGGCGGCGGGGCAGGACGCCCAGGCGGACGAGCTTCGGGCGGGCAGCCGCGCGTGGCGGCCGCTGTTCGACGCCGAGACGGGCTTCGTCCGGCCGAAGATGTCGGACGGCACCTTCCTGGACCCGTTCGACCCGGAGGTGAACTACGACGCGTTCGTCGAGGGCAACGCCTGGCAGTACACCTTCATGACGCCGCTGGACCTCGACGGCCTGGTCGAGGTGTTCGGGTCGGAGGAGGCGCTGCTGACGACGCTGCGTCGGTTCTTCGAGCAGACCTCCTACGAGGACGACCCGGTCGCGATCCCGAGCCTCTACTACTGGCACGGCAACGAGCCGGACATCCACAGCGCGTTCCTCTTCTCGCTGCTCGGGCGGCGGGACGAGGCGGTGCACTGGAGCCGGTGGGTCGAGGACGTGCACTACGACGTCGGCCCCGAGGGGCTGCCGGGCAACGAGGACGGCGGCACGATGGGCGCCTGGTACGTCTTCTCGGCCGCCGGGCTGTACCCGCTCGCAGGCACCCTCGACTACGTGCTGACGGAGCCGCGCTTCGACGCGGTCCGGCTGCGGGCGGGGGACGGCTGGCTGCTCACCGCCAAGGTGGGGGAGGGGCCGTACGACCGCATCACCGTCAACGGCGAGGAGTGGACGTCGCCCACGGTGTCGTGGGGTCAGATCGGCCAGGGGGCCGAGATCGTCTGGTGGGGGACGCAGTAGGCCAGGGGGCCGAGATCGTCTGGTGGGGGACGCAGTAGGCGTCAGCGCAGGTCGATCCAGTACAGGTTGACGTCCCGCTCGAACCGCTCGTGCCAGTACTGCTCCTGGAGCACGCCGCCGTTGCGCAGGATGGCGCCGATCGAACCGACGTTGTCCGGCGCGCAGGTGACTACGAGCCGGTCCAGCCCCCGCGCTCGACCCTGCCGGGCAGCGTGGGCGACCAGCGCGGTGGCGACCCCCCGCCGGCGGGCGGACGGACGGACCGCGTACCCCAGGTTCCCGCCGTACCGGCTCAGGAACTCGTCCAGGACGGGTCGGAAGTTGCTGTTGCCGAGGATCTCGCCGTGCTCCACCAGGAACGAGGTCACGCACGGCTGCCAGCGCTCCGGCAGCTCCTCGCCCCGAGCCCAGGCGGCGAGCTTGTGCACGCAGCGCTCGTGCGGCCAGTCGCGCTCGCAGAAGTAGCCGGGGATCTCCTCGTCGCCCCACTCGGCGAGGTAGCGCTGCAGAGCCGCTGTGTGCTCGGGGCCGAGGGGCACGATCGCTCTTGTCATGGAGCCGATCATGCCGCTGATCGCGCCGACCTGGTCATCTGCCCCCGGCGTCGGGGCGCGGAGGCTGCGTGCGGGGCGGAGGCGAGGGCGGGGCCTGGGGGGCCGATCCGCTGGCCAGGGAGCGCGGCGCGGGGCGCTCGACCGCCTTGCCGAAGCGGAGGAGCCCGTCCAACTCCAGCAGGCCGCTGACCGCCCAGCCACAGTCCCAACGCCCGACGTGCCCGGCGGCGGGCGCGTCCCCCGGGAGTGGCGCGGCCGGGGCCTCGGCGGGCGGCGACCCGACGGCCGCGACGGGGGCCCCGGTCGGGTCGAAGAAGCTGAAGCCGGCGCCGTCTCCGGTGACGGTGAAGCCCCCCTCGTGGAGCAGGCGGTGGTGGTGGCGACAGAGCAGCACGAGGTTCTCCAGCGTCGTCTGCCCGCCCCTGGCCCAGTGCTTGACGTGGTGTGCGTCGACGAAGCGGTGGCAGGTGCAGCCCGGGAACCGGCAGCCCCGGTCCCGCAGCCGGAGGGCCCGGGCGATCGATGGAGGGATGCTCCGCCGCGCGCGGCCCACGTCCAGGACGGCTCCCCTCCCGTCCGTTCGGACGGGGATCAGCTGGGCATCGCAGGCGAGGCGCAGCGCACCCTCCAGGTCGAGCGGCGGGCCGGCTTGGAGGTGGGCCCGGTCGGGGTGGAGGTGCACGACCACCTGGTGGCGGCCGGGCGGGGCCGAGCGGGGGCCCGTCACGAGGGCGGTTTCGGCCGTCGCGCACAGCGCGTCGCACAGGTCCGGACGGTGGGGCGCGGGCGCCGTCGACGCTTCCGCGGAAGCGTCCGGGTCCGGGTCCGGGTCCGGCGCTTCCGCGGAAGCGCCTC
>CAYQEG010000294.1:7718-8700 GCA_964416435.1 uncultured Rickettsiales bacterium
GGGGGGGGGGGGGGGGGGGGGGGGGGGGGGGGGGGGGGGGGGGGGGGGCGGGGGTGTGGGGCGGGGGGGGGGGGGGGGGGGGGGGGGGGGGGGGGGGGGGGGGGGTGGGGGCTCCCCCGCCTCCGGCTGGGGAGCGGTCGTCGGCGACGCCGGCCTCCCGCCGCAGGGAGTCACGAACGGCGCGCAGCGCCTGGAGCACGAGCTCGCCCTCGTCGGCCGGGAGGCGGGCCTGGAGAACCAGCATGCCGTCGTCCCAGCGCCAGTCGAGGCGGCGCTCCGGCGAGGGGGTGCCATCGTCGCCGTCGAGCTCCCGGCGGACCGTCCGGTAGCCGCGGCAGATCTTCTCGAGCTGGGCCCCTGTCGATAGCTGGGCGAGCTCGAGGAGCTCTCCCTCGTTCGCCGCGGTGGCGACCCGGGTCATCGCGCGGACCTTGGAGTAGCTCAGCCGGCCGTCGTCGAGCGCGGCTTCGATGGCCGGCAGGTCGCCCAGCGCCCGCGCGACGCGGACCTGCTCCCGGGCCGCGACGACGCCGACGCCCACCCGCCAGCTCAGCCAGGCCGCGCAGGAGCGGGCGCCCTGGGCACACCAGCCCTCGCCGGCGTCGAACTCCCGGATCGCCCGGAGGAGGCGCCCGGTGGCTGATGCGACGACGGCGGCGGAGCGCACGATTTCCTGTTCCAGCGTCTCGAGGCGGTCTGCGTTGCTCATGATCCTGATGTTACTGAACGTCAGTTCACGGTGGGCGGCGGTCGGCCGCAGGGCGGGACGAGAATCGTCCTGCTGGTGGCGACGCGCGTCTGTCCTACGATGGGCCGATGAGCCCCCGCCTCCTCCTGGTTCTCCTCGCTTGCGGCGTCGCGCTGACCGGCTGCCCCGGCGCCCCAGACGACGATGACGACGCGGCGGACGACGACGACGCGGTCGATGACGACGACGCGGCGGACGACGACGACGCGGCGGACGACGACGACGCGGCGGACG
>CAYQEG010000295.1:0-8660 GCA_964416435.1 uncultured Rickettsiales bacterium
CAACGCGCAGGCCATCACGATCAACTCACCGAATTCCCTGTGCAGAACCACTAGAACCCCTCGAAGCAGAAGTCGCTCACGCAGTACTTGCCGACGACGATGACGTCGCCGGGGCACTGGGGGCCGGAGATCAGCGCCTGGCCGCAGCTGAATCCACCGGGGCAGTCGGCGTTCTCGTCGCACGGCACGCCGCAGCTGGGGCCGTTGGGGAGGTTCCAGCAGAAGTTGCCGTCGCCGCAGAACTGGTGGCCCGTGGCGCGGGTGTCGCAGGGGTCGAGGTCGCTGCCCTGGTCGTAGATGTTCTGCTGCGGGTTGCACGAGTTGCAGAAGGGGAAGCCCGCGTCGACGCAGACGCCGCCCTCGCACACCTCGGCGAGGTCACAGTCCAGGTGGCCGTTGCGGCAGGGCTTCGGCTCGCAGGTCCCGGCCTGGCAGAAGGCGCCGGCGGGGCAGTCGGAGTCGCCCGAGCAGCCCTCGGCGCAGAACTTCTCGGGGACCGCGTCCTCGGTCTCGACCGGCAGCGACTTGCAGTGTTGGTAAAGCTCGCAGTCGTCGCTGTTCTCGCACGCGGTGTTCTCGCACGTGTTCTCTTCGTTGCAGGTCCAGACCAGCCCGAAGCTGACCTCCTGCTCCTCTTCGGCCGCGATGCAGTCGTTGACCGACTCGCACGCGCCCTCGCGCTTGCAGCCGGGCAACAGCAGGAGCACCGCGGCCAGAGCCGCCAACAACCTGGGCATCTTCAGCGTCCTTCGTAGGTGACCGTGAGGCGCGCGCCGATGGGCGGAAGGGAGTCGAGGTCGACGAACCGGATCCAGTGCTCGTCCCCCGCCGTCTCGTAGACCCAGGGGTACTCGCCGTCGAGGCCCTCCGCTGGGATGGGCGTGCCGTCCCCGTTGAACTCGGGGGTGCCCGGGATGAACATCACGAGCTGCAGGTCGGCGAGGTCCCGCGGCTCGCTCGTCAGGAAGAAGCGGTCCCGCAGGCCCGACACGGTCAGGCCGATCTCGACGATCAGCTCGTTGAAGTCCTCGCTGCAGATCGAGCGGATGACGCCGTGCGTCTCGTTGACGACCTCCCAGTAGCGGGGCGCGTCGCGGGCCCCTGCGAAGGGGTCGTCGTCGCCGATCTCGCCGCAGGCGGCGGGCAGGTTGGTCACGGGGTGCACGCCGGTCAGCGCGGCGGCGACGAACATCGAGCGGTTGCGCTGCCCCTTGAGGTCCCAGAAGGCGTCGAGCCAGTCGTGGACGGGGTAGTTGCTGCCGTCGTCCTCGTCGCTCACGAAGATGACCGCGAGCGCCGCGTCCTCCCGGTAGAAGCCGGCGTTGGGTCCCAGCTGCATGGTCGGGCTGAGCGCCGTCCAGGCCGCCTGGATGCCCTTCTCGAAGCCCGAGCCCTCGGTGCCGACGAGCACGTTCTCGCGGAACGCGAGCGCCGGGTCGGGCGTCGCCCGGGTGATGATCGGGGTCTCGCCGACCAGCCGGCCGGCCTCGATCTCCATGTCCGTCGTGGTGACGCCGATGTGGTAGTCGGTGTTGGCGACGTAGAAGAACTCGGTGAACGCCTCGAACTCGGCGCTCAGCTTCTCCTGCTCGGCGAGCATCGAGCACGAGTTGTCGACCACCAGCAGGATGTCGACCTTCTCCGCCGGGTCCTGCAGGAAGGCGTCGACCACGGTGAAGTCGGGGACGATGAACGTGTTCTCGTTGCAGGCGCCGGTGGTGGCCGACGCCGCGAGGAGGCACAAGGCGAGGCTTCGAATCATGGGTCTCATCGCTCCTGCCTCCTTCGCAGAGCAAAGATGATGCCGAGCAGCAGGGCCGCGGGGATCGACGACGGCTCGAAGTCCGCCTGGTCGCACCCGTTGCACAGCCGGTGTCCCGCGCCGCGCCACACGATGCCGATGTCGCACTCGTCGCCGATGCCGTTCCCGTCGCTGTCCGCCTGGTCGGGGTTGCGGTGCTCGAGGCAGTTGTCGCACAGGTCGCCGACGCCGTCGCCGTCGCTGTCCGTCTGGTCCCGGTTCCACTCCTCGGGGCAGTTGTCGCACCGGTCGCCCACCTCGTCGAGGTCCGCGTCCGCCTGGGTGGCGTTGCTGATGACGGTGCAGTTGTCGCAGCCGTCGCCCACGCTGTCCTGGTCGAGGTCGGACTGGTCGGGGTTGAACCAGCCCGGGCAGACGTCGCACAGCTCGCCGACCCCGTCCCCGTCGGTGTCCGACTGGCTCGGGTTGTACAGCCCGGTGCAGTTGTCGCACGCGTCGCCGGTCTCGTCCTCGTCCTCGTCCGCCTGGTCGGGGTTCGCCTCGTGGGGGCAGCCGTCGCACGCGTCGCCCAGGCCGTCGCCGTCGCTGTCCGCCTGGGAGGGGTCGTGGACCGACGGGCAGACGTCGCACTCGTCGCCCACGTCGTCGCCGTCCAGGTCCGTCTGCGTCGTGTTGGGGACGTACAGACAGTTGTCGCAGACGTCGCCCCAGCCGTCGGCGTCGCGGTCGGTCTGGTCGTTGGCGAGCGACGGGCAGTTGTCGCAGGCGTCGCCGTAGAGGTCCTCGTCGATGTCCGCCTGGTCGGGGTTCTCGACCAGGATGCAGTTGTCGCAGTCGTCCCCGACCAGGTCGAGGTCGGTGTCGGCCTGGGACAGGTTGACGACGAGCGGGCAGTTGTCGCAGTCGTCGCCGATGGTGTCTTCGTCGAAGTCCCCCTGCATCGGGTTGGGCACCTCGACGCAGTTGTCGCAGACGTCGCCTGCGCCGTCGGCGTCGGCGTCGAGCTGCTCGGGGTTGTAGACACCGCCGCAGTTGTCGCAGGTCAGGATGACGATGAGGCTGGCGCCGGTCTCCGGGTCGGTCACCTGGATCGGCCCGAAGCCGAGGCCGTCGCCGTCCTGGTCGTTGTTGATGACCGGGTAGAGGCAGCCGAAGTCCTCGTACCAGAAGTAGTAGTCCTGGTGCGGGTAGGGCTCGCCCTCGTCGTCGGTGTTGGCTTCGCAGACCGGGTCGCCCAGGTCGACGAGGTCCTCGGCGAGGAACTCGATGCCGTTGCAGTTCAGGTCCGTCGCCGACGCCGTCGTCGGCAGCAGCAACGCCAGCGCGGCGGCGACCGCGCTCATCAGGTGCAGCGCGTGCTTCATCGCTGATCCTCCTCGGTGCCCTCGTCCGGCTGACCGATCTCCACGTCGGGCACGACGGGCGCGCCCTCTTCGCTGTCCTCGGGCTCCTCCATGAGCCAGGGGATCGGCGGCTTGTTCAGGTCCCAATCGGGGACGGGCTCGCCCTTGGCCTTGTCGATCCAGTGGATGATCCGGAACTCGACGCGCCGGTTCTCCGACACCGCCTCTTCGCTGGCGCCGCCGACTCGCGGCGTCGCTTCGCCCATGCCGCGGTAGGTCAGGCGGCGGGCGTTGATGCCGTGCTCGACGAGCCACCGGAAGACCGACGCGGCGCGGCGGTTGGAGAGGTCCCAGTTGTAGTCGACCTTGCCCTCGTAGCTGGCGTGGCCCTCGATGAGCAGGAACGCGATGTCCGGCCGGTCGCCGAGGATCTTCTTGATCTCGTACAGGGTCGGGTAGGACTCGGGCAGCAGCACGTCGCTGTCCAGCTCGAACTGGATCGGGACCTTGATCTCGATCCGGTCCTCCTCCTCGACCAGCTCGGCGAGCACCGGCTCGGGCTCCGGCTCCGGTTCTGGCTCCGGCTCGGGCTCGATGAGGGGCTCGTCCTCCGGCACGTCGGCGAACTCCTCCTCCTCGGGGAGGAGCTCCTCGGGCTCGGGGATGACCGGCGGCAGGCGCCGGTACGTCACGCCGAACATCAGCCGCGCGACCGCCGTGCCGTAGCCGGCGTTCAGGCCGGTGCCGAGGGCGACGTCGACGCCGATCTGCTCGATCGGGAAGAAGCGAACGCCGGCGCGGATGTCCAGGGGGTTCTCCGACGGGGCGGCCAGGAAGCGCAGCGTCGACGCCCGGGAGGACAGCTCGGCCATGACGAGCAGCTTGTCGCGCACCGCCCACGCCTTGAGGCCGACCAGGAGGCCCAGCTCGACGCCGAGGTGCAGGTCGAAGCCGGTGTCCACCCGCTCGCGGATCATCGAGTTGATCTCGAAGACGCCGCTGATGCGGGGGACGCCGAACTCCAGCGTCACCGCCGGCGCGATGCGGGGCTTCCGCTCGCCCGCGAACGCGTCCGCGGTAGACGTCGGGAAGTGGAAGTCGGACCGGATGGCGAGGGCCAGGTAGCCGATGTCGAGCAGGCGGTAGGCGACGTCCAGCCGCAGATCGCCCAGCGCGAAGCCGGGGACCGAGTAGTCCGAGTAGTTACCCGCCTGCGCGTGCAGGGGGATGGAGACGCCGATGCCCAGGCCGTTGAGCACGGTGACGTAGCCGCCGACGTCGAAGCGGACGCGGTCGCTGACGACCTTGGCGAACTCGTCCTGCTGGTTGAGCACGACCAGGGGGGCGCGCTCGTACTGGAGCACCACGCCGGTGCGGATGGTCCACTGGCGACCGGGGCGGGCGCCGGGGGTGGACATCAGGCCCCAGGGGGCGAACGTCGGGCGGAGCAGCTGCACGTCCATGTCGCCCTGGGCCGCCGGGGAGGGCGCCGGCAGGAGCAGCAGCGCGAGGGCCGGGATCAACAGGAGGAGGCGCTTCACCGGACCACCCTCCGGATCGCGGCGAGGGGCAGGAGCAGGAGCAGGAAGGCGGGCGGGGGGCCGTCACCGCTGGAGCAGGAGCAGCCGATGTCCTCGCAGATGTTGTCCGGCTGGTTGCACTCCGGCGGGATGGCGCAGTCCGGATCCTCGCCGTCGCAGTTCTGGTCGATGCCGTCCTCGCAGGTCTCGCCCATGTAGGGGTTGATCTCCTGGTTGGTGTCGTCGCAGTCGCCGCACTGGAGGGTGGTCCCCAGGAGCTGGCAGTCCTCGCAGGGGGTGAACGCGTCGCCGTCGCGGTCGGGCACGTCGGGGGTCAGGAACGAGCAGTCCTCGTCGATGCCGGTGCAGGTCTCCTCGGTCGCCGAGGGGCTGATCGAGGAGTCGGCGTCGTCGCAGTCGTCGCTGGTGGGGGACCAGCCGCTGCCCGGGTCGCTGCAGGACTGCAGGACGGTGCCCAGGGGGTTGCCGTGGCCGTCGCCGTCGCCGTCGGTCCAGTACCGGGGCGGCACCACGCCGTTGTCGATGAGGCCGTCGCAGTCGTGGTCGAGCTCGTCGCACTGTTCGAGCGCGGCGGGGTTGATCGTGGCGTCGCCGTTGTCGCAGTCGCCCTCGCAGGGCATCCAGCCGTCGGCGTCGGTGTCCTGCTCGTCGGCCGGGAGGGTCCCGTCGCAGTCCTGGTCGATGCCGTCGCAGATCTCCTCGGCGCCGGGGTAGATGCCGGGGTCGAGGTCGTTGCAGTCGCCGCCGGGCACGAGGCCGGTGCAGCCGTCGGGCTCGGCGCAGAAGCCGTCGTCGTCCACGTCGACGGTGGCCGGCACGCCGTACAGGAGCACGGTGGTGCCCTCCCCGGCGGCGTCGACGGTGTTGTCCCAGGCGCCGATGAGGGCGTCGTCGTAGCCGTCGTCGTTGACGTCACCCGCCGCCGCGATGGCGGTGCCGAAGAAGGCGAACATCTGGCCGCCCTCGATGATCTTGCCGGGCAGCAGGGCCGGCCCCGTGCCGGCGAGGCTGGGGAAGGTGAACAGCTGACCCTCGTAGGGCAGCTCGATCTCGGAGTGGGAGGCGCCGACCATGATGTCGTCGACGAGGTTGCCGTCGAGGTCGCCGACGCCGGCAACCTCGACGCCGAACAGGCCGCCGGACTCGATGCCGAGGAAGGTCCAGTCGGGGGTCGACGCGAAGCCGCTGTCGGAGCCGAAGTAGACCTGGGCCTGGCCCTGCTCCGCGGCGAGGTCGTCGAACCAGGGCACGCCGATCAGCATGTCGGCGACGCCGTCGCCGTTGAGGTCGCCGGCGATGTCGACCGAGTGACCGAGCCGGATGGAGGGAAGGCCGCCGGTGGTCGTCCAGTCGGGCACGTCGAGCAGGCCGTCTTCGCTGCCCAGGTAGAGCGACGCGAGGCCCTCGTCCAGGCCGACCTGGGCGAAGGTCGGGGAGCCGACCAGGAGGTCGTCGAAGCCGTCATCGTTGACGTCACCCCCGACGCTGACCGCGTAGCCGAACCCGGCCCCCTCGAGGCCTCCGAGGATGCGGCCGGAGAAGCCGAGGGCGGGCAGGCCGGTCTCGCTGCCGAGGTAGTAGAAGACGGCGCCTTCGTCCTCGCCCGCCTCGCCGTCGAAGCCGGGGGCGCCGACGATGAGGTCGGCGAAGCCGTCGCCGTTGATGTCACCGCCGTCGAGGCTGAAGCCGAAGTGGGCGTCGTCCTGCTGGCCGAACACCTGGTGGCAGGCGATGTCGCTCAGGCCGGTCTCGCTGCCGCAGAAGAGCTGGGTGCGGCCCTCGTTGGGGAAGGTGACGTCCTGCTGCCAGCCGCCGATGGCGACGTCGTCGAAGCCGTCGTCGTTGACGTCGCCGACGATCGAGACGGCGCCGCCGAGGAAGGCATACGGCTCGTTGGACACTTCGATCCAGGCGGGCTCGGCCTCGAAGGAGGTGCCGTCCCCCAGGTACATGAACACGGCGCCTTCGGAGGCCTGGCCGTCGTCGTAGCCGGGCAGGCCGACGAGCACGTCTTCGAAGCCATCGCCGTTGATGTCGCCGCCGCCGTCGAGGGCCATGCCCAGCGACGCGGACGCTTGTCCGGACGCGACGGACCAGCCCGGGTACGGGGAGACGAACGCGGCGTGGGTGGAGCTGCCGGCCACCTCGGGAGGTGCGGCTTCGCCCGCGCAGGCGAGGAGCGGCAGGAGCAGAACGAGGTGGGTTCTTCGGAGCATCTGGCCGTCGATTGTAGGGCGTCGGTGGCGACCCGGCACACAAGCCTGAGATCGCGTCGGTCTGAATGGTGGTCTGCAAGGCCCGGGCCGTTGACTCGGGCACGAACTCGAAGTGCAAATCATCGGAACGGCGGCCCGGTGAACCAACCGACGAGGGAGGCTCGTTCGCCCGACGTGACGGGGGCGACGCGGTGCCGTTGGTAGCTCGGGAAGATCACTGCGGAGCCGCGCGGGATCGCGACGGGCACGCCGGCGTCGGACCCGATCTCGAAGTCTCCCCCCTCGAAGTCGGTGGGATCGGTCAGCAGCACGGCGAAGCTGAGCTTGCGCCTCAGGGCGGCGGCGGGGCCCAGGTCGACGTGCCAGCCGTAGGTGTCGCCGGGGCCGTAGCGGGCGACCTGCAGCGGCTCGAGTCCATCGATCTCGAAGTCGAAGTGGGGCGGGTTGACGGCCTCGACGAAGCCCAGGAGGTGGGCACGGAGCCGGGTCGCGAGGGGCTCTTCGGTCAGCCAGCCGACGCGGGAGCGTCGGATCACGCCGGCGTCTGCGGCCGCCTCGTCGATGGCGCCGTCGGCCGACGGCGGGGCGCTCGTCAGCACCTCGTCGCACGTCCGCGGGTCGAGCACGCCGTGGGCGACGAGGAAGCCGGCGATGGAGTCGGAGGCCATCGCCGGACGCTACCAGTCGGGGGGCGGGGTGGGTCGTGGAGAGGGTCGAGAGGCGTGTCGACCTGTCCGGGGCCGGACAGGTCCCGGACAGTCCCGGACGGACAGTCCCGGACGATCGGTGGTCCGCGACGGGTCGACGTACGGCGTTTGGCTACCTTGCCAGGCGCTGGCACGGCTCTCGCTTGGGGGCTGCCCATGACGAAAGCAGCGCGAGCCTTCCACGTTGTCAGCCGGGTCGCCGACCAGCGGGTGCTGGCGTCGACTCCGGTCGAACTTCGAACCTTGAGCGGCTGCATGTGGACGCCGAGGGCCGCTGGCGGGGTGCTGGCGTTCCGATGCGCCGACACGCACGTGCACGCGCTGGTGGTGACAGACCGCCGGACGGCGGGCCGATATGCGCACGACGCGGAGTGTTCGCTGCGGTTCGGGCTGGACCTCCCGGTGCCGTTCGATCGAGCACACATCGAACCGATCCGGGACCAGGCGCACCTCCGGAACACGCTGTTCTACTGCCTGGGTCAGCACCGCCGTCACGGCCTCGCCTCGGACCCTCTACACGACGGGAGCAACCTGCTCGAGTTGCTCGGCCTGCGGGTGGATGGGGGCAGCTGTCGGGAGACCCTCTCGAGGGTGCTTCCGAGGGTTCGACGGAGCGACCTGGTCCGCGCGCTGGCGGAGGAGGCGGGGGTGCCGCTGTCCGCGCTGGATCCCACCGCACCGGCGGCGCGGGCGGGCCTGGCGCACCTGGCCGAGGCGGCCGCGTCGGCGGTCCGGGTGCCGCAGCTCGGGGGGCGCGGCGCGGCGGTCCGGTCGGGTCGGGTCGCGGCGACGCACGTGGCCTTTCGGTGGGTCGGCGGCGCGGAGGTCGCCCGTCTCCTGGGCGTAACGCCTCGAACGGTTCGCAAGCTCCGCCACGAGCAGCCGGACCCGGAGATCGTCCTCGCGACCCTCCGTCAGCTTCACCTTCGGGCGCACCTGCCCGTCGTCGGGGGCGGAACCACCCCCCACCCTCGGACGGAGGGTCGACGCTAGGACCGCCCACCCGGAACCGACCCCAACCCTCGCGCTGAGGGTCCTCGTTCGGACCGCCGGGGCGGAACCAACGGCGACCCTCGCGCCCAGGGTCCTCG
>CAYQEG010000296.1:0-8629 GCA_964416435.1 uncultured Rickettsiales bacterium
GGTCCTGCGGTGTCCCAGTCGGGGGCCCCGTCGACCAGGCTGGGGTACCCGTCGGCGTCGGCGTCGCCGCCGCCGCGGACGGTGTAGCCGCGGCGGGCCCCCGCCAGGGACGTCGAGAACAGGCTGTCGGGCGTCGTCGTAGAGGGGACCGCCTCGCCGGAGAAGACGAACACGGCGCCGCCGTCGGCGGCGTTGCCGTCGTAGTAGGCCGCGCCGGCTGCGAAGTCGTCGTAGCCGTCCCGGTCGACGTCCCCCAGCCAGGAGACGCTGTACCCGAGCTGGGCGCCGGCCTGCTGGCCGGCCACCTCCAGCGCGGGAGCCGCCGCCGGGCCGGAGGAGCCGCCGAGGAACAGGTAGACCTTCCCCTCCTCGACGAGGGAGACGCCGTCGTGGGGCCCGGCGACGATGAGGTCGTCGAAGCCGTCGCCGTTGAAGTCGCGCGCGCCGGACACCTGGTTGCCGACGAAGGCCCCGGCCAGCGTGCCCTCGAAGGTCCAGTCCGGGGCCGCGGCGAGGCCCGCGGGGTCCCCGAGCCAGAGGTGGGCGGCGCCGGTGTCCACGGCCGGGCCGTCCCAGCCGGCGGCGCCGACGAGCAGATCGGCCAGCCCGTCGGCGTCGACGTCCCCTGCCCCCGCGACCGTACCCCCGAACTGCTCGTCGGCCTGCGTGCCCGTGAACTCGTGCGTCGGCGTGGTCGAGGGTCCGGTCGGACCGCCGGAGAACACCAGGAAGGACCCCTCGGCGGCCGCGCCGCAGAAGAGGCAGCCGACCGCGACGTCGGTGTAGCCGTCGCCGTCCAGGTCGCCCGGCAGGGCCACGGTGTAGCCGAGCCAGCCTCCCGCCCACGTCCCGTCGAACGACCACGACGGAGTCGGCGCGGGACCGCCGGTCCCGCCGGGGTGGAAGGAGACCGATCCGGCCTCCGCCCCCGCGGCGGTGTCCCGCTTCCAGGCGCCGACGAGGAGGTCGTCGAAGCCGTCGCCGTCCACGTCCCCGTCGATGGCGAGCCCCCGGCCGAACTCCTCGCCCGACTGGGTTCCGGCGAGCTCCCACGTCGGGCTCTCGCTCCGGCCTGCCGCCGCGCCGTAGTACAGAAACGCCGCGCCGCCGCCGTACGCGACCTGATCCGAGTCGGGAGACCCCACCAGGAAGTCGGCCAGCCCGTCGCCGTTGACGTCGCCGGCGCCGCCGACCGCCTGGCCGAAGCGGGCGTACACCGCGCCCGACCAGGTCTGGTCCGGCGACGTGCCGACGCCCCCCGGGCCGCCCAGGTGCACGCCGGCCAGGCCGCCACCGGAGGTCGACGAGGCGCTCGTCGCGATGTCGGCGAAGCCGTCGCCGTTGATGTCGCCCAGCCCGGCAAGCGTGCCGTACGCGCCGCTCTCCGAGGCCAGCTCGGTCGGCGGGCTCACGGGCCCCGCCGCAGAGCCGTAGTAGAGGGAGGGGTCGAAGCCCCAGTACGAGCTCCCCCCGATGAGCAGGTCGGCGAAGCCGTCTCCGTTGACGTCCCCCGCCGCCGAGAGCGAGTTGCCGACGCGCTGGCTGTTGCCTCCAGAGCCGGTTGTCCACGCGGCGGCGGACGTCAGCCCGAGCGCGGACCCGTAGTACAGCGAGGCGTGCCCCTTGTTGTTGTTGTACCTGTCGTCTCCCACCAGCAGGTCGTCGAAGCCGTCCCCTTGCACGTCGCCGACGGCCTCGGCCGTGTCGCACCAGTGGTTCGAGAACGTCGGCGTGCCCCAGATCTCCACCGATGGCGCGGCGGCCAGCCCCGACGGGCCGCCGTCGAAGACGAAGCAGGCGCCCTGGACGGTGCCCGTCGGGCCCTCGGCGGCAGGCGTCGCGACCACCACGTCGGAGTAGCCGTCGCCGTTGAAGTCTCCGGCCGTGAGGTCGGCGCCCGTGTCTCCGCCGGTGGGGGTCGTCCAGCTCCAGTCGGCGACCGGGCTCAACCCCGAGGCGCCGCCGAGGAACAGGTAGGCGGCCCCCGGGTAGCTCGTGCTCGGCGCCCCGGCCAGGAGGTCGGAGTAGCCGTCGCCGTTGACGTCACCCGCCGACGCGAACCGCCTCCATCGCATCGCAGGGGGTGGGGGGCCGGTTCGGGTGACGTCGGGGGCGGGACCGGGGCCGTCGTCCGAGCCGTACCAGACGAACAGCGCGCCGACCGCGTCGCCGTCGACCTGGTAGTGCTCGTCGCCGACCCAGAGGTCCCCGTAGCCGTCCCCGTTGACATCGCCGGCGAAGCCGACCGCGGACCCGAGCTCGCTGATGGCGGCGGCGTCGACGCCGCCGAGCAGGATCGAGCCCGGGGCAACGATCGAGGCGCCTCGGTGCTGCAGGGCGGGGTCAGCGGCGTCGGGCGCGCAGGCGGCCGCGACCGCCGCCAGCAGGGCCAGCGAGATGCGACTGCGACCCTCCCCGTTGCGCGACGTCACCCACAGAGGATGGCACAGCCGTCGTGGTCAGGAGCCCCAAGTGCGACGCCCCGGGCCGCATACCCGGGGCGTCGCGAGGACCAATCGGAGAGAGAGGGGAGAGAGAGTGGTCCTCAGGGGAGAGCGGTCAGTCCTCGATGATGAGGGTGTAGCTGTTGGTCGCGCCGTTGTAGCCGTACACCTTCAGGAAGCGCAGGCCCGGCGGGCTGTCGACCTGCTCGGAGTTGCCCGAGCCGGTGCTGCTGGCGATCTCGGCGCCGTTGCTCTTGAACAGCGTCATGTCCAGGTCGCCGGCGCTGTGGTCGAACTCGATGCGGACCGTGCCCGCGCCCGTCGTCGCCGGGATGCGGATCCAGTCCACCTGGTCGGTGCTGCAGATCTGCAGGCCGTTGTACGTGCCCGCGCCCAGCTCGACCGCGCCGTCCATCGTGTCGTCGGCGTTGCTGCAGGCCGGGCCGACCTCCTCGCCACCCTCGTAGGTGACCGTGATGGAGTAGCTGTTGGTCGCGCCGTTGTAGCCGAACACCTTGGCGTACAGCGGCTCGGTGCCGTCGTAGACCGCGTCGACCACTTCGCCGTCGTTGCTGCTCGTCGCGCTGTCGACCTGGCGGTCGCCGCGGAAGAGCTTCACCTCGAGGTCGCCCTCGCCGTGGTTGAAGTCGATGGCGAAGCGCACCGTGGAGCCGGTCAGCGGCGCCGCGAACGTGAACCAGTCCTCGTCGCTCGCGCTGATCTGCGCGCCGTCGAAGGTGCCCGTGCCGAGCGAGAAGGCCTGCTCGACCGTGTTGTTGGGCTCGTAGGGGTCGACGCCGGGGGTGACGTCGGGGTCGCCGGTGATCTCGCACCAGGGGGTCCAGCCGGTGGTCTTCTCGACGTCGTCACCGTTGCCCGCCTGGGGGCACGACTCGTCAGCCGTCCAGCCGACCCACTGGCCGCCGCGGTCCAGCTCGGCGGCGTGGTCGGCCCAGCGGCGGTAGTCGCCGGACTCGGCCTTGAACACCGTCGGCGTGTCGCACGTCTCGGACTGCGCCTCCTTGTTGGCGTAGTCCATGATGATCTCGTACATGTTGCCGGTGGTGCTGTTCCAGCAGCAGGTCTTGCTCTCGTTGTAGACCAGCTCGGCGAACACGTAGTCGTCGAGGATGCGGTACTCCTCGTCGACCTGGTCCCGGCTCATGTCGAACTTCTCCTGCATCACGCCGTAGAGCTGCTCGAACGCCTGCTCACGGGCGGTGCGGGCGCTGCAGGACGCCGGGTAGTTGCGCAGGTGGTCGCGCTTGGCCTCGATGACCTCGAGGATCGCGTCGCGCAGGAGCTCCGGGTCGGGCTCGCCGAGCAGCTCCTCGAAGCGGGCCGGGCGGGCCGAGCGGGACTCCTTGTCGGACCAGCGGAGGTAGGAGTCGCGGTCCGCCGTGATGACGCGGTTCTGCCACGCGCCGTTGTGACGCCGGGGCGCCAGGAAGCGCTTGAGGCCGCCGCCCAGGTCGACGTACTTGTGGCCGTCGTTGGTCTCGCCGACCCCGCCGGTGTAGTCCGACGTGAACGCCATCTTGCTGCTCGTGGGGCTGTCCCAGGACGCCTGCCGCCGCGGCATCGAGCCGGACGCCAGCTCGGCCATGAGGTTCATCTCGCCGACCGGCTCGACGTGCTTGACGACCATGACGTGGCCGATGCCGCGCTTCTGCCAGCGCTTGATGAGGACGTCGCCCGCGCGGATGTCGTCGGCCTTGACGTGGTACGCGTTGGCGTCGTCGGCCAGGTTGATGCTGCCGAAGAAGGGGAGCAGGACCATCATGAAGTGGCCGGTCCGCTTGTTGAGCAGCAGCTCGTCCATGTAGTAGCCGAAGCCCGCGTCCTCGCCGAGGAACGGGTTGTTGTCGCTGCCGCCGCCGTACAGGTGACGGCCGCGCAGGCCCGAGTCGCTCGGCCAGTTGTTGGCGATGTCGTCGCCGCTCAAGCCGGTGAAGTCGTCGTAGCGGGTGCGGAAGTTGGGCAGGTTGCGGTAGCGGCCGGTCTTGGTGCGGAAGCCGAAGTGGCCGGCGTAGATGCGGGTGCCGTTGCCGTCGACCGCCTGCAGCATGAAGGGCAGCTCGTACCAGGACGCGAAGAGCACGCGCATCGCCATGCCCAGCTCGGCGCACTCGAGGTACGGGACGTCCAGCGTCTTGCCGTAGGGGGTCGTGATCTTGAAGGTGTCGCCGTAGCCACCCGACTTCGGGGTGCGCTCGAGCGACTCGATCCAGAGCGCGAACTTCTCTTCCCAGTTCAGTCCGGAGTCGGCGCCCCAGGCCATGCCGGCCCGGCGGGCGGCGGCGGTGTTGGTGTCCGCCCAGTCGTTGCTCGCCTCCCAGACCTCCGTGCGGGCGCCGTCGGTGCTCGACAGCGTCGGGCCGGCCGCGCCGTAGCCCGAAGAGCTGAGCGCGTGGCCGCTGGTGCTCAGCGGGAGGACGAAGTCCGCCTCTTCCTCGGTGGTGTCGCAGCCCTGGAGCAGCGAGGCCAGCCCGAAGCTGGCGGCGAGGACGAGGATGGTGGCGATTCGTGCGGCGATGTTCATGCTTTCTCTCTCCGTATCCGGTCGTACCGCAAGCATCGTGCCAGCATGTCTTGACTTTGTCATCAAATGTCAAGGAGATGTAAACCGCTTGAACTTCAACGGGTTTCCGGTTGCTGTTGAAGCCATGTTGTGGCGGGTCGGTTGCGCGCGTTGTTACGTAGTGTAGCGCTGGCGCAACGAAGGAGGGCGTCTCTTGCTCGGTGTGATCGAGGGCTTCTACGGACCTCCCTGGTCCCACGACGCGCGCCTGCAGATGCTGCGGTGGCTCGCGGCGCAGGGCCTGGACCGGTACGTGTACGCCCCCAAGAGCGACCCCCTGCACCGCGGCATTCGCTGGACGCAGCCCTATCCCGACGACGAGCTGGCCCGGTTCGAGGAGCTGATCGGGGTCGGCCGCGACCTCGGCGTCGAGGTGACCATCGCGCTGGCCCCGGCTCGCATCTTCGGCCGCAACAACGTCTCCTCGTGGGGGGACCGCGACGGGGACGGCGTCAACGACTCCCAGCTGGATGCGCTCGTCGACAAGCTGGGCGCGCTGCAGCGGCGGGGCGGTCGCTCGTTCGCGCTGCTGTTCGACGACACCGCGTCGACCTTCGTGCCGACCCTCGGCGGCGCGCGCCAGGGGCGATTCCACGGCCGGGTCTCCGCCCGCGCGCTGGAGCGGCTCCGAGAGCGGGAGCCGGACACGTCGCTCTTCGTCGTGCCATCGGTCTACTCCCGCACCTGGCGAACGCTCGGGGCGGCCGGTCGCGCCTACTGGTCGGCGATGGCCGAACAGCTGCCGCCGGGGGTGCCCGTGGCGTGGACGGGCCCCAAGGTCTTCTCGCGGGCCATCCGGGGCGAGGACATCCGCGAGCTGCGGGAGTCGACCGGGCTGCCGGTGCTCATCTGGAACAACGCCGTCGTCAACGACTGGATCAACCTCGCCACCGGTGAGGCCGCCGGCCTGCGCGGCTGGCGCAAGCTCAGCTTCGGGCCGCCGAGCAACATGGACGCAGGGGTGTTGAGCGAGGCCGCCGGCGTGCTCCTCAACGGCGCGCTGGAGCCGAACCTCACGCGGGTCTGCGCGTCCTGCCTGGGCGACTTCGTCCGCGACCCCGTCACCTTTGACGCGACGGCCAGTCACGTCGCCGCGATGGCTGCGGTGGCGGGGAAGGAGGGCGCCCGGGCCTTGAGTGGGGTCTACGACCTGGTGCGCAACCACCTGCTCATCGCCCCGCAGGAGCGGGAGGCGCCGGCGCTGTACCGGGCCGCCCGGAGCAACGATCGTGAGGCCGTGCGGACGGAGCTGGAGGCGATCGTCTCGCTGGCGCACGACGCCGCCGCTGAGCTGCCGCCGGTTGTGTTCGACGAGGTGGAGCCGACGCTCCGGAAGGCCCGGTTGCTGGCAGAGTGGATGTTGCACCGCACCCCGGAAGCCCGGGCCCGCGCGAAGGAGATCCGATGGTTCGTGGCCCGACGGCCGTTCGACGCGACGAAGCGGCTGAGATGACCCCCGGCGCGGGCACCGCTCTTGCAGCCCGCCGCACCATGCGGCGGCTGTCCTGGCTCCTGGTCCTGCTCGCCCTCGGCGCCTTCGGCTGCCGGGGCTCCCTGGTCGTCGGTGGCTCCCTGGTGGTCTACGACGACGACGACTCGGCCACCACAGACGACGACGACATCGCGGACGACGACGACATCGCGGACGACGACGACGTGGTGGACGACGACGACATCGCGGACGACGACGACGTGGTGGACGACGACGACGTGGCGGACGACGACGACTTCACCCCGCCGGTCGATCCCTGCGAGTCCGGGCCCGACGAGGCGGCCCCGATCGAAGCTGTCGCCGCCGCGATGGACGTGCCCGCCGACCTGGTCCTCGCCATCGACGCCGACGGCACCCCGCCCGGCGCCATGGCGGTGCGAACCGGCCTGGGCCTGCTCTGCACCCTCGTCGGCGAGGAGATGGCGCTCCTGTCGACCGGCGACGCCGCGACCATCGAGAGCCGGGAGGATCACGACTGGCCGGGCAGCGGGCCCGACGGCTCGGCGGGCGACCGCGCCGCGCTCCGGCTGCAGCTGCAGGCGCCGGCGGACGCGCAGTCGTTCGTCTATCACTTCCTCTTCCTGACCCGGGAGTACCCCGAGTGGGTCGGCTCGGCCTACGGCGACGCCTTCGAGGCGACCGTCACGGGCCTGGCGTACTCCGGCCCCGCCGCCTTCGGGGGCCAGGGGGAGCCGATCGACAGCAACTGGTTCGCGGTGCAGGTCGGCCCCAAGGGGCTGCTCGACCCGGCCCTGCTCATCGGCAGCGGGTTCGACGAGGACGGCGGCACCGGCTGGTACGAGATGCGTGTGCCGGTCGCCCCCGGCGAGCCGCTGGAGGTGATGTTCGAGATCTACGACGTCGCCGACGGCGTGTGGGACTCAGCGGTGCTCCTGGACGGATTCGAATTCAGCGCCGAGCCGGTGGCGGAGCCGACGCCCACCTACCTCTGGCCCTGAGCCCGTGCGAAGGGGCATGCTGATCCCATGAACCGCCTGCTCCTGCTGTTGTGCCTCGGCCTCGCCGCCTGCGCCGGGGCCGGCGAGCTGCCGTCGCTGGCCGCCGACGACGACGACGCGGCGCCCGACGATGACGACGCGGTCGACGACGACGACGTGGCGGACGACGACGACGTGGCGGACGACGACGACGTGGCGGACGACGACGACGCCACCCCCCCGCCGTGCGTCAACGGCCCGTTCGAGCACGCCGAGCCGGGCGCGCTGATCGGCGCGATGGAGATGCCCGTCGACGCGGTCGTGTGGGGGCCCGAGATCGGTGACTCGAGCGCCGAGATGTATGCGGTCCGATCCGGGCTGGGCGGCATGTGCCCGGTCGTCGGCGACTCGATGGCGATGATGTCGACCGGCAACGCCGCGACCGGTGACGACGTCGACTACCCGGGCGGCGAGGGCAAGGCGTCCCTCGGCGACGCGGCCAACCTGCTCGTCGCGTTGACGGTCCCGGACGACGCGTTCTCGATGGAGTTCGCGTTCCAGTGGATGACCATGGAGTACCCCGAGTGGGTCGGCGGTCCCTACGGCGACGCGCTCGAGATCTGGTTGAGCATCCCCGAGCCGTTCGGCCCCGAGCCGGAGCCGATCCAGCTGGCGCTCGACCTGGACGGGTCGGGCATCAACACCAACGACGCGGAGATGCGCGTGCTCGGGCCGGAGCTCGAGGGCACGGAGTTCGTCAAGAGCGGCGCCACGGGCTGGCTGCACGTGCAGACGCCGGTCCCCCCCGGCGGCTACATCGAGCTGCACTTCACGACCTACGACGTCGCCGACGGCCTCTTCAACTCGGTCGTCCTGCTCGACGGCTTCGCGTTCTCCGACCAGGTGCTGGACGAGATCGCCGTCGGACTCCTCTGGCCGTAGGGCGCCCTCGAAGACCCTGCGTTCTGGCGCGTTCGGTGCAGATCCTGCCGACATGCGAACGCTCCACCTGCTCCTCCTCGCCCTCCTGACCTTCGGCGTGGCCCTCTCCGGCTGCCCCTCGGACGACGACGACTCGGCCCCCGACGACGACGACGCCGCCTCCGACGACGACGACGCCGCGGATGACGACGACGACCACCACCACGACGACCCCCACCACCACGACCACGCC
>CAYQEG010000297.1:0-8625 GCA_964416435.1 uncultured Rickettsiales bacterium
GCCGCCCTTGTAGGGGCCGATGGCGCTGTTCATCTCGATGCGGAAGCCGCGGTTGATCTGCACGTCGCCCCGATCGTCGATCCAGGGCACGCGGAACATGATCACCCGCTCGGGCTCGACCATGCGCTCGACGATCTTGGCGGTGCGGTACTCCGGGTGGCGCTCGAGCACCGGCCCGAGCGAGTCCAGGACTTCGTCGACGGCCTGGTGAAACTCCGGCTCGGCGGGGGTTCGGGACTTCAGGTCGGCGATCAGGTTCTGAACGTAGTTGCGCATGGGTTCCTTCAACCTCCGGGGCATGCGTTCATGCATGCGGGTGGTGCATAGCCCGGGTCCGCGAGGGGGGCCATAGCCAACCACGTGTGTGTCGTGCGTACGCGCACACTCGCGCGACGGGTGCTCGCTTCAAGCGGCTCGTCGTCGGCGCCGGAGGCCGCCCGCGAGCGCCAGGAGACCGACCGCGAGGAGACCGATCGGCCGGGCCGGGGCGCTCGACGGGGGCGCCACCTCGCAGCCCTCGGTCGGCTCCTCGGGCCCGACCTGGGTCGGCAGGGGGGTGTGGTAGTTGCCGGTGCGACGGGCGTCGTGGCCGAGCATCGCCCACTCCACCGTGGTGTCGGCGCGGGTCTGCGTGCTCCACGCGAACAGGTAGCCCTCCCGGGTGACCGCGATCACGTCGAGCAGGCCGTCGCCGTCGACGTCGCCGATCGCGGGGGCGCCGAGCATCCAGCCGGCGGTGAACAGCGGGAAGCCGTCGGGCTCGTTGCCCTGGGCGTCGAAGGCCCGCAGCGTCATCGTGGAGCCGGCGATCACCTCGGCGTCGCCGTCGCCGTCGAGGTCCGCGGCGACCGGCGAGGTGAAGAACTGGATGTCCTCCATCTGGCGCGGGAAGCCGGGCAGCGGCGAGCCGCGGCCGTCGGCGTCGGCTCGACCCGAGTAGCCGAGCAGCACGTGGTCGTGGTCGAAGAGCGTCGCCCAGGCGAGGATGTTGCCGCCGTAGCCGATGCCCGAGCCGCCCACGAAGTAGTCGGGGGCGCCGTCGCCGTCGGCGTCCGCGAAGGCGCCGTTGGCGGCCATCATCAGCACGGCCAGCTCGTCGGTGTTGGAGCCGGGGCCGTAGCCCTCCTCGATGGCGATGAAGTCCACCGCGACCGTGCCGTCGTGGTGGAAGATCGAGCCCTGGTCGGCGATCGCGTTGGCCGCGATCTCCAGGTCCCCGTCGCCGTCCAGGTCCGCCAGGGCGGGGGAGACGACGACCCCCTCCCCGATGTAGGGGAGCGCCCCGGCGAAGCCGGCGAAGAGCGTCAGGGGCCAGCCGTCGTGGATGCTCCCGTCGGTGTCGAGCGCGTAGAGCATGCCGTAGCCGCCGAACTCGCTGCCCGCGGTCTGGGAGGTGCCGAGCACGATGTCGAGGTCGCCGACCGCGGGGCTGCTGAGGATCCGACCCTCGCGGTCCGCGATCGCCTCGAAGTCGGGGTCCTGGACCTTCAGCGGCCAGCCGGGCAGGGGGGCGCCGTCGGCCTGCCAGACGTACAGGAACTGGTCCATGCCGGGCTGGAGGATCTCCAGCCGACCGTCGCCGTCGAGGTCGGCGAGGGTCGGGGTGGCGAAGAAGCCGCAGTCGTACCGGTGGCTGTCGTCCCGCAGCGCCGGGTCGCAGTTGGCGTAGTCCATCGTCACCGGGAAGCCCGGCCGCACCGAGCCGTCCGCCCGCCACGCCCACAGCTCCCCGTTGAGGGTCGCCGCGACCACGTCGGGTGGTCCGCTGCCGTCCAGGGCGCCGACGGCGACGGACGAGGCGATGTTCTGGCGACCCGGAGAGGCCAGGTCGGCGTGGCCGTCGGCCCCGAGGTGGTTGCGGTCGTCGTCGGGGTCCCACGGCGGGGCGAGGCCGACCTGCTGCGGCCAGCCGGGCAGGGCCTCGCCGGCGCCGTCCAGCACGTGCACCACGCCGCCGGTGTCTGCGATCACGACCTCGAAGGCGCCGTCGCCGTCGAAGTCGGCGAGGGCGGGGGAGCTCTCGCCCGAGGCGATGCGGACGGGGTAGCCGGGCAGCATCGCTTCGTCCTGGCGCACGTAGACGTGGCGGCGGTGCTTGC
Organism: uncultured Rickettsiales bacterium; assembly: GCA_964416435.1. Lineage (GTDB taxonomy): Bacteria > Myxococcota_A > UBA796 > UBA9615 > UBA9615 > CAYQEG01. Next base: position 2,100 of record CAYQEG010000297.1, read on the forward strand.
CCACCCGACCGGCGTCGTCGGTGACGGTGAGCCGGAAGGTGATCCCGTAGGGGTCGAGCTTGTCCGAGCGACCGAGGATGCCGTCCCGGCGCTCCAGCGCGGGGCAGGTGTAGCCCGGGTCGAAGCCGGTGCCGGCGAGGGGATCGGCCGCCGGCGGCACCTGCGCGTCGCAGCCCTCGGCCGCGGTGGCCTGCACCGTCGCGATCGGGAGCTCGCCGAGCACCCCCTCGAACGCCCCTTCGCCGCTGCCCTCGCCCGCGACCCGCCAGCCGTCGGCCGGCACGTCGCTGCCGACGCCCCACTCCAGGGTCCAGGTGAACGACCCCGCCCGCTCCGCGCTGGCGACGCCCTCGACGCGGATGACCTCGGCGGTGCCGCGGGGCTGCCCGAGCTCGTCGTGGTGCACGCGGTCGAAGTACTCGAACCAGTCGGGCGACTCGATGGTAGCGACGGGGGGGATGTCCCCGTCGACGATCGCCTGGGCCGCCGCGCCGAGGTTGAGCCGGCCGTAGCCGAAGTCCTGGTCCCAACCCGGGTAGCTCGGGTACAGCTCCGGGTCGGCGTCGGGGCCGCGGGACTCCGGCACGTCGATGTCGGTCGCCAGCATCGTCAGCAGCTGGTAGCGCTCCGCGGCGGTCAGCGGGACCTCCAGGTAGTCCCGCCCCAGCGAGTCGAGCAGCCCCGCCGCGCCGGCGATGTAGGCCACCGCGCCGGTCGCGCAGCTGTTGCGCGTCGCCGCCACCAGCTCGACCCGGGGACCGAAGTTGTTGCAGTTGACGAACCGCAGGAAGGAGCTCCCCTCCTCCCACTCGCGGTGGTCCGAGCTGATGCTGTGCACCGACAGCGCGTGCTCGAGGGACGCCGGCTGGTTGCGGTGGGAGGACGTCTCGTCGCCGGCCGCGGCGACGATCAGCAGCCCCTCGTCCCACGCTCGGAGCATCAGCTCCTTGAGGATGGGCGGGCTGCTCATGCCGCCCAGGGCGGCGCCCATCGCGACGGCGTCGTGGGTCAGGGCGAAGCCGATGGCGTCGGCGACGATCGGGCCGGTGGTGATGAACGAGTCGCCGATCCGCAGCGGCAGGATCGCGCAGTTGGGGCAGACGCCGATGCGGCCGCCGTCCCCTCCCTCGGCGCCGGCGTTCCTCATCACCCCGGTGCCGTGGTCGCCGTACGCCTCCTCGTTGGTGGCGAACGGATCGTTGTCCATCTCGAAGAAGTCCCACCCCGCGATGTCGTCGACGTAGCCGTTGCCATCGTCGTCGACGTCGTCGCTGAAGGTGTGGATCAGGTCGCTCGGGTCGAGCATGTGATCCGATCGCCAGTCCCCCGCGTCGGGCAGGACCCGCGGGTCGTCGGCGTAGTCGCGCAGGTTGACGAGGCCGTTGCCGTCCAGGTCGTGGCTGGCCGCGTCGACGCCGGCGGCGTCCTGCGGCAGCGGCAGCTCACCGACGTTGAGGAAGACCTTGTTCGCCAGGTCCCCCTCCTGCCACATGATCCCCGAGTCGGCGACGGCGACGATGCTCTGCCACCGCCCGACTCCGTGCTGCCAGGCGGGGAGCACGGCGTTGCCGATGCCCAGCTCCAGCTCGGCGGGCCGGATGGTGTCCGCGACCACGTCGGGCGTGAAGTGGAAGAAGGTCCAGTTGCCGGACTCCCCGGGGCAGCCGTTGGTGTCCGGGGTCGCGCCGCAGTCGGGGAAGGGGCCGAGCGGGACCTCGGCGGCCGCGGGGGCGGCGGCGAGGACCGGGAGGAGGACGAGGAGGCGGAGCGGGGGGCGATGCATCGCGGCAGCGATGCTACCCGTCCTCCCCGTCGCAGTCCGAATCCACTCCGTCTCCGACCTCGTCGGGGGCGAAGGGGGCGATGTCGGCGCGCAGGTCGTTGCAGTCGCCGTTGCACTCGGAGTAGTCGTCGCCGTCGTCGTCGATCTCGAGCGGGCTGAGCTGCCCGTCGCAGTCGTTGTCCTGGCCGTCGCAGTGCTCGACGTTGCCGGGGGCGTTGTCGTGATCCTCGTCGTCGCAGTCCTCGCAGCCGATCCAGCCGTCGCCGTCGTAGTCGGTCTCCCCGCTCTCGAAGTAGGTCGCGGGGTTGCAGTCGGTGTCGACGCCGTCGCACCGCTCCTGGGCGTCGGGGTTCACCTGGGGGTCGCCGTCGTCGCAGTCACGGCACGACAGGAACCCGTCCTCGTCGGCGTCCCGCTCGCCGTGCTGGCCGGGCTCGTCCGCGTCCGGCAGCCCGTTGCAGTTGTTGTCGAGGCCGTCGCAGATCTCTTCGGTCGTGGGGCTGTGCAGCGGGTTGACGTCGTTGCAGTCGCCGCCGCCGCACTCGGTCGCCGCGAAGCCGTCCTCGTCCAGGTCGCACTCCAGCCCGAGTCGCACCTCCAGGGGCGCCTCCGTCACCTGGTCGAAGGCCGACGAGTTGGCGGGGCTCACGACCGCGGTGACCAGCGATCCGAAGTCGGTCTCGGCCCCCGACGTGGGCTCCCCGACGTAGCTGATCCGGAGCGTCACCCAGGCGCCGGGCTCCACCGCGGCCGGCAGCGTCGACGTCGTCAGGCCCGCCGCGAGCCACGGGTCGGCGGCGCGCAGGGAGTCGACGAAGATCCGGCGGCTGCCCCGGTTGACGAGCCGGATCTCAACCGGCTCCGGCAGGCTCACGGCGACCGCGTGGTCGCCCAGGTCGGCGACAGCGGGGACGAACTCGACGTTGGGCCGGGGCGCGTCGTCGTCGTCCGCGGGGGGGCAACCGAGCAGAAGCGCGAGGACCAGGGTCGCGGCGGCTCCGGGGATCGTTCTCATCGTGCTCCCTACAGGTCAGCGTGCAATGTAGTTCGACGGGCCTCCGCCCGCATCGAAAGCCACGCTTGCCGGCGTTCGTCCGGGTCGGGCGTGTCGAGCAGGGTGCGGAGCACCGCCTCGACGACGTCGGCGGAGTCGGGGGCTCCCTCGGCGAGCAGCGCGCCGGCGACGGCCATCGCCTCGCCGGTGCGGGCGTCGGCGTAGGTCCAGTCCCAGCCGAAGCGGTCGGGGGCGAGCTTCAGCAGGTCGTCGTCCTGGGCCTTCCAGAACAGCGGGGTCCACTCGTCGTAGAACTCCACCCGGCTGGCGGGGTGCACCTGATGCAGCAGCCAGGGGGCGTCGGCCCGGCAGGCGGCGATGGTCTCGAGCAGGTCCTCCGGCGTCGACCAGGGGTGCAGCGGGATGAGGCCGTGGCCGGCGGTGCCGATGAACCCGGGGTGTTCGGCCGACAGCTCCCCCAGCAGCCGCGCCGCGGCCCGGTTCTGCTCCGCCGTCAGGCCCTTGTGATAGACGCCCAGGGTGGGGTCGTCGAACGCCTCGAAGCCGACCTGGCCCATCACCAGCCGGACGTCGAGCCGGGCGGCGAGCTCGATCGCCTCGACGAGCGCGTCCCGGTGCTCCAGGAGCAGCCACGGGATCGTCCGAGCGTGCAGCTCCTCGACCCGGTCCGACAGCCCGCGCTGGTGGAGGCCACGCAGCAAGGGGAGCAGCGTCGGGGTCGGGTGCTCGGTCTGGAGCGACAGCCCCCTCGCGCCCCGCTGCAGCAGCGCCGAGGCCTGCTGCAGCACGCGGTCGAGGCTCCCCCGGGAGGGAGCGGTGTAGCGGAACGCGCAGAAGGTGCAGCCGCCCTCCTGCTCGACCTCCACGCGCAGCCGGCGCTCCGCCTCGGCCGACATCGCGATGTCCGGGAGGCGGGGCCGGACGTCGGCGTAGGGGCCGCCGTCACCGAGGGTCGAGCGGTTCCAGACGCAGCCCGCGGCGGCGACCACCGACGGCACCCGCAGGTTGCTCTCGGGCGCCCGGGGGGGGCCCGCGTAGGCCCACTCCAGGTCCGGCTCGAACGGCTCGAGCTCGGCGTCGAGCCGCATCGGCCCGGGGTCGGGGCCGCACTCGACCCGGCCCGCGCGCCGACGCCACACCCCCGGGACCGACAGCGGGTCCCCGGCCGCCGCCAGGGTCTCGACCAGCCGACGCAGCGCCGCCCGGCCAGGGCCCACGATCGCCAGGTCGCACGGCCCCCGCAGGGCGTGTTGCAGCGCGTTGTGCCCGCCGACCACCACCGGGGCGCCGATCGCGGCGAGCCGTTCTACGAACGCGAACGGGAAGATGGAGTCGAGCACGAGGAGGTCGAAGGCGCCGGCGTGGCGCTCCGTCCAGTCGTCCAGCGCGGTCGGATGCAGCAGCGTGCAGGAGACGTCGTGCCCGTCCCGGCGGAGGTCGGTGGCGAACAGGCACATCGCGAGGTGCGGCGCCTGGTGCCGATGCTCGAGTTCGCATTGCGCGAGTGCGACCCGCATGGGGTGGAGAGTACCCCCAGGAACCGTCGTTTCTGGCTTTCCGGCTACTCTTCGGTCCACTAGGATGGAATCGCAACAGGAGGGTTCCCTCAGATGACGCCCCACGTCCGCGCGCAAAGCGCCATCGCCGTCCTCATCGCGGCGCTCCTCGTCCCGGCGACCGGGCTCGCCGATGGCAGCGGCACCCTCGGTCAGTTCCAGACGATGGTCGTCGAAGGTGGCGGCGTCGTCACCGAAGGCGTCGGCCTCGCCCAGCGTCGCGGCGGGCCCGCGACCGGCTACATCACGATTTCGGGCATCCCAGCCGCCGCGACCGTCAACACCGCCTACCTGTATTGGGTCACCATCGGCGGCGCCGGCGACAGCACCGCGATCTTCAACGGCTACTCCATCACGGGCAACGAGATCGGCGCCCACTCCAACACCTGCTGGGGCAGCTACGGCGGCAACAACCGCACCTATCGCGCCAACGTCAGCGAGTACATCACCGGCAACGGCAACGGCACATACTCGGTCTCCGGCATCCAGTGGCTCTCCAACAACACCGACGGCCAGGGCGCCTCGGTGGTGATGATCTACGAGGACGGCCACCCGGACAAAGACAGCCACATCGTCATCTACGACGGCAACATCCGGTCGGACAACACCTACGACCTGCTGACCTTCAGCGGCTTCTCGGTCGACTCCACGCCGTACTACGCCAAGGCCCACTACATCGTCGCCGACGGCCAGTCCGCCCAGGACGGCTCGACGAAGTTCGGCAGCTACACCATCGACAGCGGCGAGGTGTACATCGGCGGCGACGGCTCGTGGGGCGACGGCAACATGTGGGACGACCACACCTACGACGTCCTGTCCTACGTCAACGTCGGCATGACGAGCACCCAGTTGGCGACGGCGGAGCCAGCGGCCAACAACGACTGCCTGAGCTGGGCGGTCGGCATCTTCGAGTTCCAGGTCGACACCCCCTGCACCGACGACGACGGCGACGGCTGGGAGACCTGCGACGGCGACTGCGACGACACCAACGCCAACACCTACCCCGGCGCCCCCGAGATCTGTGACGGGGAGGACAACGACTGCGACGGCCTCGTCGACGAGGACCCCTCCTTCGACGGTGACGGCGACGGGTTCCCGTGGTGCAACGACTGCGACGACACCCAGGTGTTCATCTACCCGGGCGCCCCGGAGCTGTGCGACGGCATCGACAACGACTGCGACGGCCTCGTGGACGAGGACAGCGACGTCGACTTCGACGGCGTCAGCGCCTGCAGCGGCGACTGCAACGACACCGACCCGACCATCTACCCCGGCGCCCCGGAGATCCCGTACGACGCGATCGACCAGGACTGCGACGGCTCCGACCTCGCCGACCTGGACAACGACGGCTACGACTGCGCCTGCGTCGGCGGAACCGACTGCAACGACCTGAACCCGCTGTCGTACCCCGGCGCGCCGGAGATCCCGTACGACGGGATCGACCAGGACTGCGACGGCTCGGACTGGACGGACGTCGACGGCGACGGCTACGAGGGCTCGATCGTCGGCGGCGACGACTGCAACGACTACGACCCGTCGATCTACCCGGGCGCCCCGGAGATCCCGTACGACGGGATCGACCAGGACTGCGACGGCGTCGACAGCACCGACCTGGACGGCGACGGCTACGCGGACATCGCCGCCGGCGGCGACGACTGCGACGACACCGAACCGGCGATCAACCCCGGCGCCGTGGACGTGCCGTACGCCGGGCTCGACCCCGACTGCTCCGGCGCGGACCTCACCGACGTGGACGGCGACGGCTACGACGGCGGCGCCAGCGGCACCGACTGCAACGACAACGACGACCTCGTCAACCCGCTCGCGGTCGAGGTGTGCAACGGCTACGACGACAACTGCGACGGCCTCATCGACGAGGGCACCGACTGCGACGACGCCGACGGCGACGGCTTCACCGGCGGCGGCGGCGACTGCGACGACAACGACGCCACCGTCTACCCCGGCGCCCCCGAGCTGTGCGACGGGATCGACCAGGACTGCAACGGCATCGTCGACGACGGCACCGGCTGCTACGACGACGACGGCGACGGCTTCACCGAGGCCGACGGCGACTGCGACGACGACCACGTCTGGGTCTACCCCGGCGCCGCCGAGATCGGCGACCACCTGGACAACGACTGCGACGGCCAGACCGACGAGGACCTGGACGTG
>CAYQEG010000298.1:0-8620 GCA_964416435.1 uncultured Rickettsiales bacterium
CGACGACGACGGCGACGGCTACACCGAGCTGGAAGGCGACTGCAACGACGCCGACGCGGCGGTCGCGCCCGGGGTCTGGGAGCAGACGGACAACGGCGTGGACGACAACTGCGACGGCTACGTCGACGTCAACGCCGAGGACCTGGACGGCGACGGCTACACCTGGGGGGCGGGCGACTGCCACCCGGAGGACGCGTCCGTCTATCCCGGGGCGCCGGAGTACTGCAACGACCTGGACGACGACTGCGACGCGATCGTCGACGAGGGGACCGAGTGCTTCGACGACGACCACGACGGCTGGAGCGAAGTCGACGGCGACTGCAACGACCGGGACCCGGCGGTGCACCCAGGGGCCAACGAGCCCGCCAACGGCGTCGACGACGACTGCGACGGCACGGTCGACGAGGGCGGGCCGACGACCGACGACGACGGCGACGGCTTCTCCGAACAGGGCGGCGACTGCGACGATGACGACCCGACGGTGCACCCCGGCGCGGGGGATCCGATCAACGGGATCGACGACGACTGCGACGGCGCCATCGACGAGGACGACCTGGACCGCGACGGCGACGGCTGGACCCGGGACGACGGCGACTGCGACGACACCAACGGCTGGATGTGGCCCGGCGCGACCGAGCTGTGCGACGGCCTGGACAACAACTGCGACGAAGTCGTCGACGAGGGCTGCGACGACGAGCCCCCGTACGGCGGGGAGGTTCCTGTGATGAAGGCTTGTGACGATTGCGCCGGCTCGTTCGGCGACCGCGCGGGGGCCGGCCCGGGCGTGGCTGGGCTGGCCCTCGTGATGGCAGCGGGGATCTTCGTCCGCCGCCGGCGTCGTAATGGCAAGCATCAGCGAAGCGCGGGGGTCCTGCTCGTGCTCCTGGTGACGGCGCTGGCGGCCCTCGCGGCCGGCTGCACGGACAACACGATCAGCCGCGGCTCGTCGTCGTTCACGATGTCGCCGCCGCTGCTCGATCTCGGCGACGTGCTCGTCGGTGACTCGGTCCTGTTCGAGGTCCGCGTCGACGTGGCGACGGGCCACGAGGTCGAGCTGTTCGAGGCGAGCGTGGTCAACATCGACGGCGGCTGGTTCTCCGTGGAGGACGAGGCCCTGCCGGTCCTGTACGCGGGCGAGACCGAGCTGATCGCCTTCCGCTACACGCCGAGGGGGCCGGGCTGGCACCAGGCGCAGCTGGTCGTCGTGGGCGACACGGACCCGGCGATCGTGCAGATCCTGGCGCGGGGCCACGCGGTGCTGCCCGACGCGATCCTCGAACCGCCGCTGCTCGAGTTCGGCCCGGTGCTCCCCGGGGAGAGCCGGACGGAGGTGGTGGAGATCAGCAACGTGGGCGCGGTGCCGATGATCGTGTCGACCTGGGGTCTGCTCCACCCGTCGTATCACGCGGCGAGCGCGGTGCCCGTCGAGATCGCGGCCGGCCACACCCTCGCGGTGCCGGTCAGCTTCACGCCCCCGGACGAGCTGGCGGCGGTGGACGACTTCGCGCCCCGGCTGGAGACCGGCCAGCTGCTCGGCTCGACCCGGGTGCAGGGCAACGCGTGCACCCTCGGGCTGCCGGAGGTCTACGACCAGGACCACGACGGCGTCACCGGCTGCGGCGGCGACTGCGACGACCGCGACAGCGACGTCGCCCCGGGAGCGTTCGAGTGGCTCAACGGCATCGACGACGACTGCGACGGGCTGGTCGACGAGGGCACCGAGGCCTTCGACGACGACGGCGACGGCTTCACCGAGCTGGAGGGCGACTGCAACGACGGCGCCCCCGAGGTCAGGCCCGGCCGGACCGAGATCGACGGCAACGGGATCGACGACGACTGCGATGGGGAGATCGACCACGGCGTCGAGGACCCCGACGGCGACGGCTACAGCCCCGACGGCGGTGACTGCGACGAGGGCGATCCGACCGTCTACCCCGGCGCCCCCGAGCTCGCCGACGGCCTGGACAACGACTGCGACGTGGCCATCGACGAGGGGACCACCGCCAGCGACGACGACAACGACGGGTACAGCGAGGACGAAGGCGACTGCGACGACGACGACGTCTCGTCCTGGCCGGGCGCCGTCGAGCTCCCGGACTGGCGGGACAACGACTGTGACGGCGTGGTGGACGAAGGCACCGCCCACGCCGACGACGACGGCGACGGATTCAGCGAGCTGGGCGGGGACTGCGACGACACCACGCCCCTGGTCGCGCCCGACCAGCCGGAGGTGCCGGGCAACGAGATCGACGAGGACTGCGACGGGTCCGCGCCCTGAGGGCCGGTGACACGAGGAGTCGACGATGCGTACCTACCTCCTGGAAGTGGCCGCCATGTGGGTCTACGGAATCACCCTCGTGGTCGGGGTCGTCACCCTGCTGTCCTGTCCCGCCGTCGACGACGACGACGGGGTGGACGACGACGACGTGACGGTCGACGACGACGACACCTCGCCCGACGACGACGACGTGGTCCCCGACGACGACGACGTCATCGACGACGACGACGTGCAGCCCAACCGGCCTCCCGACGCGACCGACGACTTCGCGTCGACGATCGTCGGGCTCGACGTCTGGATCGACGTGCTCGACAACGACTCCGACCCCGACGGCGACCCCCTCGAGATCGAGCTGCTGAGCCACGGTCAGCACGGCACGACGAGCCGGTCCGCCGGCGGCGTGCTCTACAGCCCCGACGCCGGGTTCGTCGGCGCCGATCGGTTCGACTACCTCGTCGGGGACCCCGACGGCCTCAACGACGGCGCCGAGGTCTTCGTCGACGTGTCCTGCGGCGGCGGCTTCGAGCTGCTGAGCTTCACGCCGGACGGAGCGGTCCCCGAGGCCTCCAGCCGGGCCGCCGCCGCGTCCGACGACGCGAGGTTCGTCGCCTTCGAGTCGGACGCCTCGGACCTGGTCGATGACGACACCAACGGGTTCACCGACATCTTCGTGCTCGACCGCGCGACGGGGCTCATCGAGCGGGTCAGCGTCGACGGAGACGGGGTCGAGGCGGACAACGCGAGCTACGACCCCGCGATCTCCGCGGACGGTCGATGGATCGCCTACTCCTCGTACGCCAGCAACCTGGTCCCCGGGGACACCAACGGGAGCCGGGACGTCTTCCTGTGGGACCGCGACGCCGGCTCGACGGTCCGCGTCAGCGTCAACAGCGACGGCACCCAGGCGACCGGGAGCAGCTACGGGCCGAGCGTGTCCGGGGACGGCAGCGCCGTGGCGTTCACCTCGTACGCCTACCTCGACCCCGTCGTGACGTTCCCGACCACGGACGTCTGGGTGTACGAGCGGCTCACCGGGGACATCGAGCTGATCAGCGAGTCGCTCACCGGCATCGACGGTATCCAGACGTCGGGCTACGCCTCCATCTCGGACGACGGCGACCGGGTCGCCTTCAGCTCCATGGCGTGGGACCTCGTGTCGGCGGACTCAGACGCCTTCGTCGACATCTTCGTGCGGGACCGCGAGGCCGGCACGACCAGCCGGATCAACCTGCCGATCGGGGTGCCGGCGGCCGACGGGCACAGCAACCAGCCGGTCCTCTCGGCCGACGGCACGACCGTCGCGTTCCTGTCCCAGGCGAGCAACCTGGTGGCGGGGGACCTCGAAGGGGTGAACGACATCTTCGTCGTCACGCTGGCGAGCGGCACGGTCGAGCGGGTCAGCGTCGACTCGCTCGAGGTGCCGTCGACCCACGAGAGCCTGGAGGCCCGGCTGTCCGGCGACGGGCGCTACGTGGCGTTCCTCAGCGAAGGCGCCCTGGACGCGACCGGCGCCGTCGGCGTGCGGGACCTGTACGTGCGCGACCGCGTGGCCGGCCAGACCGCGGCGGCGAGCGTCGGCTGCGAGGGGCAGGCCAACCTGCTCGACGTAGGCGTGCCGATCGACCTGAGCGACGACGGCGCGGGGCTGATCTTCCAGTCTTCGGAGGAGGCGCTGCTGGCGCCCATCCCGGACGACAACGCCGGGGTCGACCTGTTCTGGGTGCCCAACCCGCTGGCCCTGCCCTGACCGCCAGGGGAGGACTAGGAGCCTGGAGCGCATTGGAGCACGAGCCCCGTGAGACCGGGGCGTCCGAGGCCAAGGCGCGACGAGGAGATGCATCGGGAATGCGCGACGAGGAGCAACGCCGGGATCGGGCGCATCCGGTCCTCGGGGCGACAGGCGGCTATGCGCTCCAGGCTCCTAGTCCGGCGCGGCCCCGCCCTCCGACTCCCGGGGGGCGGGCTGCTGCGGCTCGGCCGGCTCGGCCGGCTCGGGGGGCTCCGGGGGCTCGGGAGGCTTCTCGAAGCCGCCCAGGTCCACCGCGACGGCGGCCTCGTCGATCTCCAGGTCGCCGTCGATCAAGCCGACGAGGGAGCCGTCCGCGGCCCACACGAAGAAGCCGAAGTCGTCGACGTCGAAGTGGGTCAGCGCCAGGTCCCCCCCGAGGAGGCCGCACCGCTCCGGGAGGGCGGCCCGCAGCTCGTCCAGCTCAGCCTTCGCCTCCGCCAGGAAGGGCGCGTCGGGCCAGCGCACGGTCGGGTCGGGGATCCAGATCTCGGCGCACCGCTCCGACTGGAGCTCGCGCGCGAGGGCCCGGGCGGTGCCGGCGATGGACTCCGCGCCTGCCGGAGGGCTCGCGATCGGCACGCCCGACGCCCCGGACCGCTCGTCGACGTCGAACTCCAGCAGGCCGACCTTGTCGGCGCCCGGGATCACGACGACCTCGGCCTCGACCACCCGCCCCGCGCCGTCGGCGAACACCAGCTCGAACTCGAAGCCGACGAGCTCGAGCCGGGCCCCGCCGGCCCCGAGCATCTCCTTGCGCAGCGCCGCCAGCTCGTCGTCGATGGCCGGATCGACCCGCCACGGGTCGAACGCCTCGGCGCCGGCCTTGCCCTCCAGCGCGCCGTTCATCGAGGCGTCCAGCCGGGCGGCGAACACCCTCACCGGGGCCAGCCGGCCTCCCGCCCACGCGAGCACCGGCAGCAGCAGCGCCAGCGCGAGGATCCAGGTCGTCGTCCGTCTCATCGTCACCCGTTCGCCTCCTGCCAGTAGGCCGCCATGCTCGCGAAGAGCGCGACCGCGTCCGGCGGCGCGCTCTCGGAGTCGAGTTCGCTGTAGGCCATCCGCACGTTCACCACAATCCGCTCCGCCTCGGACCAGTCGCCGAAGCCCTCCAACGCGATGTCCCGGGCCGCCTCTTCGAACCCCATGCCCGCCGCGCGTCGCTTCTTCGCCTCGTCGAAGACGTAGACGAGGTACTCCCGGCCCCGCCGGACCTCGTCGACCGTCGCCAGCGGCCCGTGCCCCGGCACCACGCGCTCGGGCTCCCAGGCGAGGATGCGGTCGCAGGCGGCGATCCAGTTGCTGAACGGCCCAGCCCAGACGATGGGGTGGGCTCCGCTGAACAGGATGTCCCCGGTGAACACCGTCTTGCTGTCCGGCACGTGCACCAGCACGTCCCCCTGGGTGTGCGCAGGGCCGACCTCGACGAGCTCGACCGCGCGGCCGCCGACGTCCAGGGTCAGCTCGCCGTCGAAGGTGCGGGTCGGCTCGCGGAGCCCGACGCCGTCCCAGTCGTAGCGGTCGAAGGCGTGCACGACGAACGGCGCGGCGTCGGCGATCGCCCCGGCCTTGCGCAGGCCGAACGCGCCGAGCAGCCGCAGCAGCCCACGCATCGGCGCGCCGTACCTGACGGTGGCCCTGGACAGCTTGACGAGCATCGCGAGCTGCCTGGGCGGCAGCTCCGCCATCTCCGCTGCGCCGGCCGACGAGGCGATGATCTCGGCCCCGCTCGGGAGGGCGTCGTTCCCCCAGCAGTGGTCACCGTTGGCGTGGGTGTTGACGACGGTGTCGATGGTCTTCGCGCCGGGGTCGGCCTTCGCCATCGCTTCGAGCATCGCCCGCGTGCGGCCCAGGTCGTACAGCGTGTCGACGAGCAGGGACTCCCCGTCGCCGACGATCAGCCCGGCGTTGCTCAGCCCCCACGAGCCGTCGGGCTGCAGGTACGCGTGCAGCCCGTCGCCCAGCTGCGTCAGGCCCTCGGGGTAGATCGTGCTCACGCGGCCCTCCGTTCGAGCGGCAGTATGGACCAAGGGATCGACCGCCCGATCGCGCCAACGCACCAACGGATCGCGCCACGCCTCGCGGAAGCGCCGACCGGGGACTATCCCTGGAGAACCATGTCCCGCCTCAAGCCAGCTCTCGCACGTCCTGGGCGGACGTGCTGCCGCAGCGCGCCCCGCCGGGGCGCGCGTATCGCCCTCGTCCTCGGAGTCGCCCTCGTGAGCCTCACCTCCCTCGGCTGGATCGCCACCCGCGGCGCCGCGTTCGGCGCCGCCCCCACCGGCGACCGACTGGCCCGCATGCAGTCGTCGTCGATGTTCGACGGCAACACCTTCGTCAACCCCGTGGCCACCAGCGTCATGGTGAAGGGGGAGTCGGCCCCGATGCTCGATTTCTTCACGAAGCGGGCGGCCCGGCGGCCCGACGTCGCGGTGCCCCTGGAGACCCCCGACCCGGCCGCCCTCGCCCCCACGAGCGGGCTGCGCGTGACGTGGATGGGCCACAGCTCGATGCTGATCGAGATCGACGGGCACCTGGTGCTGACCGACCCGGTGTGGGGGCCGAGGGCCTCTCCGTTCCGCTGGATGGGGCCCCAGCGGTTCCACGAGCCCCCGCTGCCGCTGGACGCGCTGCCGGAGCTCGACGCGATCCTGATCTCCCACGACCACTACGACCACCTCGACCTCCCGACGGTCCTCGCCCTGAAGGACCGCGACGTGCCCTGGCTGGTTCCCCTGGGGGTCGGCGCCCACCTGGAGTCGTGGGGCGTTCCCGCCGAGCGCATCACCGAGCTGGAGTGGTGGCAGGAGGCGCCCGTCGGCGACCTGCGGCTGGTGAGCACGCCGGCCCGGCACTTCAGCGGCCGCGGGCTGGGCGATCGGAACCGCACCCTGTGGACGTCCTGGGCGGTGATCGGGCCGGAGCACAGCGCCTGGTTCAGCGGGGACACCGGGCCCTACGACGGCTTCACCGAGATCCCCGAACGGCTGGGCCACTTCGACGTGGCGATGGTCGAGATCGGGGCGTACCACCCCAGCTGGGGGAGCATCCACCTGGGGCCCGGCGAGGCGGCGAAGGTCCACCGCCAGGTCGGCGCCGACGTGCTGCTGCCGGTGCACTGGGGCACGTTCGACCTGGCGCTGCACGCCTGGGACGACCCGATCGTCGAGCTCCAGGCGCTGGCCGACGCCCAGGGCATCACCCTGGCCGTGCCCGTCGTCGGCGGGCAGGTCGAGGCCGCCACCCCCGCCGTGCACGACTTCTGGCGCTCGCGGGCCCGGCTTCGACAGGCCTCGGCCCTGTCCGTTCTCACCCCCGAGCTCAGCGGCGGTTCGGCCCGTTGAACGGGGTAGGAAAGACATAAACAAGCAGACCGGCACGTGCTAAAGCGACAGAGCCGAGCCAGCCCTTGAGACCCGACCCGTCTCCGGCTCGCCGGCCCGACCTCCCGGGAGGTCGGCGACGACGGAGCTGTCATGCCGCGTACGCCTTGCCTGGTCGTGGCCCTCCTCACGTGCGTGTGCGCGTGGGCGGTGCCCACTACTGCGTCGGCCCAGTGGACCGACTCGACGAACCCCGGGTTCGCCGTCTCCCAGAACGCGGTCGCCGCCGACGACGATGGATGGATCTACTCGTTCAACGGCAAGTCGACGATCTTCAGCTTCCCGGTCTCGCTCAACTCCGCCCACCGGTACAACGTCTGCAGCGATGTCTGGGAGACCCTCGTCGGCAACGGCTGGTCGAGCTACGGCGGCAAGGCCGCCTGGCACCCCGACGGCAACATCTACGTCACCGGCGGGGTCACCGCCTCCCCCGGCCTGCTGCGTCGGTACGACCCCGGCACCGGCGTCTGGACGACGCTGGCGACCGCGCCGACCGGCACCAACAGCTGGGAGCCGGCGTGGGTCGTCGACGAGGACACCGGCCTGATCCACTGGATCGGCGGCGAGGACCTGGGCAGCGAGCACCTGGTCTACGACCCCGTGACGAACAGCTGGTCGGCGGCGGCGGCGCCGCTGGTCGGCGGGTTCGGGGCCGGCGCGGTCTACGACCCGGAGACCGGGCTCATCGTTCTGATCGCCGGCTGGGGCGCCAGCAACATGGAGCTCGGTCCGGCCACCGCGGCAGTGCAGCGATACAACCCCGCTACCAACAGCTGGTCCTTCGGCACGTCGCTGCCCGGCGGCGCCCGCTACATGCACGGCGTCGACATCAACCCCGTCGACGGCCTCGTCTACGTCTTCGGCGGCAGCAGCAACTACTTCGACGGCGGCTCGCCGATCTTCAGCGACACCTGGACGTACGACGTCGCGGCGGACAGCTGGGACAGCCTCGGCGCCAACCCGTTCGGGGCCAACCGCGAGATGGGCGGGGTGTTCGACAGCAACGGCCTGTTCCACCAGGTCGGCGGCAACTCCGGCAGCGGCCCGGCAGACCGGCACGAGTACTACGGCACCCTGGCGGACGCCGACGGGGACGGCGTCAGCGTGTGCGACGACTGCGACGACGACGATCCGAACAACTTCCCCGGCAACACCGAGGTCTGCGACGGCGTA
>CAYQEG010000299.1:0-8605 GCA_964416435.1 uncultured Rickettsiales bacterium
CGGACGCATCCGGTCCATGGGGCGACAGGTGGCCAATGCGCTACACGCTCCTAGTGGTTCTGCACAGGGAATTCGGTGAGTTGATCGTGATGGCCTGCGCGTTGATGACAAGGCGGGAGGAGCGGAGCGGGGTGTTTCCCCCGCGACCGACGACCAACGCAGGCAGCGGCGGGCAGGGCGCACGAGGACTCACCAGAATCCCTGTGCTGGACCACTAGAGGCCCGGCGCTTCCCAGCCGTCGCCCGCGACGTCGACGAAGATCGCGAACGCGATCGCGTAGGGCTTTCCGCCGTGCCAGACGCCGCCGATGCCGCCGCCGCCCTCCGCTTCGACGACGTACCAGGCGTCCTCGTCGTCCTCGACCTCGAACGTGTGCTCGATCCAGAGGCCGTCCACCGACTCCTCGGGCACCTCGACCGAGGCGACCACCACGCCGTTGCGGTAGAGGCGCAGCTCCGTCGCCCGGATGTGCGCAGGCGCGAGCACGCGCGCGGTGATCTCGTGCTCGCCGCCCACGACCGTGTCCCCGGGGATGGCGCCTTCGGTCGACTCGACGCGCAGCGTCAGGCCGCCCGCGACGACCGTGTGCCCGGCCATCAGCGCGTCGGTGATCTGCCCCGGCGTCACCGACGTCGGGTCGTCGGTGTCCAGGAAGATGTCGGTGTGGCCGTAGCCGCAGGGCGAGCCGCGGCCGTGGCTGTCCGACACGCCGGTCGGGATCTTGTTGGTCCGGCCCAGGTTCAGGAAGCTGAACCAGTCCTCCCGCAGCGGCGGCACGTCCCCGTGCCCGGTGCCGTTGACGAGCTCGAACACGTTGAAGTCCCAGGACCACATGTCCTCGCTGTTGACCTGCCCGTTGTTGGGGCTGTAGCCGGCGAACTCCATCATCCCCGGCGATCGGCCGTGGTTGATCTGCAGGACGCTGTCCTCGGTGCCGGTCTCGAAGATCCGATCGAACAGCTCCTGCTGGGTCTCCGGGAAGATCCACCAGGGCTCGGCGCCGCCGTTGATCAGCGACGGGTCCGGCTCCACCGGGAACAGGTTGAAGTGGCCGCGCACCACCGGAGAGACCTCGACCCCGGGCAGCACCTGCATGCGGTCGTCCAGCCCGAGCGCCGCGGCCAGGGGGCGGTAGTCCGCCATGCGGTCGTGATCCGTGTTGACCGGCAGGTCGACGCCCGTCGCGGCGCAGGCGATGAGGCGATGCTCCATCGCCAGGTGGCCGTCGTTGCTGGGGGCCGCGTGGAGGTGCGAGTCCAGCGCCAGCCAGCCGTCCGGCGGCACCGTGCGCTCCAGGGCGAACTCGATCGCGCCCGCCGATCCCGCCGCCACTTCGACCTCCCCGGCGGTCCGCTCGTGCCGCCAGGAGTGCTCCGCCGACACGCTCCACGTCCCCGCGGGGATGGGCAGCTCCACGTGGCCGTCCCCGGTCCAGATGCGGGCGAAGCGGGTGCCGCCTTCGATGCCGAGGTGCTTGCGCAGGCCGTCGGGCACCTGCGCCGCCACCGCCGCGTCGCCGTGCACCTCCGCGTAGGCGGGGAGGGGCGCGCCGTCGGAGTCCGTGACGTCGAGGACGAGGGTGCCTCGCCCCTCCAACTGGATGTCGATCCCCGTGACCGGGTCGGCGGAGGTCGTCACCGAGGCCGGCGCCGGCACCGGCCAGCCGGCCGCGAGGGGGAGCGGCGTGCCGGGGGCCGTGCCGTCCAGCGCGGCGAGCACCCGCCCGTTGGCCGCGGCGTGGGCGTAGGGGCCGTACCGGCCGGCCCCTGCGGGCATCGGTACGAAGTCGCCATCCGCCCGGCCGACCGCGTAGACGTCCCACGTCCCGGGCTCGATCTCCGCCGACCAGCTGCCGTCGGTGGCGGTCATCGCGAAGCCTGCGACGGTCTCCCCGTCGACGAACCAGACCCGAGCGGCCTCCACCCCGGCGCCGTCGGGCCCCGTGACCGTGCCCGAGACCGACGCCAGCGGCAGCCCCTGGTGCCTCCGTCGTTCGGCTTCGGCCGTCAGCACGTCCGGCGCGACGCTGAGGTTCCGGACGAAGGTCACGGACGCCTCCTCCTCCAGGTCGGTCCAGCCCAGGCTGGTGGCCGAGATCCCGGCCGACGAGACCAGCGCCGCGATGCCCAGCGACCGCAGCTGGCCCTCGTCGGGCCAGAAGCTGAAGGTCGCCTCGCCGTACTTGCCGACGCCGCCGATCGCGTCCAGGTCGTCCAACTGGTCCGGATCGAACCCCTGGTGCGCGGCCCAGCTCCACAGATCCTCGTCCGACGCGAGCCAGCCGAGGGAGGGGTTGATGCGCGCGACGCCGTTGCCGCGGTTGGTGTAGGTCGCCTCGATGCGCAGCGTGTACGAGTCCGGCTCGAGCACGTACCGCACGACGATCCCGACATCCACCTCCTCGAGCAGGGGCACGTCGGTCTCGACCGCGCCCTCGATGAACGCCCAGCGGATCAGGGCCCCCGTCGCCTCGACCACGGCGGCGCCGCCGTCGCTGCCGTCGGCCGCAACCGCGACGGTGTCGGCGTGGAACAGCCAGCCGACCCCGTTGGAGATGAACACGTCGTCGATGGGGTCACGCCCGAGCTGCCCTTCGGGGCGCACGAGGTCGGCGTCGATGATCGAGCCGCCGGTGTCGATGTAGCCGTGCGACTGGTAGGGCCCCTGGACGACGAACCGCGC
This sequence comes from uncultured Rickettsiales bacterium, assembly GCA_964416435.1. GTDB lineage: Bacteria > Myxococcota_A > UBA796 > UBA9615 > UBA9615 > CAYQEG01. The sequence continues at coordinate 2,684 of CAYQEG010000299.1, forward strand.
GAAGCGGTTGTAGATCATCGTGTCGCCCGGCTTCGCCTCGGCCGCCAACCCCTCGAGCAGAGCGGACTCGTGACCCACCTCGAGCGCGCCGGCCCGCGCCTCGCCCTCGACCGCCCGCACCGTCGGGTCGACGCCGGGGGTGGGGCCGGGGGTCGGCTCGGGGGGCTCCCCGTCCGCGGGGCAGCCGAACAAGCCCAGACTGAACAGGGAAGACAGCAAGACCAGATGACATCGGCGGGACAAACGCATGGCGGCGACGCTATCACGCCGAACTCCGAGCGCCAGCGCAGGTAGTTGCCCGCCCTTTCCCCGCCGTGCACTGGCCCGTAGACTCCGGCAATGGCCCGCTCGACCCTCGCCCTGCTGCTCGCCTGCACCCTGCTCCCCGCCGCGGCCTCCGCCGATCCCGTCGAGGTCGAGCTCGACGACATCGGACCCCGCTGGCTGGGGCCGAACTACATCGACAACCTCGGCTGGTACATCCAGTCCCCCGGCGACCTCGACGGCGACGGCCTCAGCGACTTCGCGGTCAGCGCGCCCCAGGACGAGGGGCCGGTGACCTTCCCCTCGGTCCTTCGGGTCTACCTGGGGGACGCGGGCGGCCCCCCGCGCAGCGGCGTCGCCGACTGGAACGACATCGACGTCAGCGACGGCAAGGTCGGCAGCGACGCCGTCTTCCGGTTCGCCTTCGTCCCGGACGCCACCGGCGACGGCGAGGTGGATCTGCTGGTCGCCGAGCCCAACGCAGGCGCCGCCGGCAAGGTCCTGCTCTACCCCGGCCCGGTCTCCGGCTGGGCCGGCAAGGTCGGCGCCCCCGACGCGGTCGCGCGGTGGGACGGCTACCTGCAGGACGAGGACTCGGCGTTGGCGGACGAGACCCGGCCCAGCCTGACCGACGCGGGCGACTTCGACGGCGACGGCGTGGCCGACGTGGTCATCGCGTCGGGCCTGTTCAACCGGGTCTGGGTCGACTACAGCGACGCCGCCTTCGACGGCACGACGTCGCTGGAAGAGGTGGCGGCCTCGTACCGCCTGTGCGTCGACGACGGCCCCGGCGCCAACTTCGCCGCGGCCATCGCGATCGGCAACTTCAACGGCGACGGCCGGGCCGACCTGGCGGTGGGCGCACCCGGCTGCGAGGGCGGGGAGGGTCGCGTCTTCGTCTGGTACGGCGGACCCGCCGGCCTGGGCGCGGACCCGGACCTGACCATGAGCGGCGGCGACCGACTCGGCGCCGCCCTCACGGTGCTCGACCTCAACGGGGACGGGGTCGACGATCTCCTCGTCCAGGAGCTCCTCAGCGCGACCGACGACGACGCCCAGCGGGAGGGGCGCGGCAACCTGCGGCTGCACTTCGGGGACGCCAACGGCCTCGACGTCGTGCCCGACGGCGTCATCCTGGGCGGCTTCAGCGACAAGCGGTTCGGCGAAACGGCCGCGCTGCTCGCCGACACCAGCAACCCGGCAGACGATCTCCCCGAGCTCGTGGTCTCGTCCCCCGAGGCGGCCATCGGCGGCGTCGGGCAGGGTGCGGTCTACATCTACGACGGCCGCGAGGACTGGTCGGGGGAGAGCAACGCCAACGACGCCCACTACCGGGTCGTCGGCTCCCACCGGGACGCCTGGTTCGGCGCCGCCCTCGCCACGCTCGAGGACTTCGACGGCGACGGGAACCCCGAGATCGCGATCGGCGAGCCCAACTTCACCGACGGCGAGTCCGAGAACGACTTCCAGCGGGGGCGCCTGTACCTGTTCAACGCGCTGCCCGATCGGGACGAGGACGGTGACGGCGTCTCCACGCTCAACGGCGACTGCGACGACAGCAATCCCGACGTGAGCCCGGCGCAGTTCGAGGACTGCGACGACGACCTGGACAACGACTGCGACCATGTCGTCAACGACGGCTGTGACCCCGAGGGCGACGACGACGATGACACGACGGCCGATCCGCCGGGCGACGACGACGACGACGACGGTGGCTGCGACTGCTCGAGCTCGGTGCCGGGACGCTCCCCGCCCGCCGGCCCGCTGGCGCTGCTGTTGCTGATCGGCGCGGTCGGCGTCTACTGGCGGCGCACGCTGTAGACGCCGGTCGCCTCGGCGATGAGGCGGCGCGGCTGGCCCTCCACCTCGGCGTCCTGCCAGACCTGGATGCGCGCCACACCCACCCGGTTGCCGACCCGCACGACCGTCGCGTCGGCGTGGATCGCCGTAAGCGCCCCGGGGCGCAGGTAGTCGACCCGCAGATCGATCGTCGAGACCCGGTCCCCCGGCTCCGCCGCGGTGAAGACCGCAGCGCCCCCAGCGGTATCGGCCAGCATCGAGATCGTCCCGCCGTGCAGCGCGGGCCGCCAGGGGTCGCCCACCAGCTCCTGTCGGAACGGCAACACGAGGCTCGCGAACCCCGGTCGGAGGTCCGTGCACTCCAGTCCGAGGAACTTGTTGAACGGGATCTGCTCCCGCATCAATTCACGCACCTGGTCGAGGTAGTCGTCCGACATGGCCAGCGAGGATAGACTTGTAGCCCGTGCGCGCAAACCGCCTCCCTCCGATCGCCCTCGGCCTCCTCGTGCTCGCCGCGTGCGAGCAGGAGCCAGCCGAGCCGCCGCCCGAGCCGCTGGACCCGATCCAGCGGACCGGGGGCCTGAGCTGGCTCGTCGGTGACGACATCGCCGGAGCCGTCGCCGCCGCCGAAGCGTGGGGGCCCAGCGGGCTGACCCTCGCTGACGGCTACTCGCCGGCGCTCGACGGGGCGGGCGACGCCCATACGCTCGACGCGCTCGCCGTCGCCGGTGGGCTGACCGGGACCCGGCTCGGGCTGCAGCTCGCAGGGCTGGGACCGGACGCGCCCTCCAGCCTGTGCTTCGACCCCGGCGCCCCGACCGGGGATCCCTGGCTCTTCGAGCGGGCCGAGGCGCTGTCGGCGCTGCTCGACGCGGCGCCGGACCTCGCCGAGCTGAGCATCGGACCGGGCCTCGAGATCCCGCCGTGGGAGGTCGCCTGCACCTGCACGCCGTGCGACAGCACCGGCTTCGTCGGCCAGGCGGCCCGCCTCCGCGCGACCTTCGACCTGCTCGAGCGGCCCGCGCTGGATCGCGGGCGCGAGGCGATCTGGCTCGACCGCATCGCCCGAGGCTCCACCGAAGTCGACGTCGGGGTGGCGATGGACGTCGCGATCGATGACCAACCGCGCGGCACTCGGGTCCGGGCGGCCACGACCCGGGGGGCGGACCATCCCTGGGCGACCGTGAGCCCCGGCCTGGCCCTGGCGGACGAGCGGGACGTGTCGGCGAGCCTGGACCTGGTCGCCAGCTGGCTCGGTCCCACCGACGCGGTGCTCCTGCTGCCCGACCGGCTGCACGACCGGGTCCGGAGCGATCGGCGCCGCGGCATCGTCGCCTGGTACGGACGCACGACCGGGGCGGAGCGAACGGCGTGGTCACGGCCCGAGGAGGCCAACCTGCGGTTCGCCGCCCGGCTGTACTCCGACCTGGGCGCCTCGCCCGAGGAGCTGGTGCGGGACCTCGTCGAGGAGGAGTACGGCCTCACCCCCGAGTCGGAAGCGGCGGCCCACCTCGTGGCGGCGCTGCGCCACACCGGGCGGGCGCTCGCGATGGCCACCCACCCCCTCGGGGTGCCGGTAGCCGACCTGGAGCTGGGGCCGACCACCCTGCCGCTGGCCTACGAGGACCCCCGGATCTGGACCACCGGCTGGGACGCCCCCTGGGCGACGCTCATGACGCCGGACGAGCAGGCGCTCGTCGACGTCAACCAGTGGGGGGCCGAGGCGGTCGACCTCGCCGAGGAGGCCCGGGAGTCGCTCGAGCTGGCGTCGCCGGCCATGGACCCGGCTGACGCGGCCGACCTGCGGTCCCGACTGCAGGTGCTGGAGCTCGCCGCCCGGGCCTGGAAGCTGACCGTGGGCGCCGACGTAACGCTGCGGCGCTACGACGCGAGCCCCGACGCGGAGCTGGCCACGTGGCTGCGCTCGGACGCCGACGAGCTCGACGCGCTGGCCGACGAGGCGGAGACCGCCGTCGCTACCGGAGCGGTCGCGGATCCGTTCCCCGCCGAGCCGGACGCGCTGCGCACGATCGCGGCGGAGATCCGCGTCGCCGTCGGCGCTGGCGAAGCGGTGCTGCGGCCCTTCCCGGTGATCACCGAGGTGGGCTGGTCGTTCGAGGGCGAGCAGACCCGGATCCACTGGACGGTGCGGCCCGAGGGCGTCGGCTGGTGGGAGCGCGAAGGGCCCGGCTGGCCGGCTCCCTACGAGGACGTGAGCGCGGTCGGTGAGTCGCCCGCGACCTTCTGGACCGGCTGGACCACCGGGCTTTTGTCAGGAGAACGTGTTCCGTTCCGTGCCTGCGGCCGCTCCGGCGACGTCTCCGTCTGCAGCTCCGAGCAGGTGTTCTGGCGCCCCTGATCCGAACCTGAGGGACTCCCCGAATCGGGCCGACGTCCCTCGTCTTCGAGCAATCGTCCCGAGGAATGTCCGACCTGGGACATTTGCGGACATTGCCTGCGCTCTACTGCACTCGGTGAACCGTCAAGATTCAGTTAAGGACTCGTCAAGCCCTGTGGTAGACAAGCAGGTACAGCCCCTCGTGGGCTGCGGGTGGCCGGAGACCGATATGCGTCGCATCCCCCTCACGTTCGCAGTGGTCTGTTTCACGACCCTGATGGCCGCGTCCGCGATGGCCCAGTCGTGGCAGAGCTCGACCCCGGCCCCGGTGCCGATGTCCCAGCTGTCGATCGCCGCAGACGACGACGGGCGGATCTACGTCTTCAACGGCAAGACGCAGTACTCATTCTCCCCGCTGTTGTTCGGGCTGGACTGCGCGTTCCGGTTCGACATCTGCACCGGCAGCTGGGAGACGATCTCGTTCCCAGGCTGGACGACCTACGGCGGCGGCGCGGCTCACCACCCCGACGGCGACATCTACTGGACAGGCGGCCTGACCGGCTCCCCCGGCCTGCTCAAGCGGTACGACATCGACTCCAACAGCTGGTCGACGCTCACCCCGGCCCCCACCGCGACCAACAGCTACAAGCCCGCCATCGTGGTGGACGAGTACTCCGGCCTCGTCCACTGGATCGGCGGCGAGGACTTCGGCTCCGAGCACAACGCCTACAACCCGCTGACCGACAGCTGGTCCAGCTTCCCGGCCGCGCCCCTGGTGGGCGGCTTCGGCCAGGGCGCGGTGTTCGACCCGGCGACCGGCAACATCATCCTCATCACCGGCTGGGCCGGGAACAACGAAGAGACCGGCGCGGCGACCAACGCCGTCCAGATCTACGACCCGGACACCAACAACTGGTCGCTCGGCGCGTCGATGCCCGGCGGGACCGGCTTCCGCTACATGCACTCCGTCGCCGCCAACCCGGCCGACGGCCTGATCTACGTCTTTGGCGGTTCTGAGAACTACTTCGACGGCAACCCGTCCTTCTACAACGACACCTGGACCTACAACCCGACCACCAACGTCTGGACCAACCTCAGCGTGCTGAACCCCCAGGGCGGCAACCGGGAGGCGGGCGGCGCCTTCGACCAGTTCGGCAACTTCCACGTCATCGGCGGCAACGACGGCGGCGGCCCCACGGACCGCCACGAGTTCTACGGCAACGGCATCCCCGACGCGGACGGCGACGGTGACGACGCTTGCAGCGACTGCGACGACAACGACGCGTTCCTCAACAACAACGACGCGGACAACGACGGCGTCAGCACCTGCGACGGCGACTGCGACGACAGCGACGCCTCCATCAACCCTGGCGCCACCGAGGTCTGCGACGGCGTGGACAACGACTGCGACGGAGCCATCGACGAAGGCTTCGACCAGGACAACGACGGTTGGACGACCTGCGCGGGTGACTGCGACGACAACAACCCCAACGCCAACCCCGCCTGCCCCGACATCTGCA
>CAYQEG010000300.1:0-8591 GCA_964416435.1 uncultured Rickettsiales bacterium
GTCGTCGGCGTCGTCGTCGTCGTCGTCGTCGTCGTCGTCGTCGTCGTCGTCGTCGCTGTTGTCGTCGTCGTCGCCGCGGGGGTCCAGCCCGACCCGCCCGTAGCAGCCGGAGACCAGCAGGCCGGCGAGGAGGAGGAACAACAGGGTGCGCTTCCGGGTCTCCATGGCGTCCTAGCTACCACGATTACCAGCCTGTGTAGACTCCCGACCCATGCGAATGACTGCCCGCTCCTTCATCGTCGCGCTGTCCCTCGGCGCGCTCCTGTTCCTGCTCGGCTGCCCCACGGTCAAGCTCGGAGGCGTCGCGCTGAAGGCGGGCTCCGTCTCGCCGACCGGCTTCACGCTGGTCACCCAGATCGTCGTCGAAGAGACCGACGAGGTGGAGACCCCCACCGAGGGCAAGGGCATGCTCGCAGTGCTCGTCCCCGAGGGCTGGCGGGTGGTCGACGCGCGCATGACGTCGCCCCTGGAGGGGTCGGTTCGCCGGCTCACCCCGGTGCCCCAGGCGGCGCTGGCCCATGGTGAGACCTTCCCGAACGAGCCGGGCATGTGGTGGGGCTTCGGCTCCAACACGCAGGCGATCCCGCAGGGCCGCTACGACTACACGGTCGAGATCGACGTCGAGGTCCCCAAGAAGACGAAGAGCGGCCTGATCGGCATCTCCGCCGGCGTCTGGAACGACTCGATGGACGAGCTGACCGCCCCCGCCAAGTACGAGATCAAGCTCAAGGGCCGCAAGGGTGAGCTGAAGTCGCTGGGCAACGCGCCGGCGGCTGCGGAGCCGGCCTACGCGCCGCCCGCCGAGGAAGAGGATCCCGAAGGCAAGGGCGGCAACGACAAGGCGTCCGCCGGCTGAGCGCTACTCGGGCGCCGCCGGCGCGCCGGGACTCCCGACGTCGATCTCGGGGAGCGCCCCCTCGGGGAGCAGCCCCTCGGGCGGCTCGTCGGGGGGCGTCATGATGCCGATGGTGACCACGCCGGCCCCCTTGGCGATGTCCATGAGGTGCACGGCGTTGCCGTAGGGGGCGTCGTCCTCTCCCTCGAAGAACATCACCTTGCTCGCCCGCGTGTCGTACATGTCGTGCAGGAAGGTCTCGAGCGCCGCGAGCTCCACGGTCTCCTTGTTCACCTCGATGTGACCGTCGGTGAACAGCTTGAGGACGACCTGGTCCTTGATCTCGTCCGGCTCCGGCTCGTCGATCTCGGCCTTCTGGGGCACCTCGATGGGGAGGTTCTTGGCGAGCAGCGGCGTGATCACCATGAAGATGATGAGGAGCACCAGGACGATGTCGACCAACGGCGTGACGTTGATGTCCGCCTGGGGGCCTCCGCTGCCACCGATCTGCGCGCCCATCAGCTCTTGTCCTCGTCGCGCTTGGACTTGGGCAGCTCGTCGGTCTGCAGGCCCACCGACTTGGCGCCGAGGTCCTCGCAGATCTCCATGACCTTGCGCACATCGGCCCAGCGGGCCTTCACGTCGCCCTTGACGAGCACGTACTTCCACGGCTCGGCGAGCAGGATGTTGGCGAGCTCCGCCTCCAGCAGCTCCAGCGTGATGAGGTCGTCACCGAGCCAGGTGGAGCCGTCCTCCTTGATCGAGATGATGGTCGCCTCGCTGCTGTCCTCGGACGACTCGGCGTGAGCCGCCTTGGGCAGCTTCACCTCGGCGCCGCGCTGGAGCATCGGGGTGATGACCATGAAGATGATGAGCAGCACCAGCACGATGTCGACCAACGGCGTGACGTTGATGTCCGCCTGAGGTCCTCTGCTGCCGCCGATCTGCGCGCCCATGGTCGTTCAGCCCCGTCCTTGCCCTAGACCGCCGCGCGGTTCTTCTTGACCCAGTCGAGCATCTCGCTGGAGCTGTTGCCCATCTCGGTCAGGAAGCTCTCGATGTTGGCGTTGGCCCAGTTGTAGAGCCACACCGCGGGGATGGCGACGAGCAGCCCGTAGCCGGTCATGTACAGCGCCTCGGCGATGCCGCCGGCGACCGCCGCGATGCCGGCGCTCTCGTTGGCCTCCATGCCCTTGAACGAGTTGATGATGCCGATGACGGTGCCGAGCAGCCCGACGAACGGTGCGGTCGACGCGACGGTCGCCAGCACGGTCAGCCAGCGGCGCAGCCCCTTGGCCTCGCTCGCGACGGCGCGGTCCATGGCGGAGCTGACCGTCGACAGGTCCTCCAGCTCGCCCTTCTTGGTCTTGATGTCCCGCGCGTCGTTCAGCCCGGTCTTGACGATGTTCGCCAGGTAGGACCACTTGAAGCGCTCGTCGACGGCCGAGTCGAGCACGCCGCCGACGTCCTGCCCGTCGAGCTTCTCGGCGACCTCACCGGCGAACAGCACGCTCTGCTTGCGGGCCCGGATGAAGTACCAGAGGCGGTTGAGCGCGACCGTCACCGAGGCGATCGACATGATCGTCAGGGTGATCGCGATGCCCCACGTGAAGGGGGTGAAGTGATGGAGGGATTCTCGAAGTCCGAATTCCACGGCGCGGTCCTATTTCAGTGAGTACTTCGTGGTGACGTTCGCCCAGTAGCGGGTGAACACGTCCCCAGACTTGTACGGCTTCCAGCGGATGCCGCTCCAGGCCATGATCGTCTCGTAGTAGAGGATCTCGGGGCCGGAGACGGCCTCGATGCATTTCATGGGGTGCCAGCGCTTGCGCCGGGTGGTCCGGTCGGCCTTGTGCCAACCCTCGCACTGGGCGTCCTTCGCCTTGACCACCTTGCCGCTGATGTCGACGAGGATGCGCAGCTGCACGGTGCCCTCGACCTCCATCATCTTGGCTTCGTCGGGGTAGACGATGCGGGGCTTGCTGAGCGCCCGGCCCACCGACTCGCCGATGCCGAACTCGCCGATGCCGGTGCCCGTGCCGCCGATCTCGCCGCCGATCACGCCGCCGACCACGCCGCCGACCACGCCGCCCGCGACGCCACCTTCGACGCCGCCCTCGACCCCGTACTCCTCGTCGGTCTCTTCGGGCTCCTCGTCGGTCTCCGGGACCTCTTCGGGGATCTCCGTCGGCTGGACCAGCTCTTCGGGCTGGATGTCCGGCTTCTTCTCGACCTTCTTCTTCTTCTTCTTCTTCTTCTTCTTGGTGCTCGGCGCCGGCGGGGGCGGCGGGGGTGGCGGCGGCGGCGCCGAGTAGAAGGTCACTTCGACCTCCGGCGGCGGGCCCGCCACCACGGTCTTGCCGAGGAAGAACACACCCACGATCACCGCGATGCCGCCGTGCAGCATCACGGATACGAAGCCCGCCCACGGGCTCCGACGTTTCTTGTCTTCGATCCGGGTGGTCGCTTCGAACACGCGTGTTTCCCTGCCGGGCGGCTCCGGTTCCGGGCGTTTAGCAGCCAGAGCGAGATCTTTCAAAGCTCTTGGTGCACTGAGGATGGTTCGATGTTGCCGTCGGCCGCGTGATAGGTTTCGCCGCCTCGATGTTCGATCGCATCGCCCGGTTCATCCTTCGTGCCCGCTGGGCCCTGCTTCTCCTGCTCGCGATCGTGACGGGGCTGCTGGTCGTGCCCGCGTCGTCGATCCGTTTCGACTTCTCGCCCCGTTCGATCTTTCTGACCGCCGACGAGGAGGTCCGGTTCCTCGACAGCCACCGCGAGGTGTTTGGCGAAGAGGACGGGATCGTCATGGTCCTGCTCGAGGCGGAGGACGTCTTCGCCCCCGAGGTGCTGCAGACGATCGTCGACCTGTCGGACGAGATGGGGAACATCGAGGGCATCGAGTCGGTGCTCAGCCTGTCGACGGTGCCTCAGCTGCGCGGCGCGCCGCCGCTGGTCGAGGTCAGCCCGCTGCTCGACGAGGTGCCGACGACCGCGGACGAGGCGTCCGAGCTCAAGGAGCGGGTGCTCTCCAACCGGCTGTACCGCCACCGTTTCGTCAACCCCGAGGGCACCGCGACCGCGATCCTCGGCATCCTCGCGGACGACCTGGTGGAGGAGCTCGACCGCCGGCCGGCCCTGGCGGAGATCGACGCGATGGTGGCGGACCGGAGCGGCCCCACGAGCCAGCTCCTGGTCGTGGGGGTGCCGACGGTCAACCGGGAATACGCGGTGCGGCTGCAGCAGGACATGACGCGGTCGGTGGTCATCTCGGTCGTGCTGATCATGTTGGTGCTGGTCCTGCTGTTCCGGGACCCCGCGAGCGTAGTGCTGCCGATGACGGCGGTGGGGCTGACCCTGCTGTGGACCGTCGGCTACATGGTGCTGGCGGGGGACAGCTTCAACATCATCAACTCGATCATCCCGACGCTGATGCTGGTCATCGGGGTGGGCGACGCCGTGCACTTCCTGACGACGTACTACCAGGAGCTCGGGAACGGGAAGCCAAAGGACCGGGCGGTGCACCTGATGGTGCAGCGGATCGGCGCGGCGTGCCTGTTGACGTCGGCGACGGCGGCGATCGGGTTCGCAAGCCTGATGGTGGCCCGCATCGACATCATCAAGGGGATGGGCCGGGTGGCCGCGGTCGGCCTGATGATCGCCTACTTCGTGATCCTGCTGCTCCTGCCGTCGGTGCTGAAGATGGTGCCGGCTCCCACCCGGGGGGTGCGCAAGGACCCGGCGGAGGGCGTCATCGGGCGCATGCTGGTCGGGCTCGGGCGGGTGGTCACCGACCGCAAGGGGCTGGTGATCGGCGGCACGGCGGCGATCTGCGCGCTCGCGGTCCTGGGCGGGATGCGGGTCAACACGGACAACTTCCTCCTCGAGGAGCTGTTCAAGAAGAACGCGGTGAGCCGCGCGCTGCACCACACCGAGGACGTGCTGACGGGCGCGATGGCGGTGGAGATCTCGATCCGCACCGACGCCGAGGGCGGGGTGCTGGAGCCGGACGTGCTGGCGGGCATGGTGCGGGTGCAGGAGCACCTCGCGGAGGACCCGTTCATCGGCCACAGCGTGTCGATCGCGGACCTGGTGCTCGAGATCCAGGGGCTGACGGACGGGGAGCGGACGATCCCGGAGACGCGAGCGGAGGCGGTTCAGAGCCTGCTGTACTTCGAGATGTCGGAGGACCCCAGCTTCCTCGACTCGATGGTGGACGTGACCCGCACGACGGCGCGCATCTCGGCGACGCAGCGCGACTGGGGGACCCGCAACTTCTTCGCCTGGTACGACGGCACCGGGGTGTGCGACGAGCGGGCGCTGTGCGGCACGCCGATGGTGGAGCTGATCGACGAGGCGTTCGGCACGACGGACGGCAAGCGGGACGGGCTGGAGGTCCGGATCACGGGCTCCAACCTGGTGGCGGCGCGGGCGCTGTCGCGGCTCGTCGAGGACATGGTCCTCTCGCTCCTGACGGCGTTCGGCGTGATCTCGCTGCTGATGATGGTGCTGCTCCGGTCGCTGCGGATCGGCCTGCTGTCGATGATCCCGAACCTGATCCCGCTGCTCGTGACGTTCGGGTTCATGGGATGGGTGGGCATCCCGCTTCGCACGTCGACGGCGCTGATATTCAGCGTCGCGCTGGGGGTCGCGGTCAACGACACGATCCACTTCGTGACGCGCTTCCGCGAGGAGCTGTTCGCCCGCGGGGATCGGGTCGAGGCGGTCCGCGCGACGCTCCTGTCGACGGGCCGCGCGATCATCTTCACGTCGATCCTGATGATCTTCGGCTTCGCCACGATGATGACGACGCGCTTCGTCGGCATCTTCCAGATGGGCGTGCTCGGCGCGGTGACGTTGTCGGCCGCCCTCATCGGCGACCTGCTGCTGCTGCCGGTCTGCCTGGTGATCTTCAAGCCCTGGTCCCGCTTCGTGGAGAAGAAGCAGGCGGACGGGACCTGGAAGCCGGTGCGGCTGGGGGAGAAGTAGACGGCTCGCCGGCTGGCCGCCGGGGGGTCAGAACCGCAGGACGTAGGTGAACGTCTTGTCCCCGTTGCGCGCCTCGGGGAACTTCGTCTTCTTGAGCACCCCCGCCAGGCAGCTCTGCATGCCGCTGCCGCGCACCGGCGAGCTGCCGGCGATTCGGGTGTCGGTGGCGTTGCCCCGGGTGTTGACGGTGAGGCGGACGTCGACGCGCTTGTCGGCGCCGACGGGGCCGTGGCTGTCCCAGCAGCTCTGCAAGGAGCGGTGCTGGGAGCGGATGGCCCGCCCGACGAGGTCCATGTCGATCCAGGGGCCGATCTCCTCGGACGCCTTGTCCAGGTCCGTCGGCGCCGATGTGCCGGCGGTGCGGCCATCCTCCTGGGGGGTCAGGCCGGGCACGTCCGCGCCGGACTCCTGGAGGTCGACGAGGCCCGGCTCGTCCTCCGTCGACGCGTAGACCTGGCGGGCGCCGGCGGAGCGCTCGGCCATCGCCTCCTGCTCGAGGGTCGCGCCGCCGGAGCTCGCGCGCCGGCGCTCGAAGGCCGACAGGTCCGCCTCCGGCTTCGCCGTCGCGGGCTCCGGTTCGGGTTCCGGCTCGCAGGCGAGGAGCGGCGTCAGGCTGAGGGCGAGGCAGAGGAGCAGGAGCGTTCTCATCCGGGCTCCGCGCGCGCCAACAGCGTGCGCGCGTCCATGCGCGGCCCAAGCTCGGCGTGGCCGACCTTGAGGGTCAGACCGGCCGTTGGAGCGTCCGGGGACTCGGGGTCCGACCGGATGGCCTCGACCGCGTCGGTGATGCGCGCCAGGAGGGGCTGGACCGTCTTCCTGGCGGTGTGGGGGAGCATGAGGGCGAACCGACCGCGCCGCAGGCGGCAGAAGATGTCGTGGCTTCGCACCAGCGCCGACACTTCGTGGCCGACCGCCTGCACCAGCCGGTGGGCCGGCCCCGCGAAGCGGACCTCGCCCGCTTCCTCGTCGATGCGCCACTCGGCGCTCTGGATGGGTTCGGGCATGCCGACGAGGTCGAGGATCGCGACGGTCAGGGGGATTTCGTAGCGATCCGCGCGGGCGATCTCCTCGTCGAGGCGCTTCATGAAGTACTCGCGGCGGACGGCGCCGCTCAGGCCGTCCTGCATCGCCGCTTCGAGGTCCTGCTTGCGCCGCTCGGTGAGGTCCGAGTAGCGGTCGCGGACGCGGAGCAGCACGTCGATCCGCGCGGCGAACTCGCGCAGGTCCACCGGCTTGCTCATGTAGTCGTCGGCCCCGCCGTACAGGCCGGCGATCCGGCTGCGGGTGTCCGACCGCGCCGAGAGGAGCAGCACCGGGGTGAGCTGGCCGCGCCGGCTCTCCTTGATGCGGCGGCAGACCTCGAGGCCATCGAGGCCGGGCATCATGACGTCGAGCACGACGACGTCGAAGGGGCCATCGTCGTGGAAGCGGGCGAGGCCTTCGTGGCCGTCGAAGGCCGGAATCGTCAGGAATTCGCGGGCCTCGAGGAAGTCTCCCAGGATGCGCACGGCGTCCTTGTCGTCATCGACAACGAGTACGCGACGGTGGGAGTTGGTCCCGGACTCGGACATCGATCGGTGGCTCCCGGAGGTGGAGACGAGTAGATTCCGCCCGCGACGGACTCGGATGATAACAGACACCTCCATCCCTCAAGTCGGCGATATCCTGCGGAGTTATGGCCTGTTGACGGACCGTGTCGACGCCTGGTCGGCCGAGCGGACCGACCGCTTCGGCAGCCGGCTGGCCTGCACGGAGGGTTGCGCCGGCTGCTGCCAACGAGCGCTGTCGGTGACCGCGCTGGAGGCCGCGATCATCGGAGGCTGGCTCGACGAGCATGGCCTGGCCGAGCCCCGGCCGGGGGAGGCGTACGTCGACCCCCTCGCGGTGCTCGATGAGTCGGAGGGCGCCTGCGTGATGCTGGACGAGGCTGGCCGGTGCCGGATCTACGCGGTGCGGCCCTTGATCTGCAGGACCCACGGCCTGCCGCTGGCGGTGCCGGACGACGACGGCGCCTTGCACGGTGACGTCTGCCCGCTCAGCTTCGAGGGGGGAGCGGGGCTGGTGGACCTGGCGTCGACCGACTTCCTGGACGTGACGACCCTCAACGTCGTGCTCGCCACCCTCGACCTCGAGTTCACCCGACGCGTCGGCCTGCCGGCGGGCGAGCGTACGGCCCTGACCCTGTTGGTCGAGGAGGCGTCGTGAGGGAGATCCTGCTCGTCGCCGCCGGAGGCGCCCTGGGCGCGGTCGCCCGGTTCCTCGTCGCCCTCGCGTCGGTTCACTACTGGGGGGACCGGTTCGACTGGGGCACGCTCCTGGTCAACGTCTTCGGCTCCGTGCTCCTCGGCCTCGTGATGCACCTCAACCTGACCAGCGATCTGGTCTCGCGGGAGATGCGCCTCGCCATCGCCGTGGGGCTGTGCGGCGCGCTGACGACGTTCTCGACGTTCAGCTACGAGACCGCCCGCTACCTGCAGGCCGGGGACCTGCGCCTGGCGTTCGCGAACATCGCGGGCAACGTGGTGCTGTGTCTGCTCGGCGCGGCCGCCGGACTGGCGTTGGGCAAGGCCATCACGGGTCCCTAGCTCGGCGCTGCCCGAAGTGGTGGACATGGTTCATGTCGGCCGTCTCGGTCCGTGGAGTCGTGACTGGAGCGGTGTACATGGCTCATGTCGGGCGTCCCAGTCCGGGTCACGGTGACTGGAGCGGTGTACATGGCTCATGTCGGCCGTCTCGGTCCGTGGAATCGTGACTGGAGGGGTGGACA
>CAYQEG010000301.1:0-8528 GCA_964416435.1 uncultured Rickettsiales bacterium
GGCGTCGAGGGCCGGCGGAAACCGGTGCGGGACTTGTGCCGATGGCATCTAGTCGGGCGAGAACGAGAACTGGTGGCTCGCCACCTGCGTCAGCCCCCAACGGGGTCGCGGGAAGCGGAGCTTCGTCATCTGCTCCATCAGGCAGCCGTTGAGCTCGGAGCCCTTGGGGTGGGTGCCCCAGTCGGTCAGTGCCACCCGGGGCTCCTCGAGCTGACCCAGCGAGCCGATGTCGAACTCGATCATGACGCGCCCCTTGAGCCGCTCGCGCCGCTTCGACTCGGCGTCGGCCAGGTAGTAGCAATGCCGGTAGCTGCGCGAGCGGGTGTCGACGATCGCGCGGATCGTGGTGTAGTTCAGCGAGCCGGGCGTGATGCTGCCCAGCGGCTGATCGGGTCGGTAGCCCATCAGCTCGTACACGAACAGCTGGTCGAGCACGCCCCGACGGGAGACCTGCTGCAGCAGATCCTCGAACTCGTTGGCGTCCGCCGGCGGCATGGGGCCGGGGGAGCTGCGCTTCTCCATCCAGCCGATCATGCGATCGAGCAGGAGCGGATCGAGGGGCATGACCTCCGAAGCGGCCTGCAGGTTCTCGACCGCGGCGGCGTGCTCGCCGGCGCGCTCCAGACAGAGCGCGCGCACCATGAAGTGGCCGGAGCTGTGCTTGCGGGACAGGTAGTCCCGGGCCATCTGGGCGCACACGCCCCACCGCATCTGGCCCATCGCGAAGCCGAGCGAATCGGCCGATCGGGCGTGGTCGTCCACCGCCTTCCAGGCCCGCTGGTGCAGGAACTGCAGCGCCAGCGCGATCTCGTCCCGGCCCACCAGCGCGAAGACGTAGTCGGTGAGGTCTGCGTCGCTGGCGAAGTCCCCCGACGCTCTCCGGCGCAGCTCTTCGATCTCCGGCGGCGTCATCGACTCGAGCTCCAGCGCGTGCTGGATCTCCGCCTCCAGGAACGAATCGCCGGTCGGGGCGCGGGCCGGATCTTCGAACTCCGGAGGCGGCGGCGGCACCTTGGGACCGCACGCGGCGAGGGTCACGGCGACGATCGACAGGCTCAACGCGGCACGCAGCATGCGCGAACGCTACCGCGGTCTCGCCCCCCGCTTCCACCATCGGCGCGCGATTGACCCGGGTCCGACGGGCGAGACGGGGCTACCATCGCGGGCGGAGAACGAACGATGCGTCCGATCCTGATGTGCCCGCTGGCCCTGGCCTGTCTGCTCCCCGCCTGCGCGGGCGCCCCGTCGGGTTCGGTCACCCTGAGCGTCGATGGCGAGGTGCCCGAGGCCCTCCAGGCCGTCACGATCGACTGGGACGAAGAGGTGACCTGGACGCGCGAAGTGCGCTGCGGCGTCGGCGGCACCCTCAACGACCCGACCTACAACGTGGCCGCCGCCGACCGGTCGGTGGGCGAGGGCCTCTCGGTCGCGCTGACGATCCTGGCGTTCGACGGCCCCGGCGACTACAGCCGCGACGAGTTCCAGCCCCGCCCCGCCCTCGTGATCCAGTTCGAGGACGACGACGTCGACGGAGACCACGAGGACGACGACGACCACGAGGTCGGAGACGGCGACCCCGAACCGGTGGACGATCCGGACGAGGACGTCGACATCGACGGCCACCACGACGGAGAGGACGACGACGGCGACGACAGCGCCTGGCGACTCGGCTCGGACTCGGGCGGCGTCTGCTCGTTCGACGTCGACGGCGACGTGCTCGGGGGCGCCTTCGAGTGCACCGGGGTGCCGATCATCCGCGGCGACGACATCCGGGACGACGTCGCGACCGTCACCGGCAGCTGGTCCTGCAGCGAGCTGACGAGCCGAAGCCTCGCCGACGGCCTGGCCGAGCGTGGAGGCCTGCGCGGCGAGGGTGAGCGCCAGCGCGAGTTCGACCGCGGGGACTGGGACGAGGACGACGAAGACGACGAAGACGACGAGGACGACGA
The DNA here is from genome assembly GCA_964416435.1 of uncultured Rickettsiales bacterium. GTDB lineage: Bacteria > Myxococcota_A > UBA796 > UBA9615 > UBA9615 > CAYQEG01. The sequence goes on from CAYQEG010000301.1 coordinate 1,950, forward strand.
GGACGACGAAGACGACGAGGACTGAGCCAAGCGAAGCAGCCCACCTGGGGCGCACCAGGTGGGCTGCAAAGGCGCCCCTTCCTGGGGGCAGCGGATCGGTGGAGGAGCCGGGTTCCGCGGTTCCGGTCGGATATCCCCCAGTCGCGCGTTGCCGCTGACCAGGGCCTCAACTCGGATCTCCAGGTTCAGGAACCGTGCATGATCCGGCAGGCAGGATCCTGCCCGGTCAGCGCCGAGGGCCGCTCAGCGCCAGCTGTACCCGCTGAGCTTGAGGCCCCAGCCCGTCACCGAGTAGTCGGTGTACAGGTGCACCCGCACGCTGCTGTGCGGGTAGGCGTCCGACGTCACGGCGCCCATCGCCCCGCTCCACTCCTGCAGCTTGACCCCCTCGCCGTCCTTGACGATCACGAAGTCGTAGTTCGCCTCGGTGTCGATCCGCTCGAAGTGCAGCCGGATCTCGCTCGCCCCGGCGGGGGCCGCGATCTCCGCCGAGCCCGAGAAGTCGTTGGCGTAGGGGTGGGGGGACTCGATGACGTACTCGACATACGTCCAATCGGACGGGCCGGGCTCCTCGCCGGGCTCCTCGGGCTCCTCGGGCTCCTCGCCGACCTCGCCGAGCAGGACCGCCAGGGCGCCCGCCGCGTCGAGCCGGCCGCCCGTGGCGACGAGGCTGCCGCCGGACGCGAGCGGCTCGGCGGACTCCAGCAGCGCCGCGCGAAGCTCGAAGATGGAGGCGCCGGGCTTCGCGCTCTTGAGCAGCGCGACCACGCCCGCCACGTAGGGAGACGCCATCGACGTGCCGTCCATGTAGGCCCAGTCCTGGCCGGGCACCGTCGACACGATCTGAACGCCCGGGGCGGCGAGGTCGACGGTGCTCGCGCCGTAGTTGGAGAAGCCGGCGAGCTGGTCGCGGCGGTCGCTCGCCGCCACGGAGATCACGTTGTCCAGCTCGAAGCCGGCCGGGTAGAAGCCGTACTGGTCGTTGTTGTTCCCCGCGTTGCCGGCCGCGGCCACGAAGATCACGCCCCGCGACTGCGCGTAGGCGATGGCGTTTCGGATGGCCGAGCTCGCGCCGTAGCCCCCCCAGGACGCGTTGATCACGTCCGCGCCGTTGTTGACGGCGTAGTGGATCGCCTCGGCCGCCATCGAGCTGTAGCCGCCCCGGTTTCCGTCCAGGAACTTGAGCCCCATCACCTGCGCTTCGAACGCGGCGCCCGGCACGCCGTAGCCGTCGTCCCCGCGCGCAGCGGCCGAGCCGGCCACGTGCGTGCCGTGCCCCTCGCGGTCGTTGGGGTCGCCGTCCCCGTCCACGAAGTCGTAGCCGTGCACGTCGTCGATGTAGCCGTTGCCGTCATCGTCGACGCCGTTGCCGGGCACCTCGCCCGGGTTGGTCCACAGGTTGCCCTGGAAGTCGGGGTGGGTGACGTCCAGCCCGGTGTCGATGACCGCGATGACCATGCCCGAGCCCGTCGAGACGTCCCACGCCTCGAAGGCGTTGATGTCCGCGCCGGCCAGCCCGCCGTTGTTCCCCGCGTTCTTCAGCCCCCACATGTAGTCGCCGTAGTCGTCCGGCGTGCGCACGACGTCGTACAGGTACTGGGGCTCGGCGTACGCAGCGAGGTCGCTCTCGGACAGCACCGCGAGCACATCGTCCCGCTCCCGCCCGTCGAGGTCGACCAGCACCGCCAGTCGGTCGTACTCCCGCGCCTCCACCACCTCGAGCCCATGCTCGGCGGCGAACGCCTCCACCGCCGACTGGGTCGCGGCGTCGGACATGCCGAGCACGTACTCCCCGTCGATCGCCCGCTCGTCCGTGCCGTGGAGTTGGTCCTCCGTGTAGCAGGCGGTGAGCACGATCAGGCTGGTCAGCAGGGCGAGCGTTCGACGCATGAATTCTCCGGTAGGTGACTGTCCCGAAGAGGAAGCAATCGAGGTGCCAATCGAAACCGGTCGCCCAAACGCCTGAATTCACTACGCTTTCTGCCCTTCGGCGTGGTCACCACAGTGACCAGGGTCACATCGGAAGATGCTTCCGATTTTGTTGTGGACTTGTGGAGGGGGGGCTCCATGAAGGAACAACATCCCCGAGGTTCGATGCGGTGCGATGCCCCGAGAACGCTTTGCCACCATCGTCCCGCTGCCGGCCCCCGACGCCGACTACCGGGTGTTGGTGGACGTGCTCCGGGAGCTGTCCCGCGGGGTCGACCTCGCGTCGACGTTCCAGGCGGTGGCGACCGGGCTGAGCCGCCTGACCTCCTTTGACTGGATGGCCATCGCCTGGAGCCCCCCCCGAGGCGACGGGACCCAGCTGCACGCCAGCCTCTCGGGCCGCCCGGAGTGGCTGGCGACGACAGCCGATCTCGGCGACCTGCCCAAGAGCGTCGAAGCCTGGCTGCTCCCCGAGATCCCGCGCATGGTCGCGGATGCGCGCGGCGCGGCCGCCTCCGACGACGCCGGCTGGCCCGTGCCGGCCGACATCGGACCGCTGATGTCGGTGCCGATGCCCCGGAGCGCGGGCGGCTCACGCAGCGGCGGCGACCGGGAGCAGCGGCGCGGCGCCCTGATCCTGGGGCGCATCGGCGACCGTCCGTTCGAGCCTGGCCTCGTCTCGCTCCTGGAGCCCTGCGCCGCCCACCTCGCGGTGCTGCTCGAGAAGACCGAGTGGCTGGAGCGCTTCCGGCGCGCCAACGCGGAGCTGCGGGAGCAGCTGGGCAAGCTGCGGGCGCGGCGCGGGCGCGGCATCGGGGAGGCGACGATCCCGTCGATGCAGGTGCCCCGGGGTCTGCGGAAGGGCGATCGCCGCAAGCCGCGCTGGATCGGCGTCGACCCACCCGGCCTGGAGGCCCTCGAGATCGTCGAGCGCGCGGCCGAGACCGAGGTCGGCGTCCTGCTGCACGGCGAGTCGGGCACCGGCAAGGAGCTCATGGCGCGCACCCTGCACGCCGCGTCCCGCCGACGCAGCCGGCCGTTCGTCGCCGTCAACGTCGCCACCCTCACCCCCGAGCTGGTGGGCTCGGAGCTCTTCGGCCACACCGACGGCGCCTTCACCGGAGCCCAGGGGTCCCGACGCGGCCTCATCGAGGAGGCCGGCGGGGGCACCCTGTTCCTGGACGAGATCGGCGACATGCCCCGGGCGGTGCAGCCCACGCTGCTGCGCTTCCTGGAGGACGGCCGCATCCGGCCGGTCGGGGGCAACGAGACCCGCGGCGTGGACGTTCGGATCGTCTGCGCGACCCACCGGGACCTGGAGGCGGACGTCGCCTCCGGCCGGTTCCGGGAGGACCTGTACCACCGCCTCGCGGGCATCGTCGTCTGGCTCCCGCCCCTGCGCGAGCGGCCCGGCGACCTGCGCCTGCTCGCCCGGAGCTTCCTGCAGGAGCTCGGGGAGGGTCGCTGGAGCGACCTGCCCGCCGCGTGGTGGCCGGCCCTCGCGGCGTGGCCGTGGACCGGAAACGTGCGCGAGCTGCGCAACGCCATCGGCTCGACGGCTGCGATGTCCCGCGGCCCCGAGCTGGAGGCGCGGTTCCTGCCGCGCGGCCTCCGCGAGGCGGTCGAAGGCTCAGCGACGCTCCGCAGCGAGCCGGTACCGGGCGCGAGCAGCTACGACGGCTGGACGCTGGCCGAGGTCGAGCGGGAGATGATCCGCCTCGCCCTCCACGCCACGGGAGGCCACCGGGGCAAGGCGGCGCAACGCCTGGGGATCACCCCACGGGCGCTGTACGACAAGGTGCGACGGCTGGGACTGGCCTGATCGGCCGGGAGGGGCTACTCGTCGTCGAAGCGACGGGAGGCGGCGAGCTGGCCTTCGAGCACCGCTTCGATCGCGGGCTCCATCTGGGCGGACACCCCGCTCAGCGGCTGGTCGATGAAGCCGACGACGCGGCACTCGGCGTTGAGCAGGAACGTGAACGGGATGCTCGGGATGCCGTAGCGCTTGGAGACGATGCCGTGCCGGTCGTCCAGCACGGGGAACTTGTAGCCTTCGCGGACGACCTGGTCGGAGAAGTCCGCCGGTCGCTCTTCGACCGAGATCGCGATCGCGTCCAGCCCCTTGCGGTTGTGCTTGCGCCACCAGCCGTCGACCACCTTCAGATCCGACTGGCTGGCCGAGTCGACGAAGCTCACCACGACGCCCTTGGTCGACCCCGGCCGGAGCCCGCAATGATCGTCCAGGTGCACGGGCTCGAACTCGTCACCGTTACCGTCGGTGAAGGCGTAGAGCGCGAACGCCGGAGCGACTACGCCGATGCCGGGGAGCTCCGAGGCATCCGTCGCGAGCGAAGGCGCGGCGAGCAGCGACAGGAGCATCAGCGAGACGAGCAGGCGAAGCGTCATGGGCTGAATCATGGGGTCAGAGGTTGACGACGACCAGGGTGGTGTTGTCCCGCCCGCCGTGGTCGTTGGCGAGGTCGACGAGCGCTTCGCACGCGGACTGAGCGTTGTCGTGCGCGATGAACGTGGCGTGCAGCTCTTCGTCCGGCACTTCCCCCCACAGCCCGTCGCTGCACAGCATCAGGCGGTCGCCCGGCTTCGTCTCGAGGTGATAGAGGTCGATCTCCACCTCGTCGACCGAGCCGATGGAGCGGACCAGGATGTTGCCCGAGGGGTGGTTGCGCGCCTCCGCTTCGGACAGCTCCCCGACTTGCACCAGGTAGGCCACCAGGGAGTGGTCCTGACTGACCTGGTGGAGCTCACCGTCCCGGAACAGGTAGACCCGGGAGTCGCCGACGTTGGCGATGATGGCGTCCACTTCCTTGTGCACGAGCGCGGCGCACAGCGTCGTGCCCATGTTGGAGTCGTGCTCGGCGCCGGTCGCGACGACCGCGCGATTGGCCTTCTGGAACGAGCGCCGCATCAGGTCGCGGAGCGCCACCGCCGTGCGCTCCTCCAGGCCCGAGAGCTCCGCGCGCGTCACTTCGAAGAGGGTCTCGACCGCGACCTGGGAGGCGAGCTCGCCTCGGTCGTGGCCACCCATCCCGTCGGCGACGGCGTACAGCGCGGTGTCACCGTCGAGGGGCTCCCAATGCCAGTTGTCCTCGTTGAGTTCGCGGACGCGACCAACATCGGACAACCCGCCGACGCCGAAGCGCCGCGTGTGGGATTCATCGACCAGAGTGTCGCCGTCTGGATCAGCTTCGGACATGGAAGTCATCGGGCGGACGATAATACACGCACGCGATGGAGGATCGTCCCCTAGGCCCGACAACGTTCGTAGCGTGGCTCCTGGCGGCCCCGCTGCTGCTCTCGTGGGGGCTCGGAACCGTCCACCCGGTGTTGGACGTCGCGGCAGTGCCGGCGGCGGTCGGGCTCGCCGTGCCGGCGTGGCTCGGCTGGCCGGGCTGCGTCGTCGCGCTCGCATTTGCCTTGGCGGGTGACCGGACGAAGCGGCTCAACGACGCCTTCGGCTTCATCGGGGGGCTGTCGCTCCTCGCGTCCGCCGTCGCGGCTACCCGCCCGCTGGCGTGGGTCGCCCTGGTCGCCGCTGCGGTGGCCCGCCGGCGCACCCCGACCGCCCCCGCGCTCAACGAACAGAGCCTGCGTTGGCTGGCTCCGCTGGCCTGGCTGCTCGCGTCGAGGGCCCGGCCGTGGGGCCCCGGCCTGCTGCCGTCGGAGGTGGAGGCGGCGCTCGGACGGCTCGCCGACGCCGCGCTCCCGGTGCACGGCGGCGAGATCGCGCCGGCGGTCGCTGCGGCGGGGGTGGCGGTGGTGCTCGGCCGGCGCCGGGATCCCGATCTGCGAGGGGCGCTCATCGGCGGGGCCGTCGCCCTGCTCCTCGTCGCGACGGTCGGCGGGGGCCGCTGGTGGGGCTCGGCCGCCGCGATCGGGATGGTCGCAGGAGCGTGGCCGCCGCGGTGGACGCTTCGACCCGCCCACCTGGTGCCGAGCGCGGTGCTGCTCCTGTCCCTGGTCTCCGTCCGCGCCGGCACCACCGAGCGCTGGCGCTGTGAGGCGCAGGAGCCGGATCGCCAGGTCCACCGCTGGCGCGGCAGCCTGGACGTCGCGTCGATCGGGGTGGTGCCGGGCAACCTGCCGTTCCTCGTCGTGCTCCGCGACCACGGTCGGCGGCTGGAGCGGCTGTCGACGACCGGCGCGGTGGTCGACAGCGCCGCGATCGACCTCCAGGACGCGAGGCTCCTGTCGGCGGTCGGCGGCGCGGGCATCGCCCTGGTCGCGGCGACCGGCGACGGCCTGCAGGTCGAGCGCTGGATCGCGAGCCCCCTGGAGCGGGCGTCGGCTCACCTCGTCGGAGACGACTGCCGACCCGTCGGAGGCGACATCCTGCGCGACGGATCGGTGCGGGTGCTCTGCGAGGGCGCCGGGGTCCTGCTCGTGGAGGCGGACGGGACGAGCCGCAAGGCGCCGGCGCCGAACCGCCGGCCGCTGGTGCTGGGCGACCGGTTCCTGCTCTCGGGGGGGCCGCTCGGGCGACTCGCGTTCGGCTGGGATGACGTCGCGGGCGTCGGCCCGTGGGCGACCGGGGTCGCGCCCCGCCCCGCCCGCCGGGTAGTCGCGCGGGGGCCCGCCCGGCCGGGGGAGGTGCGGGGGGGCCGGCCGCCCCGGCCCGGGGCGGGGCGCGCC
>CAYQEG010000302.1:0-8464 GCA_964416435.1 uncultured Rickettsiales bacterium
CGGGCGCATCCGGTCCTCGGGGCGACAGGCGGCTATGCGCTCCAGGCTCCTAGTCGGAGGGCGCCTCTTCGGGCTCCTCGGTGGGCGGCTCGATGCCCTCGGGCGGCGGGGTGTTGGTCAGCCAGATGACGCGCACGACGCCGATGACCAGCAGCACGCAAAGCAGGCCGGCCGGGATGGCGATCCACGCCCCGGGGACTGTGCCGGGCTTCTTGGAATCCGTCATGGCGCGGGAGGGTAATGCCCAACTGCGCGGGGCGCCATCGGGATCAGGTGCCGGGGTCGATCATGCAGTTGATCACGAACCCGGCGATGTCCCGCAGTCCGGTCTCCTGGCGCGCGAGCAGGTCGGGCACGATCTCCTCGTCGAGCAGCAGCACGAGGACGAACGACTCCAGCTGACCGGTGTCCCGCGCCTTCGCCGCGACGTCCCAGAACAGCCGCTCCTCCGGCAGCAGTTGGTGCCCCTGGCTCTGCGCCTCCTGGAGGATCGCGAGCGCCGTCTCCAGGGCCTGCACCCGGCGCTGCAGCGGCGTGAAGTCGCCCTCGACGTGGAGGGCGAGGGAGTAGCCGAGGGCGGTCGCGCTCGCCAGCTCGCTCAGGTCGGTCCGCACCACGATCTCGTCGAGCGGCTGGGCCCCGCCGGTCGGCAGCGGCACCTGCGAGGGGAGCAGGATCACGCCGTCGCCCGCCTCGACGACCCGCCCCAGGAAGTCCCATCCCATCGCGTAGTCGGGGTTGCAGGAGACCGCGAGCACGAAGCTCAGCAGGGCCTCGTCCGCCTGCCCGACGCGGGACAGCGCGTCCCCCTTGAACCGGTGGGCGGACCAGAAGCAGGGCGCCCGGGCGAGCGACTCGTCGTACATCGCGATCGCCTCCTGGAACTGGCCGCGGCCGAAGTAGACGTCGCCGAGGTACAGCCAGGTCTGGGGCCGCCCGGGGCACAGCTCGAGGGAGGCGCGGTAGCCCTCCTCGGCCTTGTCCCAGTCCCGGACCACGAAGCCCTCCTCGGCCCGTGCCAGCCAGGCCTCCGCCTCGTCCGAGCAGACCACCGACGGCTCTCGGAGGAGCGGCGCGCGGCCGAGGGTGGAGACGACCTGGCGGGCGAGGGGGGCCCACTCGCTGTCGGGGTCCAGCTCCAGCACCTTCGCCATCGCCTCGACCGACAGCTCGATCGCCATCGCCGCGAGCTCCGGCTCGTCCTGCAGCAGCTGCGCCCCCGACAGCATCAGCAGGCCCTTGTTGGCCCAGGCGTCGACGTTGTCGGGGTCGAGCTTGAGCGCGCGCTCGGTCTTGCGACCCGACGGCGCCAGGCGGCCGGCCTCGCGCAGCTCGTGGGCCTTCGCGGCGATGCGGGTGGCCCGCTCCTCCTTGGTCTTCGGCGCCGCGTCAGCCGGGGTCGGCAGCAGCAGGGACAGGAGGAGGGCGAGCAGCGGGAGTGCGCGAGGCATGGGCCACGCTAGCAGCCGGCCCCCCCCGGTCACGCCACGGCGACGATCGTCCAGGCCCGGCGCCGGCGCTGCGCGGCCAGCGTGAACTCGGCCCCCTCCGCGGCGCCCAGCCGCGCCCGGCCGCGGGGGGACGGGGGGGTCGTCAGGGCGATCGTGCGGCCGGCGAACTCCACGGTTCGACCGCCCGCCCGGGGGACCAGCAGGAGCGTCCGGGACTCGCCGTCGTCGTCCTCGATCTCGACCAGCGCGGTGGCGGCGATCGGCCGGCCGACGAACGACTCCGGTCTCAGGCTGCGCAGCGTCTGCAGGTCGATCTGCAGGTCGACGACCCGCTCCGCCTGGCCGCGCGCGAGGTAGCTCTCCTCGATCGCCCGGGTGTCCTTGGAGTCCTCGGCGCGGGCCTCGTCGTGGGTGGCGCTTGCGGCCGTCGCGCGGGCCTGGGCGGCCATGCGCTCGACCTCCGCCGCGAGCTGCGCGACGAAGGCCTGCAGCAGCTCGGACTTGTCGATCTCACGAAGAGGCGTCGCGGGCATGGTCGAACCATCCTGCCTCGCCTACAGTCCCGCGTCATGCAGCACGATCGCATCGCCGTAGTCGACTTCGGAGGTCAGTACGCCCACCTGATCGCGACGAAGGTCCGTCGCCAACACGTCCTCGCGGAGATCCGTCAGCCGGAGGATCCGGTCGAGGCGTTCGAGGGGTTCAAGGGGGTCATCCTGTCGGGCAGCCCGAGCCTGGCGTCCCACGGCGAGGACTCCGAGTGGAACAAGGAGATCCTCGACCTGCCGATGCCGATCCTCGGCTTCTGCTTCGGTCACCAGGAGATCGCTCAGCACTACGGCGGCACGGTCGTGCACGGCGGTCGCGAGTGGGGGGCTGCGGAGCTGCACCTGGTGCGCGAGCACCCACTGTTCGCCGGTCTGGGGCCGGTCGAGACCGTCTGGATGAGCCACTTCGACTCGGTGACGTCGGTCGGCCCCGAGTTCGAGGAGCTGGGCCACACCACGTCGGGCGAGGGCGGCGCCGCCCACCGCTTCGCCGCGATCGGGAGCGACAGCCTCAGGCGCTACGGCTTCCAGTACCACGCGGAGGTCGACGGCACGGTCCACGGCGAGGCGATGATCCGCAACTTCGTCATCGGCATCTGCGGCTGCGAGCCGACGTGGGACATGGCCGCCTACATCGACTACGAGGTGGAGCGGATCAAGGGGCAGGTGGGGGACGGCTCGGTCTTCCTGCTCGCGTCGGGCGGGGTCGACAGCACGGTGGCGGCGAAGCTGTTCGGGCTGGCGCTGCCCCCGGACCGGCTGCGCCTGCTGCACGTCGACAACGGGCTGATGCGCAAGGACGAGTCGGCGGCGGTGCTCGAGATGTTCGGTGAGCTGGGGCTGGGCGAGGTGCTCGAGTTCGTCGACGCGTCCGACGACTTCCTGGGCGCGATGGAGGGGCTGACCGAGCCCGAAGCGAAGCGCGCGGCCATCGGGCAGACGTTCATCGACGTCTTCGAGCGGGAGGCGCGCCGCCTCGGCATCGAGGGGCACCTGCTGGGGCAGGGCACGATCTACCCGGACACGATCGAGACCGGCGGCACGAAGCGCTCGCACACCATCAAGACCCACCACAACCGCGTGGCGATCATCGAGCAGATGCTCGCAGAGGGGCGGGTCATCGAGCCGCTGGCGGAGCTGTACAAGGTGGAGGTCCGGGAGCTCGGGGAGCGTCTCGGCATCCGCCACGACGCCCTGTGGCGACACCCCTTCCCGGGGCCGGGGCTGGGCGTGCGGCTGCTCTGCAGCGACGGCGACGACGAGGCCCCCGACGTGCAGGCGGAGATGGACGCCATCGCCGGCCCCGCGGGGCTGGCCGCGACCGCGCTGCCGGTCCGCTCGGTCGGCGTCAAGGCCGACCTGCGCTGCTACGAGCACCCGGTGCTGCTGACCGGGGCGGGCGACTGGGACACGCTGGTCGACACGACCCGACGGCTGCTGCAGCACGTGCCCGGAATCAACCGGTGCGTCTGGAACCTGAGCGACGTCGCCCCGACGCACATGCACTCGCGCGCCGCGACGACGACCCGGGAGCGGCTGGACCTGCTCCGCGAGGCGGACCACCTGGTGATGGAGGGGCTGCGTCGGCACGGGCTGTACGACGAGATCTGGCAGTGCTCCACCGCGATGGTGCCGCTGGCGATGGACGGCGGAGACGAGCTGGTGGTCATCCGACCGGTGCACTCCACCCGGGCGATGGTGGCGCACCCCGCCCAGCTGCCCGACGCGCTGATGGCAGAGCTGCTCGACGGCATCGGCGGCCTGCCGGGCGTCGGCTGCGTCGGGCTGGACCTGACGAGCAAGCCGCCGGGCACCATCGAGTGGGAGTGAGGGCGCGGCGGGGGGTTGCCAAGCGCGGGATCGACCCCAGGGTGGAGGCATGCACGACGACTGGCTGATGCGGCAGATCAACCAGTTCGCGATCGGCCTCGCGGAGGCGATCGCGGGCGAGACGCTCGAAGTGGAGCAGGCGGACCTGGAGTTCGAGCACGTCTTCGGGGCGAGCCCGAGCCTCCTGATCGGCATGTCCGGCGACTCCCTGATGACGATGGTCAAGGGCGGGGAGGCCGGCGTCGACCCCGGACGGGCGGTCACGATGGCCGTCGGCCTGGCGACCCACGCCCATGAGCTCCCCGAGCACAAGCGCTCGGACGCTCGGGCCAAGTCGCTCCGCCTGCTCGACGCCGCCCTGGAGGCCGCGCCGAGCCTGAAGTCGCCGGAGTTCGACGCGCTGCGGGAGACGCTGACGCTGGATCCGACGGCCCACTGATCGGGGCCAGGCCGGCGACGCCCGTCAGATCCGGCTCGCGATCGCCCCCAGCCGGTCTCGGTAGAAGTCGACCCACTCGCTCGGCCCCGGGGTCGCGGCGCTCGCCTCGACCTCCACGCCGTGGGCGCGCAGCAGGTCCAGGCGGTCGGCGTCGTCCCCGTCGTGGGTCCACAGCGTCACCCGCCCCGGCACGTCCCAGTCCCGGCCCAGCTGCTTGCGGCGGATGTAGCCGAGCAGCCACCACAGGTGGATCTCCGACGGGTCGAACCCGAACCCCAGCACGTGGACGTCGGAGCAGAACAGCAGGTCCACCCACGAGTGCACCGGGGTCTTGCGGTCCGCCATGCGGGCGGCGAGGTGGCGGGGGTCGTCCAGGTGCTTGTACTCGGGCCCGACCTGGACGTAGCTCGCGATGCGGTTGACGTAGCCGACGTACTGGTGGTGCCCCAGCAGGATGCTGGTGGGGCGACGGTGGCTTCCGTGGATCTGCCACACCCGCCGCCCGCCGACGTGGGAGTGACGGAACAGGCTGTAGCTCTGCTCCCGGACCGACCCCGCGTTGCGGTGATCTCCGTCGGGGTCGGCCGCCTGCTCGATCGCGGGGTCGTAGTTGGTCGTCAGCACGTGCTCGACGGGCACCGCGAGCGCCTCGTCGTGCAGCGCCGACGGCGCGATCCCGCCGACGTGGTCGGCGATGACCCGCCTCACCTCCCGCTCGTGGCCGACCGACCTGCCCGCCCGCCCCTCGAGATACAGCTGCTCGTAGTACAGCGGGAACGCCTTGCCGCCGCGCAGCGACGTCGATCCGGTGCTCGCCCGGAGCGCCGCCAGGAGCGAGTCCCACGAGTCGAGCCCGGCCGCTCGGTTCAGCCCGTTGCCCAGGAACAGCGCGGGCGGTCGTGGCTTCAGGCGCTCCATCGCGGGGGAGGATGCCACGGCACCGGTGACGGCGGCCCGCCACCGACGCGCTACCATCGCAAGCCCTCCCCGGAGTCAACCCAGGTGCATGCCCGTTCGACCAGCGCCCGCTCCGCCGCCCTCGGCGCCCTCGCCGCGCTGGTCGCCGCGTGCGGCCCGCCGGAGGAGCCCGCGCCCGAGCCGGCGCCGTTCTACGCCCCCGACGCCCCGGGTCCCCACGAGGCCGGCACCGAGGCGTTCGGGATCGTCTCCCGGGAGGGCGTCGTGCTGGAGCTCCAGGTCTGGTACCCGGCCGCGACCTTCGAGGGTGAGCCCTACCTGTACGGCGGCTACGCCCCCGGCGGCGCCCCGGACCTGAGCACGGCCGCCTGCGACCGCCCCCTCCCGGTCCTGCTGTTCAGCCACGGCAACGGCGGCATCTCGTACCAGACGTGGTCGGTGATGGAGTTCTTCGCCAGCCACGGCTGGCTCGTCGCCGCGCCGAGCCACACCTACAACACGCTCTTCGACATCGACTCGGACCGCTGGCTCGAGGTCGCGCTGCGCCGCCCCTGGGACGTCGCGGACTCGTTCGACTGGCTGGTCGCCGAGTCCACCAGCGACGCCTCGCCCCTGCGGGGCTGCCTCGACCCGGACGCGGGGTACGCCGTGATGGGCCACTCGTTCGGCGGCTTCACCACCAACGCGGTGGCCGGCGCGCCCTACGACGTGGAGGCGTTGGCGAACCGGTGCGTGGGCGACCCGGAGCCGGCCTGCGAGCTGGTCGAGGAGCTGGCGTCCCAGGATCCGTCGGGCGTCCTCGACCGGTCCGACCCGCGCGCCTGGGCGGCGGTCACCTGGGCCCCGGCGTGGCACGACCGGCTGGAGGACCTGGGGACGATCGACGTTCCGATCCTGGTGATCGGCGCCGACCGGGACGCCACGACGCCCTGGGACACGGTGGTCGAGCCGTCCTACCGGGAGCTGACCTCGACGCCCCGCGCCCTCGCCCAGCTGACCGACGCGGGGCACTTCAGCTTCACCGACTTCTGCACCGTGGTGAACGCCGACGACGGCTGCTCCGACGCCTTCCGCCCGTTCGAGGACGTGCTCGCCACCACGCGGACGGCCGCCCTCGCGTTCCTGCTCATGACGCAGGGCGACGAGCGGGCGCAGGAGTGGCTGCCGCCCGAGCTCGGGGTGTCCGCCTGGGAGAGCGTCGAGTAGCGACCCCCAGGCCGAGCTTGCGCACGCGCGCGCGGGGGACCATAGTTCGGCCCCTTTTCAGCCAGGAGCCTCCGTGAACTACTACCGCCCGCCCACCGACGAGATCCGCTTCCTGCTCGAGACGTTCGACTACGCCGGCCAGGTCGGGAGCCTGCCGAAGTACGCCGACTTCGACGTCGACATGTGCATGGACCTCGTCGAGGGCTTCGCGAAGTTCTGCGTCGACGTGCTGCTGCCGCTCAACGCCAAGGGCGACCACGACGGCGTCCAGTACGACCCTGAGACCCACGACGTGACCTGCCCCGACGGCTTCAAGGAGGCCTACGCGGAGTTCTGCGCCAACGGCTTCTCCGCCCTGGCGATGAACCCCGAGTACGGCGGCGTGGGCGCGCCGGTGACGCTGCAGATCATGGCGCAGGAGATCATCTCGGCCTGCAACAAGAGCTTCTCGATGTGCCCGGGGCTCACGCAGGGGCTGATCGAGTCCCTCGAGGCCCACGCCAGCGACGAGCTCAAGGAGTACTACCTGCCCCGGCTCGTGCCCGGTGAGTGGGCCGGCACGATGGCCCTCACCGAGCCCCAGTGCGGCACCGACCTGGGGCTGCTGTCGACCAAGGCGGAGCCCTTCGACGACCACTACAAGCTGACCGGCACCAAGACCTGGATCACCTACGGCGAGCACAACCTGGCGGACAACATCGTGCACCTGGTGCTCGCGCGGCTGCCCGACGCGCCCACCGGCATCAAGGGGATCAGCACGTTCGTCGTGCCCAAGTTCCTGGAGGACGGCTCCCGCAACCCCGTCTTCTGCGGCGGCACCGACCACAAGATGGGGATCCACGCCTCGCCCACCTGCGTGGTCAACCTGGAGGACGCCGAGGGCTGGCTCGTCGGCGAGCCCCACAAGGGCATGCGGTCCATGTTCACGATGATGAACGCGGCCCGCCTGCAGGTCGGCGCCGAGGGCGTCTCCCTCGGCGAGGCGTCGTACCAGTCGGCCCTCGTGTTCGCGAAGGACCGCCGCCAGAGCCGCTCGCTCGACCCGGCCAAGCGAGATCGCGACCACGCCGCGGACAACATCCTCGTGCACCCCGACGTGCGGCGCATGCTGCTGAACATCAAGTCCACGACGGAGGGGCTGCGCGCGCTGATCGCCTGGATCGCGATCAACTACGACGTCATGCACAGCAGCGACGACGAGGAGGCCAAGGCGAAGGCCGGCGACCTCGTGGCGCTGCTGACCCCGATCATCAAGAGCTTCGGCAGCGAGCGCGGCTTCGACAACATCAGCGAGGCGATGCAGGTCATGGGCGGCGCCGGCTACACGGCGGACTGGCCGGTCGAGCAGTACATGCGCGACGAGCGCATCGCGCTGATCTACGAGGGCACCAACCACATCCAGGCGCTCGACCTGGTCGGCCGAAAGCTCGCCATGGGCGGCGGCCGCCTGATGCGGGTGTTCGCGGGCGAGGTGACCGACGTCATCCGCGCGGCCTCCCCGCACGCCGAGCTCGGCCCCTTCCTGGCCGCCTTCAAGGCGGAGAGCAAGCGCCTCAACGAGACGACCATGACCATGGGCGCCGCCGCGATGCAGGACAACGAGGTGATCGGCGCCGTCGCGTCCAACTACCTCAACCAGTTCGCGCTGGTGACCCTGGGCTACGTCTGGCTGCGCCAGCTGCTCGCCGTCATCGACCGCCCGGCGGACGACGGCCTGCGCCGCGGCAAGCTCCAGACCGCCCGCTTCTACTTCGAGATGGTGCTCCCCGAAGCCGCGATGTACGCGGCCAAGGTGGCGGCCGGCAAGGGGTCGATGACCGAGATCGACATCGACCTGCTGTAGTCGCACCCCGGCCGGGCAGACAAGTCGGCTTCCCGCCGGGGTGCGCGCGATGTAGGGTCGCGCCGCTTCGGAGGGACTCATGCTTCACGTTCGCCTGCTCCTCGGCCTGCTCGGCCTGCTCCTGCTCATCGGCTGCCCGACCACCACGCCACCGGACGACGACGACGCCACCGACGACGACGACTCGGCCGGCGACGACGACGACGCCACCGACGACGACGACGCCACC
>CAYQEG010000303.1:0-985 GCA_964416435.1 uncultured Rickettsiales bacterium
CCTGGACGGCATCTGCGGCGACGTGGACGTCTGCCCCCTGGATGACGCCAACGACGCCGACGGTGACGGCGTGTGCGGCAACGAGGAGAGCTGCCCCGGCGGCGACGACGACCTCGACGCCGACCTCGACGGCACCGCGGACTTCTGCGACGTCTGCCCCCTCGACGCCGCCAACGACGCCGACAACGACGGCCTCTGCGGCGACGTGGACGCCTGCCCCTTCGACGCCGACAACGACGCGGACGGTGACGGCCTGTGCGGAGACGTCGACCTCTGCCCCCTCGACCCCGACAACGACCTCGACGGTGACGCGGTCTGCGGTGACGTCGACCCGTGCCCGCTCGACCTCGAGAACGACGCTGACGGCGACGGCCTGTGCGAGATCGACGACAACTGCCCGACCGTGGTCAACGGCGGCCAGAGCGACGTGGACCTCGACGGCATCGGCGATGTCTGCGATGTCGACAACGACAACGACGGCGTCGAGAACGACGTGGACAACTGCCCGCTCGACTTCAACCCGGATCAGGGGGACTTCGACGCCGACTTCATCGGCGACGTCTGCGACGCCGACACCGACGACGACGGGATCATCGACGTCGACGACGTCTGCCTGGGGACCGCGGCGGGAGACGCCGTGCTCGAGAGCGGCTGCAGCGTGACCCAGGTCTGCCCCTGCGACGGCGACTGGAAGAACCACGGCGCCTACGAGAAGTGCGTCAGCATCACCCTGCGAGACCTCCGCAAGGAGGGCCTCATCTCGGGTCAGCAGGCGCGGGACCTGCGCGAGGCGTCGACGGACAACCAGTGCGGGCGCACCGGGCGCGGTCGAAGCCATCACGACGGTGACGCCGGCCACGACTTCGAGGACGAGAGCGACCACCAGTGCCGCGACCGTGGCCATCGCCACGGTCGGTCACGGCACGGCCGCAACTGAGGATGAGGTAGGTGACACGAGGCGCGCCCCCGTCGCCACCCGGCGTCG
>CAYQEG010000303.1:995-8425 GCA_964416435.1 uncultured Rickettsiales bacterium
GGGGGCCTTCGCCAGGGGGGGTCAGGGAAGGGCCGAAAGTTTGTATGTGTTTGGTCACGCGGGGGGCGCCCCCGCCGCCCCCGGGGGGGGGGGGGGCGCACCGTGCGAGCGAAGAGTCGAGCCGTCCCTGGAGTTGCCGTGAGTCCGCGTATCGTGACCCGGATGACAAGGTCGATCCGTCTGTTCCGGGCTCCCGGGGATGACCTCGGGACGTGGACGCAGGCCGATCAACTCGCGGTCCGAGACGAGCTGGTGCGGCCCTGGCGGCAGGCGACGGGCGTCCTCGTGGTCACCGGCGCGAGCCTGCTCCTCGGGTTCCTCCTCGGAGCCCACCCCACGCCCGCGCGGTTCTCCTGGCTGTACGCCCTCGCGCTGCTCAGCCACCCCTTTACGGTCGGATTCGCCGCCCGCGCGACGATCTCCGGCGGCTTCGCGGCCGCCGGGGCGATCGGGTTCCTCGTCGCCTCGCCGGAGTACCTGGAGCGGACCGAGTTCGGTCTCCAGGTCGGCTTCCTGTCCGGGACCGTGGCGGCCGCCCTGATCTTCGGACACGCGCTCCAGGAGCTCCGCTCCTATTCGGTCCTCAAGCGTCGCCGGCTGGAGGAGGGACGCGCCGCTCGGGCCGCCGCCAACGACGGCCTGGAGGCGCGGGTGGCCGAGCAGCGGGCCGAGCTTCGCGCCCTCGCGTTTCACATCGCCAACGCCACCAAGGCCGAGCAGCGCGGGCTGCGGCGGGAGGTCCGGCGCGACCTCCTCCCCGAGATCGGCCGCCTGGGGACCGCCGTCGGCGGCCTCCACCCGGACGACGAGCCGGTGTGCGCCGACGCGCTCGACCGGTGCGACGCGGCCATGCGCCGGGTGCACCTCGTGCTGCGGCACGTGCTCCGTCGTCTGCACCCCAACATCGTCCGACGCGTAGGCCTGCACGACGCGGTGGGGGCCCTGGTGGACGACTTCGCGCGGAAGCACCGGGTGGCCGTCGAGGTCTCCTTGTGCCCGCTCCCCGCGGCGGGTGATCACCGCACCGTGGAGCTGCTGTACGGCGCCATCCGGGACGGGCTGCGCCGCTGGCAGAGCGGCGGCGTGGCGGAGCTCGGCTCGGTCACCCTGTCGGAGGTGGACGACGGGCTGCAGCTGGAGCTCGAGGCGGAGGGCGAGTTCCACCCCGAGTCAGGTGTCGAGGTGGTCGTGGTGGGGCTCCGCGAGCGAGCCGCGGTCCTGGGCGGAGAGCTCGAGGTGTCGCTGTCGCCGACGCGGTCGACCCTTCGGCTGACCGTGCCCCACCACTACGAGGAGACGCGCCCCGCCTCCACGGTGCTCACCACGGATGACGTCTCGAAGGAGCCGGCCGCCGGCGACGACGGCTTCCGCAGCTACCTCGTCGAGTTCGAGGGTCGGAACTACACCCGGTACGCCGTCGTGATGGCTGCGCTGCTCGTCGTCTGGTGGCCGTTCGACTTCGTCCTCATCGACGATCCCGCGCTCCTCCGCAGCATGATCGGGTTTCGCGCCTCCTGCCTCGTCGTCACCGCGGCCGCCCTCCTGATCGGACCGATCCGGCGCCACTCCATCCAGCACCCGGTCGGGATGGGCGTCCTCATCCTCAGCTCGGCGATGCTCGCGTCGGGCTTCGCGATCGGCACCGGAGGCTCCCTCGCCGAGGGCTGGGCGCACTACCTGGCGTTCGCTCCCGCCCTCGTCCTGCCGTTCGTTCAGCGCCCTTCCGTGCAGCTCGCCATGAGCCTGGCGGTGACGTCCGCGGGGCTCGTCGGCTTCTTCGCCGCGACGCCCGGCGTCCCGGACGGGGCCGCCGTCCTGGCGCTGCTGGCGTTCTCGGCCGCGATGGTCCTGCTCCACCTCGCCGTCGGGAGGACGCTGCACCGCCAGCTGCGGGCCAGCTACCACCTCGGGCGGGAGCTGCAACGCCAGCGAGCCCAGCTGAAGGAGCGCCGAGCGGAGCTGTCGATGCTGGTGCGCCAGCAGACCTCCGAGCTCCGCGACCGGGCCGCAGCGCTGCAGACGGCGCGCGACGACGAGCGGGCGTGGATGGTCCACGAGATGCACGACGGTCTCGGTCAGGTGGTCGCCTCGCTCGGCTACACCATCGCCCACGTCCGTCGTTCGGTAGACCGGGGCGAGCGCTCCGACGCGGCCAGCTCGGCGGGGGAAGCGAAGCAGCTGGTCGGCACCCTCAAGGAGGAGCTGACGAGGATCCTGGCCCGCCTGGGCCCCCGACGGGTCGACGACGGCCTCACCGCGGCCCTCGAGGAGCTGCTCCGGTCGTTCGCGCCCACGGGGGAGCTCAACACCCAGCTGAGGGTGGACCTGGGACCCCACCGGCTCGACCCGGAGCTCCGGCTGCTGGCCTACCGCGTGGTGCAGGAGGGGCTGAGCAACATCCTCAAGCACGCCTGCGCGACGCGCGTGACGGTCGACCTGGTGTTGGAGCGGTCCGGGCTCAGGATCGTCGTGCTCGATGACGGCGTCGGGCTGGGCGACGACGCCGGCGCCGGCGCCGGCGGCCTGGGGCTGCCCGGCATCACCCGGCGCGTCACCTCGGCGGGCGGCGAGGTGGGATGGACGCCCGTCTCCGGCGGCGGCACCTTGCTGTCGGCCTACCTGCCCAGGTCGTAGGGGGGGCCATGATCAAGATCCTCCTCGCCGACGACCACGCGCTGTTCCGCGGCGGGCTCGCGCGGCTGCTGGAGACCGAGCGCGGCTTCGAGGTCGTCGGCGAGGTGGGTGACGGCCTCGACGTGCTGGGGGCGGTCGAGGAGCGGGAGCCGGACCTCCTGCTGCTGGACCTGTCGCTGCCGGGTCGCAGCGGCATCGACATCCTCCGCCAGCTCCGGCGCGAGCGTCCTCGCGTCGGGGTGGTCATCCTCACGATGTATCCCGAGCAGAACTTCGCCTCCTACCTGATCCGCCAGGGCGCCGGCGCCTACGTCACCAAGAGCGAGTCCCCGGCCGTCCTGTTGGAGGCCATCCGGCAGGTGGCCGCCGGAGGCACCTACCTGACGCCTGCGGTGCAGCAGCTCGAGGCGGCGCGGAGACCGGGCGAGGACGCGAGCCCGCACGACCAGCTGAGCCCGCGGGAGACGGAGGTCTTCCTGCAGCTGATCGAGGGTCGGGGGGTGTCCGAGATCGCCGGCGACCTGGAGGTCCAGGTCAGCACGGTGAGCACGCTGGTGCGTCGGATCCGGGCGAAGCTCGGGGCCGAGTCCGTCGGCGACCTCATGCTGTACGCGCACCGGATGGGGCTGCTTGAGTAGTATTCGGCGGCGGAGTCAGCCATCACCCAGAAGACTCGAACCGTCACAGTCGGTCCCCTCGACCCCCCGCCGGAGGGCTCCGACCCGCTGCTGTCGCTCGGCCGCTTCCAGGTGCAGTTCGAGCTCGGGCGCGGCGGGATGGGTCGCGTGGTGGCGGCGACCGATCCCCACCTCCGCCGGGAGGTGGCGGTCAAGATCCTCCTGGATCCCAACGCCCTCAGCCCCGCTCAGCTCGATCGGTTCGTCGCCGAGGCCCAGATCACCTCCCAGCTCGAGCACCCCAACATCGTGCCGATCTACGAGATGGGGTGGACCGACGAGGGCGAGCTGTTCTTCGTCATGCGCAAGGTGGAGGGGCAGTCCCTCGCGGACGTCATCGACTGGCTGAAGCTGGGCGATCCCGAGATGACGCGGCGGTGGACGCTGGGTCGCCTGCTGGCTGTCTTCGTGTCCCTCTGCAACGCGGTCGGGTTCGCGCACAGCAAGGGCGTCCTGCATCGGGACCTCAAGCCGGCCAACGTGCTGCTCGGCCCCTTCGGCGAGGTGCTGCTCACCGACTGGGGGGTGGCGCGGCTGATCGACGCCACCTCGCCGGAGATCCGCGTCGGCGGGGTGGCGGGGAGCGAAGCTCCCAGGACCGCGGTCGGCAGCGTCGTCGGCACCCCGGGCTACATCCCGCCGGACCAGCTCGACCCCGCCAGCTCCAGCCCGGACCGGCGGACCGACGTCTGGAGCCTGGGGGCGGTCCTCTACAACATCCTGACCCTCCGTCGCGCGGTCCCGGGCCGCTCGAGCGCGGAGGTCCTGGAGGCGACCTTGGTGGAGCCGATCGAGGACCCCCGGTCGCGCGCCCGGGGGCGCCGGATCCCGGACGAGCTGGCCGAGATCGTCGAGCGCGCCCTGGAGCGAGACCCGGGCGCCCGGTACCAGACCGCCGACGCCCTGGGCGAGGCGGTGCAGGGCTTCCTGGATGGCAGCGAGCGGGCGGCCCGGGCGCTGGAGCAGCTGGCGCAGGCGGAGGGGGCCTGGGTCGAGTACTGCGCCATGGACGAGCATCGGGCGACGTTGGTCGCGTCCGAGCGGGAGCTCTCGACCTCGTTCGATCCGTGGCAGTCCCTGGAGGAGAAGCAGGCGCTCGTCGACGTCCGGCTGCAGCTCGACGAGATCGAGCCGGAGCGCGCGTCGCTGTTCGGGAGGGCCATCGGGGGGGCAGAACGGGCGCTGGCCCAGGACCCCGGGAGCGGGGCGGCGAGGGCGTTCCTGGCCCGGGCCTACTGGTCGCGCTTCCTGGCCGCGGAGCTGGCCGGCGACCGGGCCGACATGCGGTACTACAGCGAGCGCGCCGAGGAGTACGACGACGGCGACCTGGCCGACGCCCGCCGCGGCGAGGGCGCGCTGACGCTGAGGACCGATCCCCCCGGCGCGGAGGTCGTCTGCGAGCGGTTCGATCGACGGGGCTACGTCTGGCCGTTGGTCGAGCGAACGAGCCTCGGGGTCACCCCCCTTGAGGCGGTGCCGATGGCCATGGGCTCCTATCGCCTGACGATCCGGTCGCCGGGCAAGCGGGACACGATCTACCCCGTGCACATCACCCGCCGGCGTCACTGGAGCTCGGGACCCGAGCCGCTGCCGCTGTTCTCCGACGAGGAGATCGGCGCCGCGTTCGTCTACGTGCCGGCGGGCCGGTTCCTGTGCGGGGCCGATCCGGAGGCCAAGGACCCCCTGCCGACGGCGGAGCCTCACGTGGACGGCTTCTTCGTCGGGCGTGTCCAGGTGACGCAGGGTGCGTACGCCGAGTACCTCAACCACCTGCACCGGACCGACCCAGAGGCGGCGTGGCGGAGCGTGCCGCGGCAGGTCTCGGGGCTCGACGGCACCGGCGGCCAGTTCTGGCCCCCGCCCGTCGAGGGCATCTACAAGCCGCCCGAGGCCGATCGGGACGGCGACGAGTGGCTCCCCGAGTGGCCGGTCTTCGGGCTGAACTGGCTGGACGTGGTGGCCTACGTGGCCTGGCGCGCGAAGCGGGACGGGCTGGACTGGCGGATCCCGACCGAGCTGCAATGGGAGAAGGCCGCCCGTGGGGTCGACGGCCGGCACTTCCCGTGGGGTGACCGGGCCGACCCGTCGCTGTTCTGGAACCAGCTGAGCGAGCGTCGTTCGACGCTCCCCATCCCCGTCGGCACCCACCCCTCCGACCGGTCGATCTACGGAGTGATGGACATGGCGGGGCTCGCGCGCGAGGTCACCGCACCCGCTCCAGGGCTCGGCGTGCCCCCCGAGCGCTGCGTCCGGAGCGCCGGCTGGCCCGACGCGAACCCGGTGCGCGCGCGGTGCGCGTCCCGCAGCCCGGGGATCCCCGAGGCCACGATCCACGGCGGCATGTCGTTCCGGCTGCTCCGGGCCCTCCCGACCGGACCCCGCGACTGAGCCTCGAGGACGTTGGCCGGAACCCGGTCAGTTCGGGAGGATCACCAGCACGATCTCCCACTCGGCGAGCACCGAGACACCGTCGCCGATGACCTGGACGGGGAAGACGAACACCTGGTCGAACGGCTGCTGGGCGACGCCCGGGAACAGCGTCACGTCGAAGGTGACCTCGGTGTTGACGGGCACGTTCTCGTGCACCGGCGGGTCGATGCTGCTGACGAAGTTGTGCGGCTCGTCGTCCACCTCGAGCGTCAGGTCGAACGTGCTGCCGCCGGCGATCGCCTCGATGCCGTCGAGCACGAACGACGCCGAGCCCGACGAGGTCCCCTGGAACACCAGCGGCTCGGGGGAGCCGTCGCCGTTGAGGTCGGCCGTCGAGTTGGTCGCGTTGGCGAGGCTCGTCATCTGGGGGATGGGCGTGCCGTTGGTGCCCACCGCGATCAGCCGGCCGCCGATGGAGGTGACCGCGTCGATGACGTCGTCGCTGCCGGCGGGGTCGCTGCAGCCCGGCGGGGCCTCGTAGCCGCCGTCGGGGTCCCGCATCAGGTTGTCGGTCGTGTAGACGATGATCGGGACCGAGCCGGTCCGGAAGCCGCCCCCGCCGATCTGCCCCGTGCCCGCGACGCCGGGGTTGTAGGTCCCGCTCACCGAGCCCCCGAAGGCGTCCTGGTCCGGCCCCGAGCTGACCGGGATGAACGGCGGCACGTCCGTGCTGCTGTCGTAGTTGTTGTCGCAGTCCTGGTCGAAGCCCGCGCCCGTCGCGGCCTGGAACACCGCCTCCATCGATGACTCCGGCGCGTCCGCGCCGTCCCGCACGCTCAGCGCCGACAGGGCCGACTGCACCGCGCCGTAGTTGGACGTGATCTGCTGCCGCAGCCGGAACGGCAGGTCGCCCGCGCCGCTGTTGCCCATCTGGCTGAGCCAGCCGCCGTAGGCGTAGTCGTCGAACTCGGCCACGCCCATCGACACGTCCGGGATGGTCATGCCGCTGACGACCATCGAGAAGTTGGCCGCCATCGTGTTGAGCACGCCCGTCATCGAGCAGGTGGAGTCGAGCACGAACAGCACGTCCGCCTGCAGGATCGTCGGCTCGAACGGCACCGTGATCGTCGCCTCCGAGCGCGCCGCGAGCTCCGCGTAGTAGGCCGTGATGACCGAGCCCGGGTCGCCCGGGTTGCTGCCCCACGTCTGCTCGGCGAGGTCGCTGAAGCCGTCGCCGTCCGTGTCCCGGTCGTACGGGTCCAGCCCGCTCGCCGCCTCCACGTCGTCCCGCAGGCCGTCGTTGTCGCTGTCGCTGTCCTCGAAGTCGTAGTAGCCGTCGCCGTCGCTGTCGTTGGGCCAGTCCGGGTCGCCGACCTCCTGCTGGTCGGGGATGCCGTCGTTGTCCGAGTCGGTGTCCAGGTAGTTGGGGATGCCGTCGCCGTCGGGATCGTCGTTGCCCTCGTGCTCGTCCGGCACCGAGTCGTTGTCGCTGTCCGTGTCGAGGTAGTCGGGGGTGCCGTCGCCGTCGTGGTCCGCCGGGGCGCCGGGGTTGCCGTCGATGTCGTCGGCGTCGGAGATGCCGTCGCCGTCGTCGTCGACATCGGAGCTGTTGATGATGCCGTCGCCGTCGGGATCGCCGTTGCCCTCCTGGGCGTCGGGGATGCCGTAGCCGTCGCAGTCGTCGTCGAGGTAGTCGGGCACGCCGACGCCGTCGGAGTCGACCTGGTCCGTGGACAGGTCGGCGTCGCC
>CAYQEG010000304.1:0-8421 GCA_964416435.1 uncultured Rickettsiales bacterium
GGGTGGGTGGGGGGGGGGGCGGGGCCCCCCCGCCCCCCCCCCGCCTGTCGGGGGGGGGGGGGTGGGCGCGGGGCGGGGCGGGGGCCGCCCACGGGAAGGTGTGGGAGCGCCAGAACTCGGCGGGGTCGCGCAGGTGCTCGACCACCGAGGCCGCCTGCTGCGGCGTCGCGCAGCCGGCCACCAGCGGCCAGACCGACGCCAGGGTGCGGTCGCCCAGGAAGACGCCGTCGGGCCCGAGGTCGTAGAAGAAGCCGTCGTCGGCGTCCCACATCAGGTCGCGGACGTCGCCGCAGATCCGCTCGGCCTCGGCCTCCTGCTGATCGGCGAGGGCGTCCTCGCCGATCAGCCGGTGGAGCGTCGCCTGGGAGCGGCGGGCGAGCGCCTGCTGGGCGGTCACGTCGACCCAGCCGTCGTAGGCCTGTTCGCGGGGGGCGTTGTCCATGCCCGAGCCGAGTAGCGAGGTGTAGTAGAGCCCCGGCCCGGTGCGCACGTTGCCGTCGATCCAGTCGTGGTAGGCGTCGAGCACGGGCAGCACCCGGGGCAGCCGGGACAGGTCGCCCGTCTGCCTGGCGTACAGCAGCTCCACCCAGGCGAACAGCTGGGGGTTGAGCATGGGATCCGACGGGTCGGTCGGGGTGCACGGCTCGCCGTCGTCCTCGTCGACGACCCGGCAGATGAAGCCGTCTTCCCGCTGCACGCCGTAGAAGTTGTCGAGGGACTCCATGACCGGGTAGCTGTCGAGCCCGTACCGGCCGAACAGGGTCATGAAGCAGGTGTCCCACTGGAAGATCTGCTCGCTGAACGCCTCGTCCAGGTAGTGGTGGGCGAAGCCGTTGGCGGGGGTGCCGGCGGCGACGTGCTGGCTCGCCAGCTCCCACGCCCGGTCCCACAGCGCGAGCCACTGGGGGTCCCCGCTCAGCTCCGGCTCCGGCAGCCCCGCGCGCAGGCGGACCAGCAG
Organism: uncultured Rickettsiales bacterium; assembly: GCA_964416435.1. Taxonomy (GTDB): domain Bacteria; phylum Myxococcota_A; class UBA796; order UBA9615; family UBA9615; genus CAYQEG01. The sequence goes on from CAYQEG010000304.1 coordinate 959, forward strand.
GTCCTCCCGGGGGATCGTGACGCCGAGCAGCGCCGACGGCTCTTCGGCGCTCGACCAGACGCCGTCGTGCTCCTCGTCGCCGTCGAGATCGAGCCAGGCGCGCATCCGGTAGGGGCCCGGCGCGAGCCCCTCGAACTCGAAGTCGCGACCCGCCCCGAGCTCGGCCCGCGCCGGCGTCGCGTCGGCGGCGGCGGCGAGCAGCTCGACGATCACCGTGCCGTCGCCGCCCCCCACGACCTCGACCGAGCCGGTCAGGGCCGAGTCGCCGGCGGTCGCGTCGTCGTCGTCGACGGGGGGGAGCGAGTCGTCGTCGTCGGCGGGGGGCGGCTCCGCCGTCGGGCAGCCGGCGAGCGCGGCGGCCAGGAGCGCGACGGGGAGGGCTCGGCGGGCGGGCAGCATGGGGCGGGACGCTAACCCGGAACGGTCACGCGCGGCACCCGTTAGGCTGGCCGGGGAGGCGCGATGGCAGATCGAGGGGATGCGATCGACCGGGAGCTGGACAGCAAGCCCGTCAAGGAGTTCGGTGGGCCGCTCGGCGTCGCCGCCATCATGCTCGGCAGCCACGCCGTCCTGTACTACCTGTGGATCGCGTGGCGCTACTACGGCGGGGCGCTCCCGCTGCCCGAGGGCGGGGCGGACCTCGTGCCGTTCCTCGGCCGCCTCGTCGACTACGTCGTGGACGGGGCGGCCCCCACCTGGAAGGCGGCGGCCATCTACTGGGCGTTCCTCGGCGCGCAGGCGCTGTTCGCGGTCGTGCTGCCCGGCATCCGGATGAAGGGGCTGCCGATCCCCCACGAGAGCGGGCGCCAGCTGGAGTACCGCGTCAACGGGATCTGGGCCTGGTACGCCACGCTCATCGGAGTCGCCGCGCTGCACTTCTCGGGGCTCTTCCCGCTGCACGAGGTGGGGGCCGAGTTCGGCGCGCTGATGACCGTGTCGATCCTGTCGGGCAACGCGGTCGCGCTGGCGACGTACGTGGTGGGCGTCGCGCGCGGCCACGCCCACCGGATGTCCGGCAACCACGTCTACGACTTCTTCATGGGGTCGTGGCTGAACCCGCGGATCGGGTCGCTCGACCTGAAGATGTGGGCGGAGATCCGGGTCGCCTGGATCCTGCTGTTCCTGCTCACCGTCTCGGCCGCTGCGACCCAGTGGCACGAGCACGGCACCGTCTCGACGCCGATGATCTTCATGATCGTCGCGCACGGCCTCTACACGAACGCCTGCATGAAGGGCGAGGAGTGCATCCCCACGACGTGGGACATCTTCTACGAGAAGTGGGGGTGGATGCTCATCTTCTGGAACTTCGCGGGGGTGCCGTTCGTGTACGCGTTCAACGCCTGGTACCTCGCCGGGCGGGACCCGTTCGAGCACTCGGCCCCCTACACCGTCGGTGTCTTCGCGCTCCTCTTCGTCTCGTACTACGTGTGGGACACGTCCCAGAGCCAGCGGAACCGGTTCCGCATGATGAAGCGCGGCACCTTCGTGAAGCGGCGGGCGTTCCCGCAGCTGCCCTGGGGCACCCTGCAGGAGCCCCGGACGATGAAGACGGCGCACGGAAACGAGCTGCTGATCGACGGCTGGTGGCGCTACGCCCGCAAGATCCACTACACCGCGGACGTCGGCATGGCGCTGTCGTGGGGCCTCATCTGCGGCTTCGACCACTTCCTGCCGTTCTTCTACGTGACCTTCTTCGTGCTGATGATCAGCCACCGGGCGCGGCGGGACATCGAGAAGTGTCGGCGCAAGTACGGGGAGGACTGGGACCGCTACTGCGAGGAGGTCCCCTACCTGTTCATCCCCGGGGTCTTCTGAGCCGAGGCCGACGGGCCAGCCACGGGGCCGCGAGCAGCAGGAGCCAGGCCGACGGGGGGACGCCGGGCGCGGCGGTCGCGCACCCGCAGCCGACGCCGGGGGCGGGGGGATCTCCGTCGTCGTCGTCGTCGTCGTCGCCGGGGGTGCGCTCGTCCTCGCCGTCGCAGTCCTCGTCCACCCCGTTGTCCGGGATCTCGTTGGCCTCGGGGTGGATCGACGCGTCTCCGTCGTTGCAGTCGCCCGTCTCCTCCACGAAGCCGGTGATGGCCTCGTCGCAGACCGGGTTGTCCTCGTGGGGGGCCTCGGCGTTGCCCCACCCGTCGTCGTCGAAGTCGGCGAACAGCTCGACCCAGCCCAGCTCCGGCTGGTCCTCGGCGGTCTCGACCGCGCCGTCGCAGTCGTTGTCCAGCCCGTCGCACAGCTCGGCCGCGCCGACGTAGACCGTCGCCTCGTCGTCGTCGCAGTCGGCGTCGTCGCCGCAGCCGAGGTGGCCGTCGTCGTCGGCGTCCAGCTCGTTGTCGGGGACCACGCCGTCGCAGTTGGAGTCCAGCCCGTCGCAGGGCTCGCCGGCCGACGGGTGCACCGACGGGTCGGTGTCGTCGCAGTCCAGGCCGCCGGCGGACTCGGCCGCGACGCCGTCCCCGTCGCCGTCCACGTCGACGCAGTCGGGCAGGCCGTCGCCGTCGAGGTCGGCGAACTCGTCGACCAGCGAGCCGTCGCAGTCGCTGTCCAGGTCGTCGCACAGCTCGGTCGCGTCGGGGTGCACGGCGCTGTCCTCGTCGTCGCAGTCCTCCTCGGCGTCGTACCCGTCGCCGTCGTCGTCCTCGTCGATGCAGTCGGGGGCGCCGTCGCCGTCGAGGTCGTCGAACTCGTCGACCAGGGAGTCGTCGCAGTCGGTGTCCTCGTCGTCGCAGCTCTCGGTCGCGCCGGGGTGCACGCCGTCGTCCGTGTCGTCGCAGTCGTCGCCGCCGGCCGCTTCGTCGAGGTAGCCGTCGCCGTCGTCGTCCTCGTCGACGCAGTCGGGGGAGCCGTCCCCGTCCAGGTCGTCGAAGTCGTCGACGATGTCCCCGTCGCAGTCGCTGTCGACCGCGTCGCACAGCTCGGGGGCGCCGTTGTAGACGGTCGCGTCGCTGGGCTCGCAGTCCGTCGAGTCGGGGTCGCCGTCCCCGTCGGTGTCCGGCCAGGTGCGGAGGTGGATCCCGGTCGCGTTGCCGGGATCGCCGTACATCCAGCGAGTGGAACGGACCGGCGGCGCCTGGGCGGGGTCGAACGCGAGCCGCGCCCGCCAGGCGTGGGGGGCGCCGCCGAGCAGCCCGGTGACCGGCACCACCAGGTCGACGCCGCCGGTGCCGGTGTCGGTCCAGGCTGCGGACTCGAAGAGATCGCCGCCGTCGAAGGGGACGCCGTGCTCGGTCGCCTCGACCTGCAGCTTGACGCGCGCGCGCCCCCACGGAGCCTGCGCGTGCATGTGCACGTCGAAGCCGGCGAGAAGGGTCAGCGCGCCGACGGGCAGCGGGTCGGACGTGCCGGCCTGGAGCGCCTGGGGCCGCCACGGGAAGGCGCCCGGCTCGCCGGTGAAGCCCGAGCCTCCGTCGTACTGGATGATGCGCCCCTCTTCGTAGTAGGTGACCCCGCCGTAGGACGGATCGCCGACCGTCAGGTCGCTGAAGCCGTCGCCGTTGATGTCGCCGATGAAGTTGACCGTGGTCCCCCAGTTGAGGTTGCTGACCGCCGAGTTGGTGATCCAGGCGGCGGTGGTGTCCAGCCCGTCCGGGCCGCCCGCCCAGGCGTAGGCGACGCCGCCCGACAAGCTCGGAGCGTCGCGGTCCCCGCCGACGAGGTCGCCGAAGCCGTCGCCGTCCAGGTCGCCGCCGCCGTCGAGCGCCATGCCGAGCTGCGAGTCGTACTGGGCGCTGGGGGGCTCACCGACCATCACGATCTCGGTGAACGGGTCGGGGCCGAAGGGGCCGCCGAAGAGCACGTGGATCCGCCCCGTGACGTCGTAGTCGGTGCGGCCGATCGCGCCGATGGCGATGTCCGCGTAGCCGTCGCCGTCGAGGTCGCCGGCGCCGCGCACGGGGGAGCCGTACTGGGCCCAGGTCAGGTCGCCCGAGTCGGTCCAGTCGGGGGACGCGCCCGGGCCCGTCTCGCCGCCGTAGAACAGGAACGCCTGGCCGACGTCGTTCATCGCGTGGGCGCCGACGATGAGGTCGGAGTAGCCGTCGCCGTCGACGTCCCCCGCGTCGCCGACGGACGCGCCGAAGGCGGAGCCCCCGTCGCTGTTGACGTAGCTCCAGTCGTGGGCCGTGGCGATGCCCGCGGCGGAGCCGAACCACAGGAACACGGCGCCCTCGTTGGCGACGAGGTCGTCCCACGAAGGGGCGCCGACCGCGAGGTCGCCGGCGCCGTCGCCGTTCCAGTCGCCGATGGCGATGCTCCCCCAGGCGCCGAGGCTGGAGCCGGCTTGCGTCGCCTCGAGGACCTGGCCGGCGACGGGGCTCGCTCCGGCGGCCGAGCCGTCGAAGATGTGCACGCGCCCGGCCTCGGCGCCCGCCGAGGGGGAGTCCCAGCTGCCTTCGCCGACGACGATCTCGGCGTAGCCGTCGCCGTTGAGGTCGCCGATCTCCCCCGCCGAGCCGAACAGGGCGCCCGACTGGTCGCCGACCGCGAACCAGCCCGGGGTGGTCAGGCCGTCGGGGCCGCCGTAGTACAGCCACGCCTTGCCGGAGTTGGCGCCGACCGTGTCCTGGAACGGGTCGGGGATGAAGACGTCGTCGTAGCCGTCGCCGTCGACGTCGCCGCCGCGCACGTGCTCGGTGCCCAGGTACTCCTGGGCCCCCCAGCCGGCGATCCACCACGCGCTGCTGCCCGAAGGCGCCCCCTGACCACCCCGGAACACGAACGCGCCGCCCTCGTCGGCCAGCCCGCCGTCCTGCTCGGGGTCGCCCGCGAGCACGTCGCTGAAGCCGTCGCCGTCGGCGTCGATCGCCGCGACCGCGGCGCCGAACGCGCCGGCCCCCGCCCCGGGCAGCAGGACGTGGTCCGGGTCGGCCTGGATCCCCTGCGAGCGGCCGAGGTACAGGAGCGCGCTGCCGTCCGGGGTCGCCCCCGTGCCGATGAGCAGGTCCGCGTAGCCGTCGCCGTTGGTGTCCCCGGCGGGCGCGACGTCGACCCCGAAGGGCCAGTGCACCGACGGCGGCAGCAGGGCCGACGTCGGCACCGCGGGCAGGCCGGTGGGGCTCCCGGCCCACACCCAGGCGCGGCCGGTGCCCTGCTCCCCCGCGACCCCCAGCAGGTCCGCGTATCCGTCGCCGTCCAGGTCCCCGACGAACGCGGCCGCGGAGCCGAGCTGGGCGCCCGCCTGGAGACCGACGTTGGACCACGCCGCCGTGGTCGTCGGGCCGCTGGCGCTCCCCATGAAGACGAACAGGGCGCCGCCGTTGTTGTGAGGGTCGTCCCACAGCGGGGCGGTGAGCACGAGGTCGCCGTATCCGTCGCCGTCGACGTCTCCGCCGCCGCCGCCGCGGTGCCCGAAGGCGGCGTCGGCGGCCGCCCCCTCGACGGTCCAGTCGGCCACCGCGGCCAGGCCCGAGGAGCTCCCATAGAACAGGAACGCGACGCCCTCGCCGGCCCCGGTGGCGCCGGTCCAGCCGGGGGCGCCGAGCAGCACGTCGGCGTGTCCGTCCCCGTTGACGTCGCCGGCGGCGTCGAGCGCGCGGAGGGCTGCGCCGACCTGGTCGGGCTCGAAGGTCCAGGCGGGGGCCGCGCCGAGGCCGGTCGCGCCGCCGAGGAACAGCCAGGCGGCGCCTTCGGCCGCCTCCCCGCCGCCCCATCCGGGGGCGGACAGCACCACGTCGTCGTAGCCGTCCCCGTCGACGTCGCCGACGCCGGTGACGCCGTGCTCGTCGCCGAGGGCCGCCCCGGCGAGGTCCGGCTCCCAGCTCCAGGTGGCGACGGTGGCGGGGCCGTCGGGGCTGCCCGCGAAGAGCTGGGCGCGGCCCTCGTCGGTCTGTCCGCCGTCCCAACCGGGGGTCCCGACGAGCACGTCCTCGAAGCCGTCCCCGTCGACGTCGCCGGCGCTCGCGACGGCGGCCCCGCCGGCCGCGTCGGCCTGGCCGGTGAGGTTCTCCCAGAGCGCGTCGTCGGAGAGGGGCTGGATGACCAGGGGGGCCGCGTCGACATCGAGCGGGGGTGGCTGGCTCACGGGGTCGGCGGCGCAGCCCCAGACGAGGGTCGCGGCGGCCAGCCAGCCCAGCGGTGCGATGGTTCGGGGCCCGCTCACCGGGCCACGTTACCCGGCGCGCGCGGGGGTGATCACATGCTCATGCGATCCGGAGCCCGCCCTTCGAGCCTCATCTTGGAGCCAGGAGGTTCCGACGATGGAACGAAGCAACCGCAAGAAGTCCGAGAGCCTGGCCGCCCAGGAGGAGCACCGAAACAGCAAGCTGTGGACGGTGGTCGCGATCTGTTCGCTGTTCGGAGGCGCGCTCGCGTTCGACGACCCGGCCCAGATGGTGCTCCAGATGTCGATCGGCCTCGGCGCCATCGGCCTGGCGATCCAGACCTTGCGCCGCGCGCAGGACCTCGACGCCCTCGCCGACGTCTTCGACCCCTACAGGCCCAGCAAGTAGTCCGAGTTCAGCTCCCAGTCGCCGTCGGGGTAGTAGGACAGCACCAGGCTGCCTCCCTCGATGTCGTCGATGAGGTCGCCGCTGACGCGGTCGTCGACCGCCGGGCAGCCCCACGACCGGCCCAGGTAGCCGTTGTTGGCCGCGAACTCGGGGCGCGCGTAGGTCGCGCCGTGGAAGACGATCGCCCGGGGGCGCACCGCGTCGTTGTAGCCCGGCTCCAGGCCGTCCAGGCGCATCGAGTAGCCGTTGGAACCGTTGTACGTCTCAGCCGTGCGCATGAGCCCGAGGCTCGACTGGTGGCTCCCGCTGATGTTGGAGAACGTGCCCGCGAGCTCCGGTGAGCCGGGCACGCCGCTCGCTTCGCCGTGAGAGACGTGCAGGTTGTAGAGCAGCGCCGACAGCAGCAGGTCGACGGTCCACAGCCGCGGCTCGGTGGACGGCAGGCTGAAGTCGATGAACGTGAACTCGAAGCGGTCCGTCTCGCCGTCCATCCAGCCGTTGTCGAAGGCGGTCAGGGCCAGCTCGAAGATGCCCGCCTCCAGGCCGTCGGCGACGAACGCGTCCATCGGCACGTGGTTGACGATGAGGTCGAACTCGCCGTCGTAGACCGTGCCCCCGCTGTCCACCCAGCTGTCGACGACGACCCACCAGGAGCCGGCCGTCACCAGCGCGCCGGCGCTCCAGTGGCCGCGGTCGATGCAGTCGCTGGCGTCGAGCGACCCGAGCAGGTGCACGTCGACGTCGACGCCGGGGCCGACCCAGTCCAGGTCCAGGGCGATGAAGCCGTCGGTCGGCACGTCGACCCGGTACAGCAGCTCGGGGCCCGACTCGTCAGTGCTCGGGGCGCAGGCGTAGGAGTCGAAGTCGGACAGCGCGCTGGTCGAGGTGTTGCCGGCGACGACGGCGGGGAAGGTGTCGAGGCAGACGGCGTCGGCGGGGCAGCCGTCGGTGGCGTCGTCGTCGTCCGCGATGTCGTCGTCGTCGGGTGCGATGTCGTCGTCGTCGGGTGCGATGTCG
>CAYQEG010000305.1:0-8348 GCA_964416435.1 uncultured Rickettsiales bacterium
GTCCACGCAGTCGGGCACGAGGTCGCCGTCGAAGTCGTCGAACTCGTCGACGATGCTGCCGTCGCAGTCGGAGTCGATCTCGTCGCAGAGCTCGGGGGCGCCGGTGTAGATGGCGGCGTCGTAGGCGGCGCAGTCGCTGGTGTCGGGGTCGCCGTCACCGTCGTCGTCCGGGTCGACGCAGTCGGGGTCGCCGTCGCCGTCGAAGTCATCGAACTCGTCGACGGTGCTGCCGTCGCAGTCGGAGTCGATCCCGTCGCACAGCTCGGGGGCGCCGGCGTAGACGGAGTCGTCGAGCGGGTCGCAGTCGCTGATGTCGGGGTCGCCGTCGTCGTCGTCGTCCAGGTCGGCGCAGTCGGGGGTGCCGTCGCCGTCGAAGTCGTCGAAGCCCTCGACCAGGTCGCCGTCGCAGTCCTGGTCGACGTCGTCGCAGACCTCGGCGGCGTCGGGGTAGACGGTGGCGTCGTCGTCGTCGCAGTCGCCGTCGAGCAGCGTGAAGCCGTCGGCGTCTTCGTCCGCGAGCCCCTCGGGGACCAACGGGAACGTGAAGCCTGCGCCCTCGCCGTAGTCACCGAAGCCGATGTCGGCGTCGACGGGGTCACCCTGCCCGGCGCCGACGACGAGGCCGTCGTCCGTCGTGGCCCGCCAGCCGAAGGCGATGCCGGGGGTGAGCGTCACGTTGACGGCGGAGCCCGGGGTGGGCGCGTCGCCGTGGGTGAAGATGACCCGGATCATGTCGTTCGCCGACGGGCGACACGGCTCGAACACGTAGTAGGCGTGGGCCGACATCGACGTGGTGGTCAGCGCCGTCACCCCGTCGTTGGTCCCCAGCGCGTGGCCGGCCGGCGCCTCGCCGGGGAACATGAGCCCGTCGCCGGTATCCCAGGGGCCGGTGCAGTCGCCCCGGGTCCAGCCCCAGACCGCGTTGTCCGCCGCCGAGTGGCTCATGTCGACGGCGAGGATCTCGAAGCCGGGGCCGACGTCGATGAACTCGATGTCGAAGGCGAGGGCGCCGTAGTTGGTGGAGTCGCCGGGGAGAGCCTCGCCTCCGGGGGCGAGCATCAGCGACTGGACGTGGTCGACCGTGCCGAGCCCGTACTGGGGCAGGGCGAGCGATGGGTAGTACTCCTCCCGGGAGACGAACAGGTCGGTGTCGTCGGGGGTGACGACGGCCGTGGAGAAGTTCTCGTCGACGTAGCCGGCGGTCTGGGCTGCGGCGAGGCCGGGGAGGCCGACGACGAGGGCGAACGTGGCGGCGCGGAGTTTCACCCCGACAGTGTACTCCTGCCTCCAGGGGCGCTCAGAGGCCGACTTCGACGCCGATCCGGAAGCCCAGGTCGAACCGGGTGCCGGTGCCGCCGTCGATGCTCAGCACCGCGACTCCGACCTCCTCCTCGAGGTACAGGCTCCAGCGGCGGCCGAGGGAGATCGTCTGGTCCAGAGCGAGCCCGTGGGCCGGCCAGACCCAGGCGTCGCAGGTCGGGTGGCCCGCGCACGAGGGGTCGTCCAGCGCGGTGACGGTGTTGAGCCGGAGGCGGTAGCCGACGCCCAGGGTCGCGCGCCCCACGATCCCGCGGTAGCCGACCTGGGCGTGCCCCCAGACGACGTGGCGGGGCTCGAAGCGCACCGAGCTGTCGTCCACGAACCGAGCCTGGTGGGGCGCCCAGCCGAGGCCGCCGGACAGCGTGAGCCCCGGCACCGGCCCCAGGAAGCGGTACCCGCCCGCCGCCTCGACGCCGACGTAGGCCCGGCCGACCAGGGGGCGGAGCCCCTCGGCGAGGTTGAGGCGGACCTTCGGCCCCAGCGACAGGAAGCCGTTGAACACCCGGGGGCGCTGGTGCAGCCCGTCGGCTGCGATCGCTTCGCCGACGGCGATGGTCACGGTGCGGTCGTGCAGCAGCGTGCCGTCGTGGCCGAGCACTTTGACCCGGTGCCGCCCCGGCGGGACCGCGTACGTGCCCGGCAGGGTGCCCTTCTCGACGCCGTCGACCATCAGCGTGGCGCCGTCCAGCTCCTCCGAGCCGGCGCCGTACCAGTAGACCGCCCCCATCTCGACCTTCAGCCGGTCCTCGGGGCTGCCCACGAGCACGACGTCATTGCGTCCCACGACCCGGAAGTAGGCCTCGGGGACCTGGGCCCCCAGGGTGTAGGCGAGCGTCTTTCCGCGGGCGTGGTCGTGGGCCTCGTAGACGGTGATGACGCCGTCGCCGTCGCCGTCCGCCTCCAGCTGGTTCCAGGTCAGCGCGTCGAGCAGGTGATAGGTGTAGACGCCGTGCTTCAGCTCGTCGTCCTCCCGCGCCGGTCGGCCGAAGGTGGAGGCGAAGAGGTGGGCCTCGCTCTCCCCGAGGCGGACCTTGCGGGAAAGGACCGCCGCTTCGTCGAGCCGCTCGATGCGCTGCCGCACGGTGGGCTGCAGGGCGCTCTTGGCCTCGCCGTTGTAGCAAGCGTCGAGGATCAGGGCCTTGCGCTCGGCCCGCATCTCGCTGAAGAACGCCTGGACCTCGCCCAGCTCGATGGCGGTGCCCCGCAGGTCGCCGGGGCGGGTGTCGGACGTGACCAGGAACAGGCTCGGCTCTCCCTCGGCGTCCAGCGTCATGGTGCCGTGGGTGGAGACGTAGACGACGACGGTGTCCTGGCGACGCAGGTCGTTGCGCAGCGAGATCAGCTCGGCGAGCACGCGGTCACGGCGGACCTGTCCGGGGCTGGTCAGGTACACGACCCGGTCGAAGCCGCCGTACTCCGGGTCCTCGAGGATGCGGCCGATCTCGGTGGCGTCCTCGACGGCCCAGCTCAGGTCCGGGAACGCCTGGTCGTCGAACTCCTCGACCCCGATGACGACCGCGACCTTGCGAGCGGAGAAGCCCGCCTCCAGCGCTTGGGCCGTCGACCGGCTCTCCGTGAACCCCTTGTCCCGGGTCGTCGCGTCTCCGCCCGAGCCGGCCGCGCGCGCGCCGACGCAGCCGCCGAGCAGCAGCGCCAGGGCGATCGGCAGGACCGGGAGGCGGAGGGTCATCGATCGGCGGGGTCCGACTCCCAGGTTACGCCGAACGTGTCGGCGGCGAGCACCGGCTGCGGCCACAGGTCGCGCCGCTGGCGATGCGCGAGCACGTCGACCGCGAGCTCCGTCGGGTCGACCGCGTCGGTCCGGCTGACGATGGCGAGGTAGGTGGTGGGCCCGCGCAGCACGTCCGGCTGCCACACCAGCGGCTCCCCGTCGGGGCGCTGCACCGCGTGCACGCCAGGCCCTGCTTCGGTGGACCAGAGGAGGGTCGGCCGCGCGTCTCCCACCTCGAACAGGTAGAGCCAGCCGCCGGCTCCGCGCACGTCCGCCCGGAGTGCGAGGTGGTCGGTCGCGCCGAGGGTCACGCCCTCCCGGCCGGGCTCGACGTGGGTCCCGTCCACGAGGGCCCGCTCTACCGCGAACTGGAGCTCGACCCGGGTCAGCGGGTCGGGGGTGACGTTCTTCCAGCCGTCGTTCGGCTGGGTCTGCAGGCTCCGCGTCTGCCAGGTCGCGATGCCCACGACGACGAGCGCCGCGGCCGCGGCGAGGGCGAGGTTCCAGCGGGCCGCGCCACGCCGGGCGGTGCGGAGCCGAGAGGGAGCCCGGGCCGGCCGGGCCGCGGGCGGCGGCGCGAGCACGTCGGCGGCGGTGATCGGCGGGGCCGGCGCGTCGGGCGCGTCGGACCAGGCGCTCAGCAGCGCCTCGAAGGCCGGGTCGTCGAAGTCGTCGAAGCGGGTGTCGTCGAGCATCGGGTCATCCTCGTGGTGGTCGGTCACGGCGCCTGCTCCCGGAGCAGCGGTTGCAGGCGGTCGCGCAGCAGCTTGCGCGCGTAGGCCAGCCGGCCCTTGGCTTCGGCGGGCGAGATGTCGAGCGTGGCGGCTACCTCGGCGCAGCTGAGGCCGCCGCGGTAGTACAGCAGGAAGGCGGCGCGGTGAGCCGCCGGGAGGGTCGCGAGCTCCCGCTCCAGGGCGGCCAGTTGGCGGCTGACCACGACGGAGCGTTCGGGGTCGCTCGCCAGGGGCGCAGGGCGCTGCACCGGGTCGTTGGAGGGGAGCTCCGCGTCGCCGCCCACGGCGCTGTCGAGCTGGTTGCGGGCCCGGTCAGCGGCGTTGAGGGCCGCCCTCCAGGCGATGGTGTACAGGTAGGTGCGGAAGCGGGCCCGGACTTCGTACCGGGGGGCCGCCCGGTGGAGCTTCAGGAAGACGTCGCCGAGGATCTCCTCGGCCCGCTCCGCGTCCGGCACCACCCGCCGGATGAAGCCGAACAGGGGATCCCGGTAGCGCAGCACGAGCACGTCGAACGCGGCGGTCTCTCCGTCGCGATAGCGCTCCATCAGCTCTTCGTCGGCCAGCTCCCCCAGCGGGCCCACCACCCTGAGGCGGGGCCGGGGATCGTTCGGAGCGGACTCATCCACGGAACGGCTCTCCGGGGCGCTGTGCAAACCCCCCGTAACGCCGACGCCGCTGGCAGACATGCCCACGCGGACTAGAACCGGCGAACAGGAGATCGGGAAAATCATGCCCGACAGCAGCATGTGCCGGTCGATCTGTGTTCTAAACGGCTCATCACTCATATGCGGCCTCACACCGGAGAGGGCACGGGCCCGAGATCCAGGAGCGAGGAGGGAGCGATGCGGGCCATCGTGACCGACGAGCGACGCCGGGATCGGGCTCGTGGACCGACGGTGTGTGGGCTGCAGGTGGGTGATGGGTCGTTTAGACTCCTCCGGTCGTGCCGGACCGCAACAACCACGTCACGATCACCGACCCGCGCGTCGAGGACTACACGCTCGTCATCGCTCAGCTGGGCGGGAACCAGGGCTTGTCCGCGTCGGCCTCTGCCGTGCTGTCGGACATGGAGCAGCTGGCGGAGCGGCTCAGTTTCCCGATCGCGGGCCCCCTGATCGGCCGCACGCTGTGCCTGCTCGCGGGGCTGGGCGGCGCTCGCCGGATCTTCGACGCCGGCTGCGGTTTCGGCTACGGCAGCCTGTGGCTCGCCGCGGGGGCGGGCCAGGGAGCGACGATCGTGTGCGTCGACCAGAGTGAGGAGCACATCGCTCGGGCGCGGGAGTTCCATCGACGCGCCGACCTCAGCGTCGAGTTCGACCACCGCGCGGGCGACGCGGTGGAGGTCCTGGAGGCCGAGCCGGGGCCGTTCGACCTCATCTACAACGACGTCAACAAGGGCTCCTACCCCCGCATGGCCCAGCTCGCCATCGACAAGCTCCGGCCCGGCGGGGTCTACGTCGCGGACAACGCCCTGTGGTACGGCAAGGTGGTGAGCGGCTCGACCACCCGCGACGCCTGGACGGCGGCCGTGGACCAACACAACCAGTGGCTCTTCGCGCACGACCGGATGTTCGCGACGATCGTCGATCAGCGCGACGGTCTGCTCGTGGCGGTCAAGCGCTCCTGAGCTTCCCCGGTGTAGACTGACGAGACCCCCTCCGAGAAGGAAACACCCCCTTGGTTCTCCCCGGTCCTTCGGATCTGCCGGCTGAGTTCGGCCGCTACCGCCTCTCCAGCGTGCTGGGTGAGGGCGGCATGGCGCGTGTGTACCGGGCGGAGAAGTCGGGCCCGATGGGCTTCACGACGGAGGTGGCGCTCAAGATCGTCAAGCGCAAGGCGGGCAAGCGCAGCGAGTTCGTCCACCTGCTGACCCGCGAAGCGGTCATCGGCGGCTTCCTGCGGCACCCGAACATCGTCGCCACGCTCGACTTCGACCAGGTCGACGGCCACTACTACATCGCCATGGAGTTCGTGGAGGGTCACACCCTCGAAGATCTCGTGCGCGCCGCCTGGAAGCGGGACGGCGGGTTGGGGCACTTCCCGGCGCTGCTGGTGCTCGACATCATCTCGCAGATCTGCCGAGGCCTGTCGTACGCGCACAACCTGTGCGACCGCAACGGCAAGAAGCTCGACATCATCCACCGGGACATCAAGCCCGGGAACATCATGATCTCGAACCACGGGGTGGCCAAGATCACCGACTTCGGGATCGCGAAGGCGTCGGTGGAGACGGGCGTCGTGACGGCCACCAACGTGGTGCGCGGAACGCCGCTGTACATGAGTCCCGAGCAGGCGACGGGTCGGCCGCTCGATTTCCGGTCCGACCTCTTCTCGGTCGGCCTCATCCTGTACGAAGCGCTGACCGGCCGCCGCCTCTTCGAGATGAAGGACATCGTCTCGACGATGGAGAGCATCGCGCGGGCCGACATCGGGGACGCGCCGGCGCACGTGGACGCGATCGTGCCGGGGCTCGGCAAGCTCCTCCGCCGCCTCATGCAGCTGCACCCGCGGGCGCGGTACGACGACGCGGAGGAGATCGAGCTGGAGCTGTCCGAGCTGTCGATCAGCCTCGCCAACGAGGCCCCCGACCTCGAGCTGCCGTCGATCCGCGAGAGCCTCAAGGCGCTGACCACCTCGGCGGAGCTGGTGCCCGCGCCGCGCACGCCGCAGACACCGACGCTGGCGGACTCGGATCACCGGATCAACGTCGACGTACTGACGCTCGACGAGATGAACGGCGAAGACCTGCGTCGCATGGCCGAGGAGGCCGAGCGCGAGGCCGCCGAGCGGGCCGCCGCCCAGGTGGTCGCCAACGACGACAAGGAGACCGTGCCCTACCTGGACCCGGTCATCCGTCGCACGTTCCTCGGCCTGAAGCAGGTGATGGAGGGCCCGCCGCCGGAGCACCCGGAGCAGACGGAGTAGTCAGCTACTCGGGACAGCCCTCGTCGACGTCGCCGTCGCAGTTGTTGTCCAACCCGTCGCATGTCTCGCTGGCGCCCGGGAAGATGTTCGGGATGCCGTCGTTGCAGTCATCGCAGGTCAGGTAGCCGTCGCCGTCGCTGTCGACCTCGTTGACCAGGGGGATCGGGGTGAAGCGCAGCGCGGTGCCGACCTCGCTGGCGTCGTCCTCGAAGTTGATCCACGTGTAGGCGACCTGGCCCGTCGGGTCCTCGATGCCGACCGTCTCGCCGATGCCGTCCCCGTCGGTGGCGGCGTTGGTGAAGTGCATCTCGATGATGTTGCCCTGCTCGTGGAGCTGGACCTGGACGTCGATCGAGTCCGACGAGCCGAAGTGGGAGACGCCCTGGAAGTCGACCACGTACACCTGGTTCGGACCGCTGCCCTGCCCGCCGGCCCAGACCTGTCCCGTCTCCGCCGCGAGGTCTTCCCACCAGAAGGCGATGATCCCGCTCGGCGGGGCGGCGCTGGGGAGGACCTGGGCGGTCGGGTTGGGGCTGTTCTCGAACGGGTCCATCATCTTGAGCAGGCCGTTGGCGTTGACCGCTACGCCCGTCGTCGGCTGGCCGAAGAACTCGAAGTTCATGCCCGGCACGCTGCCCGCCCACGTCTGGGGCAGGTTGCCGTCCCCCCCCGCGCCCCAGCTGCCCGAGGAGAACGGGATCGGACCGAACGACGGCCCGCCGGGATCGGAGCTGTGGAGCATCTCGTACTCGGCGAAGACGATGCCCGCGGGCGCCATGTCCGCGTCGCCGTCGCAGTCGTTGTCCTGCCCGTCGCAGATCTCGGTGTTGCCCGGGAAGTTGTCGATGTCGTCGTCGTCGCAGTCCTCGCACTCCGGTGAGCCGTCGAAGTCCGCGTCGTCCTCGCCGGGTGGGAACTCCGTGCTCCCGTCGCAGTCGTTGTCGACGCCGTCGCACGCCTCGAGGTTGCCCGGGAAGGCGGTGTCGTCGTCGTCGTCGCAGTCCTCGCAGGCGATGTGGGTGTCGCCGTCCTCGTCCGTCTCTCCGCCCGCGAAGTTGGCGCCGAACTGGCAGTCGTTGTCCTGGCCGTCGCAGAGCTCGGTGTTGCCGGGGTAGTTGGCGACGTCGTCGTCGTCGCAGTCCTCGCAAGACAGGACGAGGTCCCCGTCCCCGTCGACCTCGCCGTCGGCGTCCGCGTCCGCGCCGTTCTGACAGTCGTTGTCCTGGCCGTCGCAGACCTCGGCGTTGCCGGGGAAGTTGGCGTCGTCGTTGTCGGCGCAGTCGAGGCAGGAGATCGAGCCGTCCCCGTCCCCGTCCCCGTCGGTCTCGCCCGCCAGGTCGAAGTCCGCGCCACCGGCGCAGTCGTTGTCCTGGCCGTCGCAGACCTCGGCGTTGCCGGGGAAGTTGTCGACGTCGTCGTCGTCGCAGTCGGCGCACGACAGAGAACCGTCGATGTCCCCGTCGACCTCGCCGTCGGCGTCCGCGTCGGCGCCGTTGTTGCAGTCGTTGTCCTGGCCGTCGCAGATCTCGGCGTTGCCCGGGAAGTTGCTCCCGTCGTCGTCGTCGCAGTCCTCGCACGAGATCGAGCTGTCCCCGTCGCCGTCGGTCTCGCCGTCGTCGTCGAAGTCGGCGCCGAAC
>CAYQEG010000306.1:0-8304 GCA_964416435.1 uncultured Rickettsiales bacterium
GCGTCGAGGGCCGGCGGAAACCGGTGCGGGACTTGTGCCGATGGCATCTAGGAGCGGGCGCGCTCCATGAGGAGCGCTCGAGCCGCCTTCGGATCTGCCTTGCCGCCGGTCCGTCGCATCACCTGGCCGAGCAGGAACCCGACCAGCTTGTGCTCGCCCGCCGCCAGCCGGGTGGCCTCGTCGGGGTGCGCCTGCAAGACGGCGTCGACCACCGGGCCCAGCGTGTCCGCGCCGACCTGGCGCAGGCCGAGCCGCTCGGTGATCTCCGCCGGGTCGCCGCCCGCCGCGACCAGCTCGGCCAGCACCGCGCGCACGCCCCGTTGGTTGAGCGTGCCGTCGGCGTCGAGCCCCTGCAGCGCGGCCAGCTCCGCCCCGCCGAACAGGAGGTCTGCGGCCGACGCGCCCGACAGGACCCGGACCACCTCGTTGGCCACCAGGTTGGCCGACGCGACGGGATCGCCGCCCGCCTCGATCGCGCCCACCGCCAGCGCGGCCAGGGCGGGGTCGCCGTGGAGCACGAAGGCGGCTTCGACGCTGACCCCCCGGTCCGTCCACGGCCGCAGCGCCGCGAGGTCCTCGGCCGACGGCCCGGAGGCGGCGGCGGGGGCGGCCGATCGCTTGGCGGCGGCGGCGGAGGCCGCCGTCCGCTTGCTCTTCCAGGTGTCGCGGAGGGCGACGACCCGGTTGAACACCAGCGCGTCCGGCTCGGAGTCGGGGTCCGGGGCGAAGTAGCCGACTCGCTCGAACTGGAAGCGGGCGTCCGGCCCGGCGTGCGCGACGCTCGCCTCGGCCCGGCCTCGCAGCACGGCGAGCGAGTCCGGGTTGAGCTCGTCCTTCAGCTCCCCCGCGCCCGGCTCCGGCACCGCGAACAGCCGGTCGTAGACTCGCAGCTCGACCGGCACGGAGCTGGCCGCGTCGACCCAGTGGATCGTACCCGCCGGCTTGCGACCGTCGGGGGCGGAGCCGCCCTTCGTGGTCGGATCGTAGGTGCCGCGGAGCTGCACGATGGCCCCGCCGTCGTCCTTCACCACCTCGGTGACGGTGACGAAGTACGCCCCCTTGAGCCGGACCTCACGCCCCGGGGAGAGCCGCTTCCAGCCCTTGGGGGGCGCCTCGGCGAAGTCGCCCCGCTCGACGTAGACCGACCCGGAGAGGGCGACCTCCCGCTCGCCCAGCTCGGGCTTGCCGGGGTGGTTGGCCAGGGGCACCTGCTCGGCGTCCGCCGGGTGGTTGGTGATCACGAACTCGAGGGGATCGGTGACGCACATCCGCCGGGGGGCGGCGTCGTTGAGCACGTCGCGGATCGTCTCCTCGAGCACCTCCATCTCGATCAGCGAGTTGGTCTTGGCGACGCCGATCCGGTCGCAGAACCCCCGGATCGCCTCGGCCGGCACGCCCCGGCGGCGCAGCCCCGACAGCGTCGGCATGCGCGGGTCGTCCCAGCCGTTGACCAGCCCGTCGTCGACCAGCGTCAGCAGCTTGCGCTTGCTCATCACCGTCCAGGTGAGGGCGAGGCGGGCGAACTCGTACTGGAACGGCCGCGGGCGCGGGGTCGACGTGTTCTCGATGAACCAGTCGTACAGGGCGCGGTTGTTCTCGAACTCCAACGTGCAGAAGCTGTGGGTCACCCCCTCGATCGAGTCGCTCAGCCCGTGGGCGAAGTCGTACATCGGGTAGATGCACCAGTCGTCACCCGTGCGGTGATGGGTCGCGTGGCGGATGCGGTAGATCGGCGGGTCCCGGAGCTTCATGTTCGGCGCCGCCATGTCGATCTTCGCGCGGAGGGTCAGCTCGCCGTCGGCGAACTCGCCGGCCCGCATACGGGCGAACAGGTCGAGGCTCTCGGGGACCGGCCGATCCCGGTCGGGGCTGGCCGTGCCGGGCTCCCGGACCGTGCCGCGGGTCGCCCGCATCTCCTCTTCGTTCTGCGAGCAGACGTAGGCCAGGTCCTTGCCGATGAGCTCGACGGCGTACGCGTACAGCTGCTCGAAGTAGTCGGCGGCGTGGAAGAAGCGGTCCTCCCAGTCGAACCCGAGCCAGCGGATGTCCGCCTGGATGCCGCGGACGTAGGACTCGTCCTCCTTGACCGGGTTCGTGTCGTCCATCCGCAGGTTCGTCACGCCCCCGAACTGCTGCGCGAGCCCGAAGTCGGCGCAGATCGCCTTGGCGTGGCCGATGTGCAGGTGGCCGTTGGGCTCGGGGGGGAACCGCGTCACCACGCGGTCGTAGCGACCGGCGGCCAGGTCGGCCTCGATGATGTCGCGCAGGAAGTTGGACGCGGGCTTCGTGGTCATGGCAGGGGGAGTCCTGTGAGCAGGTCCGCATTCTGCGGGCCCCGCTGTCTACCACCTTCACCGGAAGGCGGGAACCGTCGGCGGCAGCGGCACCGTCTCCCCGACGGCGGGCAGCGGGAACGGCGCGAGCTCGCCGTCGACCCAGGCCAACCACGACAGGTCGGGATCCTCCAGCGGCACGCCGAAGTCGAAGGCGACGAGCAGCGGCCGGCCATCGGGCGTGACCTCGTCCACCGTGACCACCGGCCCGCCCGCGGGCCGCTCGATGCGCTCTCCCGCCTCGAACGTGAGCCTCGGGCTGCGCAGCAGCGACGACGCCGGCGAGTTCAGCCAACCCCCCTCCACCCTCAGCGCCAACGTCGACGGGCCCGTCCGGGTGACCTCCAGGTCCGTCGCCATGTGGCCCAGCAGCTCGACCCGACGGGGGCGGACGACGCGGCCCGAAGCAAGGCGGCCGGTCGGCTCATCCCCCAGACCGGCCCCGTCACGATGGCGGACGGGCTGCTCACCAGCCTGGGGACCTGGACCTGGCCGGTCGTCCGAGACCTCCTGGAGCGGATCGTGGTGGTGGATGAGCCGGCCATCTCGCGCGCGCTGCGGCTGATCTACGAGCGGGCCAAGCTCGTGGTGGAGCCGAGCTCCGCGGTCGCCCTCGCCGCCGTCCTGGACGGCGAGTTCAGGGCCCTCGGCGGCATCGAGACGGTCGCGGTGGTGCTCAGCGGGGGGAACCTCGATCTCGCCCGCCTGCCGGACCTCCTGGCCGTCGCCGACCGCTCCGGCTGACGCCCCGTCAGGCGGCTCCTCGACCCGGCGGCCCGGTGCTAGCGTCGCCGCCATGCGCGACCCCACCGAACCGCTCTTCCACTGGTACGTCGACAGCGTGCTCGGCAAAGAGCTGGTCTTCGCCCTGTACACGCTCCCCTGCCGATACGGCATGTGCGCGTTCTGCTCCCTGCCCCAGCTGTCCGAGGGCGGCGAGCGGGTCACCCCCCAGGACGTCGAGCGACAGGTCGACCACGTGCTGTCGAGCTACGAGCGGGACCAGCTCGAGCAGGTCGCCAAGGTGTCCATCTACACCGCCGCCTCCAGCCTGGACCAGGTCTGCCTGCCGACGCGGTCGCTGATGTACCTCGCGCTGCGGGTGTGCGACCTCCCCGCGCTGCGCATGGTCAGCCTGGAGACCCGACCCGAGTACGTCGAGGACTGGGAGCTGCAGGCGCTGCACGCGGTGCTCGGCCCGGACGTCGTCATCGAGGTGGGCATCGGCTACGAGACCCACGATCCGCACCTGCGGAACAAGGTGCTCGGCAAGGGGCTGAGCGAGCGGGCGCTCCGGCTGCTGATGGCCCAGCTCGCAGAGCACGGCGCCCACCTCAAGGCGTACGTGATGCTCAAGCCGCACCACACGCTCACCGAGCGGGGCGCCATCGACGAGGCGGTCGCCGGGCTCGACCACCTGCACGGGCTCGGCCAGGAGTTCGGGGTGCCGACCGCGGTGCACCTCAACCCGACCTACATGGCCGAGGGCTGCACCCTGACCGAGGAGCTGCGGCTGCATCGCTACGAGCCGCCGGAGCTGTCGTCGGTCATCGCGGTGGTGCGCGCCGCCGAGGCGCTCTCGATGCCGATCTACCTGGGGCTGGACGACGAGGGGCTCGCGGTGGACGAGGGCACCTTCCGCGCGACGGGGCTGGACCGGGCGCGGACCGTCGCCGCCCTGCAGGCGTACAACCGCCACCAGGACTTCGACCGGATGCTGGCCGAAGCCGGGGCGGAGCAGCCGTGAGCGACGGGCCGTCGACCGCGGTGTCCTTCACGCCGTACGAGATCTCGATGTGCCTGCACGACGTGCAGCGGACCCGGCTGTGGAAACAGGCGGTCGAGGACGTCGTGCGCTCGGGCGACGTGGTCATCGACGCCGGCTCGGGGACCGGCATCCTCGGCGTGTTCGCGGCGCTGGACGGCGCCTCGACGGTGCACGCCATCGAGCTGCACCCGCGCTTCTGCACGCTGATCGACCACCTCGCCGAGCGCAACGGCGTCGCCGACCGGGTGCAGGTCCACCCCGGCGACGCGAGCCGGGTCGAGCCGCCGGAGCTGGCCGACGTGCTGATCTGCGAGCTCCTGTGCACGGGCCAGTTCTTCGAGCCCCAGGTGCAGGTGGTCAACCACCTGCGACGCTTCCTCAAGCCCGACGCCCGCATCGTGCCCCGGCGGATCGAGTCGTTCGTGCAGCTGCTCGACGCCCAGGAGGAGCTGTACGGCGTACGGATCGACATCGACAGCCGGTCCAGCCTGCTCGCCGGTGACGAGCCGGTGTCGACCCGGGAGCGGTACGACGTCATCGACTTCGCCGCCACCGTCGAGCCGGAGGGGGTGGACGCCGTCGCCCGGGTTCGCGCCCGCAGCAGCCGGGTCGCCGACGCCGTCGTCATCACGAGCGAGGCGCGGCTCACCGAGCGCATCGTCACCGAGCGGACCCGGTTCCTCTACAACCCCGAGGTGATCTTCCTTCGGCGCCCCGTGGAGCTGGTCAAGGGGCGCGAGTACGACGTGCACATCGCCTACGCGTACGGGGCGGACACCCTGGACGCGGTCATCGAGGTGGAGCCCGCCTGATCATCACGCTCAGGCGCGGCTGGCCCGCAGCCCGGCGACCAGGTCGCGCAGGCGCCCGTCGGCCGACACCACCTCTTCGAAGCCGAGCGCGTCGCGGAGCGCGGTCGTGTCGACGACCACGTCGTTGGGCATCGGCCCGTACATCCCCCAGGCGTCGGTCGCCTCTTCGCCGGTCCACTCGATCGGGACGCCGACCACCTGCGCGATGGCGTCAGCCCGCTCCCGCAGCGTCGGCGTGTCCCGCTCGCCGACGTTGAACAGCCGTCCGCCGGCGGGGGGCGCCTCGGTCGCCAGCACGATCGCGTGGGCGACGTTGTCGACGTGGCCGTGGGTCCAGCGGAACGCGCCGTCGCCGGGCACCCGGGGCGCGCCGGCGTCGAGGGCGTCGACGAGGCCGCCGAACCGACGCTGGGGGTCGCGCCGGCCGTAGACCGCCGGGAGCCGCAGGACCGTCGCGCCGGGCAACGCCCCGTCGGCGGCGGCGAGGAACAGCCGCTCGACGTCCTTCTTGTCGTACTCGTCGCCGCCCGCGTGCTCGGCGATGCCTCGGAAGGGGTACGGCACGGTCAGCGGGCTCGCCTCGGTGATGCGGACCTCGGGCTCGGGGGCCGGCAGGCCGTTGAGGCGGCCGAACTGGGCGTAGACGTCCTGGCTGGACAACACCACCACCGGCGCCTCCAGGCCCTCGACGGCGCGCAGGGTGGTCGTGGCGTCGGCCGCCGTCATGGCGCGGGTGTCGATGACCGCGTCGGGGGCCAGGCCCACGAGGGCCGCCCGGAGCGCGGCCGGGTCGGTCCGGTCTGCGACCACGCTGCGCGCGCCGTCGACCTGGGACGGGTGGACCCCGCGGTGCACCACCGCCACCTCGTGCCCCCGCGCGACGAGCGCCTCGGCGGTCGCCCGACCGATGAACAGCGTGCCGCCGACGAGGGCTACGCGCACGCGTCCGCCCAGCCCCGCCGGACGAGGGAAGCGATGACCTCCACGCCGCGGTGGCCGTAGACGGGGTGGACGTCGAAGGAGCGCGCCTCGGCCAGCTCCAGGGCGATCGCGGCCGGGGTCCGCCCCTCGCTCGCGGCCCGCGCCAGGATGTCGAGGGAGAGGCGGTACACCGAGTTGCTCCAGTCGCTCCCCAGGTGCCGCTCGATGACCGGGTCGGGGTCGACGTAGCCGGCCTGCTCGTCGGCACAGTGGACGATGCCCATCCGGTTGACGACGAAGTCGGGCAGGTAGAGCACACCGGCGTCCTGGAGCAGCCGGTCGTCGCGGCGGTCGTCCGCCAGCTGGTTGTTCGCCGCGCCGCAGACGAGGCGGGCCCGGATGGCCGGGATCGTCGTCGGCCCGAGGATGCCGCCCGTCGCGTTGGGCGAGACGATGTCCACCGGCGCCGCGAGCACCGAGCTGTCGCCCCGCTCGACCACGCGCAGGTCGAGGTGCAGCCCGGGGCTGCTCTGCCTCACCGCCTCGACGCACGCGGGGTCGACGTCCGCCCCGACCACCGAGGCGACGCCCGCCTCCGCCAACATGCCGACCAGCGGCCCGCCGACGTGCCCCAGCCCCTGCACGGCGACGCTCTTGCCGCGCAGGTCCCCCAGCCCCAGGTGGGCGAGCCCCGCCTCCATCCCGCGCACGACACCGCGCGCCGTCGGCACGGACGGGTTGCCGCTGCCGCCCAGCCGGGGCGGGATGCAGGTGGTGAAGCGGGTGCGGGAGAAGATCGCCGCCATGTCCTCGACGGACGTGCCGACGTCCTCGGCGGTGACGTAGCAGCCGCCGAGGGACGTGATGAACTCGCCGTACTCCTCGTAGACCCGCCGACGATCGGCCGCCCCGGCTCCGGTGCCCCGGGCCATCACCCCCTTGCCGCCACCCCACCACAGGCCCGCGAGCGCGTTCTTGTGGGTCATGCCCCGCGCGAGCCGCAGCCCGTCGCGCAGGTAGCCCTCCACCGTGTCGTAGGCCCAGTAGCGGACCCCGCCGGCGCCCTGCCCCCGGCAGGTCCGGTGCACGCAGGCGCCCTGGAGCACGCCGGTGTCCGGGGCGACCTGCACGAAGAACCCCTCGTGCTGGTCGAAGTCGACGTCGTCCTGCTCCATCAGCCGGGCGAGGGGCTCGACCAGCGGGTGCGACGCGCGCACGCGCTCCGACCCGCGGTCCCACACCAGGGAGAAGCGGCGGACGCCCTCCCGGAGCATCAGGTCGGCCAGGTCGGAGGGGGGCAGGTGGGCGATGTGGGTCATGGCCGGGCCAGTCTGCCCCGACCGCGCCGCGGGATCACCGAGATCGGGAGCCCCGGCCGAGGAGGGCCGCTTCGTCCCGGGCCCAGGCGACGCGAGCCCGCTGCAGGACCAGCCAGATCGTCACCAGCGTCATCGCGCCGAAGTTGATCCCCAGCGGCACCGCGATGCCCCTCGCGAGGGAGTCGGGGTCGGGGCTCGGGGGGTGGATCGCGGGCCACCAGACCACGCTCTTGTAGGCGACCGGCAGCGCGAGCACGACCGCGATGGTCGCGACGGCCGACCACAGCGCGCGGCGCTCCGGCGCCGTCACGAAGGCGCGCAGGGTCAACACCCCGGCGGCGGTCAGGCCGAACCAGGCGGTGGCGAAGAAGCGCGGGTCGCCGCTCCAGTAGCTGCCCCACGTCGGGCGGGACCAGATCGCGCCCTGGGCGAGCAGGAGCACGACCATCACGATCGAGACCTCCAGGGCGCCCTCCAGGAGCCCGTCCCACCGGGGCCCCCGGGTCACCAGCACGACCAGCGCGGCCCCCCCGGCGGCGGCGCCGCAGACGAACACCGCCAGCGCGGTGGGGGCGTGGATGTAGGCGATCCGGAAGACGTCGCCCATGAACTGCTCGCGGGGCGCGACGGCCAGCCCGGCGGTGCAGCCGATCGCGAGCAGGAGCAGCCCGAGGAGGCCGACGCCGTGGAGCAGCCAGGGGAGGACGTCGCGGCTCAGCGCCCAGGCCCTCCGCGCCACAGGGCGCAGGCGAAGGCGCCGAAGCCGGTGCCGACGGGGTCGCAGCGACCGTCGAAGCCGCAGGTCGCCGCCGACGGGCTCGGAGCGCCGGCCGCGGTGTAGGCGGCGACGCAGTCGGCGGTGGTGTCGCACTCGAGCGAGCAGAACGCCCCGAAGCAGAGCGGGTCGTAGTCCGCGAAGTCCCAGCAGACCGCCGACGCGCACTCGGAGTCGTCCGAGCAGGGATCCCCCAGCTGCAGGGTGCCGGCGGCCGAGTCGTCGTCGTCCCCGGCGTCGTCGTCGTCCGACGCCGAGTCGTCATCGTCGGTTGCGTCGTCGTCATCCGAGGCCGAGTCGTCGTCGTCGTCCGACGCCGAGTCGTCGTCGTCCGTGGCGTCGTCGTCATCCGAGGCCGAGTCGTCGTCGTCCGTGA
>CAYQEG010000307.1:0-1927 GCA_964416435.1 uncultured Rickettsiales bacterium
TCGGGCTCGTCGCCGTCGATGACGCCGTCGCAGTCGTTGTCCAGCCCGTCGCACGCCTCGGGGGCGCCGGGGTAGATGCTGGGGTCGGAGTCGTCGCAGTCGATCCCCCACTCCCAGCCGTCGCCGTCCAGGTCTTCGCCGACGTTCTCGTAGACGCGGTTGACCTGGGGCGAGTTGGCGACCGCCAGCTCGACGTCGCCGTCGGCGTTCCAGTCACCCCAGGCGAGGCCCCAGCTGCCGTCGGTCTCGTTGCTCGTCCAGATCGGGCTGACCGCGAGGCCGCCGCCGACCGCAGCGAACACCTGCACCGGGCCGCCGTCCAGCGCGACCGCGAGGTCGTCGTCACCGTCGCTGTCGAAGTCGCCGAACTCCACGTCCTGGACGTTGCCGCCGCCGGCGGACCAGACGTGCACGGGAGGCATGCCGCCGGCCCCGCGGAACACCTGGTTGATGCCACCGAAGTTGGCGAACGCGATGTCGAGCCAGCCGTCGTCGTTGAAGTCGCCGACGGAGACGTCCCGCGTGTCGTCGTAGGCGTTGACGCCGCCGTTGTTGGAGGACGCGACAGTCCACCACGCGCCCAGGGCGCCGGGGGTCACCTGGAGCCAGATGGCGTTGGGCTGGTGCTCGTGGGCGAAGACCGCGTCGAGCGCGCCGTCGTCGTTCCAGTCGAGCCAGCGCGCGGCGTTGGTCGTCTGCCAGCCGCCGTCGTTCCAGACCTCGTTGGGGCCGCCGGCGCCGCCGTCGTAGATCCGGTTGGGGCCGGCCGCCGCGATCAGCAGCTCGTCGTCGCCGTCGCCGTCCCAGTCGCCGAAGTCGCAGTCGCGAGCCTCGTCGTCCAGGCCGAAGGAGGCCTGGAGCGCGAACGTGGAGCCGGTCCACTCGTAGACGCGGCTGGAGAAGCCGGCCGCGTTGCACGCCGCCAGCTCCAGGTCGCCGTCTCCGTCCAGGTCGCCCCAGGCGAGGCCGTTGGTGGAGTCCGTCTCGGACGAGCTCCAGCTCGCGACGAGGGAGCCGCTGCCGGTGTTGGTGTAGACGTGGACCGCGAACCCGAGGCCGGACTCGGCCAGGTCGAGGTCGCCGTCCCCGTCGTAGTCGCCCCACGCGATGGCGCGGGACTGCTCGGAGCCGTGGGTCGACTGCCAGGTGCCGTTGGGGTCGAGCTCCGTCTGGGCGTGGGCCGGGGGGGCCGCCACGAGGAGCAGGGTGGCCATCATGGCCGGCGCGATGGGGGCAAGGTCTCGCATCGTCCCTCCGTCTTCGACCCACAGAGAGAGCAAGCCTCGTGCCAACACGAAACTGTGTAATTGCAGCTAGTTACGGGATTGGTGCGGCCATGTGTGCGGGGTGCGCACAGTGCGCGCACATCCTTCGTTGCCCAGGTTCGGGACGATCCGGCCCTGGTCATGACCTCGACTTTCGTAGGGGGTAGAGTGAGGATGTGCAGATCCTGGTGGTGGGAGCGAGGCTGTCGAGCACCGACGATCTCGGCGAGGACGTGGTGGTCCACCACGCTCCGACGCTCGACGACGCGGTCGAGCTGATGCGGACCGACGCGTACGACTGCACGCTCTCCGCCCGATCGCCCGCCGAGCTGCTCGGCCTGCTGGGAGACTCAGTCCGCCCCCTCGTCCACGTCAGCGGGGACCTCGACGCAGCCGACACCATCGACGCCCTCGGCGCGGGGGCGGACGAGAGCGTGCCGGCGGGGGCCAACGGGGAGGAGCTGGAGCGGGCCCTGGCCCGGGCGATCGTCCGGCACCGGCGGAACTCCGAGTTGCACGAGACGGTCGCCGAGCTGGAGCGGCTGGCGACGCTGGACCCGCTGACGGGGGTCTTCAACCGCAGGGGGATCGAGGGAGCGATGAAGCGGGCGGTCCCCCCCCCACCACCCGGGGCCCCCCACAGCCCCAAACACCGAAAACAC
>CAYQEG010000307.1:1937-8254 GCA_964416435.1 uncultured Rickettsiales bacterium
GGGTTGGGTTTGTGGGGGGGGGCGCTGGGGGGGGCTCCACCCGCCGGGGGATCGTGGGCGCGATCACGCGGGGGGGCGCCACCGCTCAGCGCGGGGCGACCGACTGCCACTTCCTCGTCATCGACCTGGACGACTTCAAGCAGATCAACGACCAGCACGGTTGGGCCGGGGGGGACCAGGTGCTCAAGGCGGTGGCCAACGCCCTGGTGGACTGCGTCCGCGCGACGGACGATGTCGGTCGCATCGGCGGGGACGAGTTCATGGTGCTCCTGCCCGCGACGCGCATGAACGACGCCGTCGAGCTGGGGCGGCGGATCCGGGTCGCGCTGGGGAGGCTCCGGCTGTCCGTGGAGGGGCGACCCGTCCCCGTGCAGGCCTCCCTCGGAGTCGCTCACCTGCCCGTGACCGCGCGGACGGTCAGCGACGCCAACATGCAGGTCCAGGCTGCGCTCCGCCGAGCGAAGCTCCGAGGCAAGGACACCGTCACGATCGCCGACATGCCGGCGGAGCCGATCGCCGGGGCTACGGTCACCGAGTCGGGCTCCTGGGCGGGTCCCTCCTCCCGCCCGGACCGGTTCCTGATCGCCCAGCCCATCGCCCGGCTCGCCGACGAGGCGGTCGTCGGCTGGTGGCTCGACGGGCCCCGGCCCGCGTTCGCCGTCACCAGCGAGGCGCCGGACGAGGCGTTCGACATCGTCGTCCGGGATCTCGAGGAGCTGGCGGGCGCCTCCCGGGCGGCCTCCGAGCTCCCGGGGACGTCGCCGGTGTGGTTCTCGGTCCTCCCCGAGACGATCGCCCGAGGTGCGCCCTCACGGATCGTCGGCGCCCTGCGGGAGGGGGCGTCGGAGCGGCCGAGGGGCCTCGTCATGCACGACCGGGATCTCCCCAACGACATCGGCCCCCTGCTCGAGGGCGCGTCGGCGCTCCGGGCGCTGGGTGTCGAGCTGTCGGTGAGGGAGCCGCGGTTCAACCGCACCTCGCTCGAGGCGTTGGTCCTGCTGAGGCCGGAGCTGGTCGCCTTCTCGGCCGCCAGGGTGCGCTCGGCCTCGGGCCGGGCGAAGCCGTCGCGGGAGGGGTTCCGCCTGGCGAGGATCGTCCGAGGGTTGGGGGCGCTACCCGTCATGCACGGCGTCGCCGGTCCCGGCGACCTCGAGCTGGCGGGCTCGCTCCAGATCACGCTCGGTACGGGCTCGGCGCTCGGCCAGGTGGTGGTGCTCCAGCGCGGCTGACCGGCCTCGGTCGTTTAGTCCAGCTCGTACTTCTTCATCAGTCGGTTGAGCACCCAGCGGTTCTTCAGCCCGAGCTGCTTCCAGGCCTTCTCCTTGATCCCCCCGGCTCGCTCCAGGGCGACCCGGACCTCCTCGATGCTCAGCTCGCCCGACTGGTGGACGGGGGCGGTCGACGCCTGGCGATTCAGCTCCGCGTTGGCCGCGGGCGTCAGGTCGAGGCGGGTGCTGGTGCTCGATCCCATCGAGGCCCAGATGACCGAGTCGAGCTCCCGGACGTGGTGGGTCCACCGATGGATCAGCAGGCGCTCGATGAAGCGCTGGGTGAAGCGGGGCTCGAGCCCGTCCCCGTGGGGCGACGGCTCGGTGAAGCGGAGGGCGACCTCCGGGTCCTCCTCCGCGATCCGCCGGACCAGGTGCCTCGCGATGAGCGGGATGTCCTCGCGCCGATCGGAGAGCCCCGGCAGCTCGATCCGCATCTTCAGCCGCGCGAGCAGGTCGTGCTTGATCTCGCCGACCGAGCGGTTCGTCGCGGCGACGAGCCGCAGGTCGGCCCGCCGGTTGCGAGCCTCGCCCAGCCGCTGGTAGTCGCCCCCGCTGTCGAGGACGCGCAGGAGGTGCGACTGCAGCGCCTCGGGCAGCTCCGCGATCTCGTCCAGGAACAGGGTGGACTGGTCGGCCATGCCGACGAGGCCGGCCCGCTCGGGCATGCCGGGGTTGGGGTAGTCCTTGACGTTGCCGAACAGCTCGGCGTCGACGAGCGCCTCGGGCAGGGTCGCCGCGTTTCGCGCGACGAGCGTGCGTCGGCCGCGATCCGACAGGCCGTGGATCGCGTTGGCGGCCAGCTCCTTGCCGGTGCCGCTCGCCCCGAGCACCAGGACGTGGGGCTGCCGGCCGGCGATGAACGCCAGCTGATCGCGCATCTCCCACATCGCCGCAGACTCGCCGACGAACCCGAAGGCATCGGCCTCGCCGAAGGGGTGCTCCAGGGAGCGGGGCCAGGCTCGCAGCGCCGGGATGCGGCCCGGTCGCCGCACCACCACGAGGTGAAGCTGCCCCTGGAGCGACAGGGTCTCGCCGGGGAGCAGGGTCGCCTCGCTGACCTGGAGGCCGCCGACCACCATCGGGCAGCGGCCGACCGACCGGACGAACACCCCACCCTTGACTGCGACGACCTCCAGCTGCTCCCGGGAGATCGCCGAGCCGCCGAGCGGCACGGTCTCCGTGTTGCCCCCGGGCCGTTGGCGAAGCAGCTCCGCCCGCAGCTGCCCGGGGGCGGAGGCGGGGCCTCGCCCGAGCACGACCGTCCGGGGGTTCGGGCCGCCCGGCAGCAGGATCACCTGCCCGACCCGGTGCGGCTCTTCGCGCGACCACGCCACCGCCAGCGCAGCCCGGCTGGACCTGCGCAGCGTCATGCCGTCGGTCTGCGACAGCTGCCCCGGTTGGGCGGTCGTCGAGTTCGTGGGCGGTACGGTGCTCGTGACTTCTCCTGCCCACATTGTATCGATGCAGCTTCCTGCCGATAGGATCCCCCGATGGCGCGGGCACGACTGGGGAGCCTCGACTTGCTGGACGTCCTCGGACGTGGCGGCATGGGCACCGTCTGGCGGGCCCGCAACCGGCGCAGCGACGGCGAGCAGGACGTCGCCGTCAAGGTATTGACCACGGACGCTGCCAAGCAGCCCGGCTTCGCCGTCACGCTGGAGCGGGAGGTGAGCGCGCTCGCCGGGCTGGACCATCCGAGGATCGTCTCGCTGTACGACCACGGGACCGTCCCCGAGGACGCCGACCCGAACCTCCTGCCGCCCGGCTCGCCCTACCTGGTGATGGAGCTGGCCCTCGGCGGCACGCTGATGGACATCCGGGGGCGGGCCGACTGGGCTCGCCAGCGGTCGATGCTGCTCGGCGTGCTGGAGGGGCTCGCCCACGCACACGCGCGCGGGTTCATCCACCGGGACGTCAAGCCCGCCAACGTGCTGTTGGACGCCTCCGGCTCGCCCGTGCTCACCGACTTCGGCCTGGCTCACGTCCTGGAGCGCGCCGACCAGGAAGACCAGCACATCGCCGGCACGCCGCTGTACATGTCGCCCGAGCAGGTGATCGGGCGGTGGCGGGACCACGGCCCCTGGAGCGACCTGTACGCCGTCGGCGTCATCGGGTGGCAGCTGGCGACGGGCCGCTCGCCGTTCGGGCATGGCGCCAAGGACGTCAAGGAGGTGATGGAGGCCCACGTCGTCGCCGAGCTGCCGCCGTTCCGGGCGCGCGGGCCGGTGCCCGAGGGGCTCTTCGCCTGGCTGCGGCGCATGATGAGCAAGGATCCGCGGGGCCGCTACCGACGGGCCGCGGACGCCGCCTGGGCGCTCCTGGAGCTCCCGGAGGCGCCGGACCTGCCGCCGCCGGCGAGCGTCCGGTTCGGCGACGACGTGACGTTGCGGGCCGAGGAGCGGTCGGCCAGCCGCTTCGGCCTGTTCAGCCCGGTGCACGTGGACGTCACCCAGGGGACCACCCTGAGCGCGCCGCCCGACGAGCTGCCGGGGCCGGGCTCGTCGGATGTGCCGCCGCTGCCAGACTGGCGGGTCGAGGCGGCCTCTTCCGCCGCGGTCCTCCCGCGGGGCGCGGGGCTGGGGCTGGTGGGCATGCGCCGCCTGCCCCTGGTGGGTCGGGTTCCCGAGCGCGACGCCCTGTGGGCGGCCCTCCGCGCGGTGGGGGACAGCGGTCGCGCCCGGGTGGTGGCCCTCGCGGGCGGGGCGGGGTTCGGCAAGAGCAGGCTGGCGGAGTGGCTCAGCGAGCGGGCCCACGAGGTGGGCGCGGCCAACTACCTCAAGGCGCTGCACGCCCCGACGCCGGGGCCGGCGCACGGCCTGGGGCCGATGCTCGGCCGGCAGTTCCGGTGTGTCGGGCTGGGTCGGGTGGCGGTCGAGGCGCGGGTCGAGAGGCTGCTCGAGGACCGGCGGCTGGAGGCCCCGGCGGACGAGGCGATGGCCCTCACGACCTTGATCCACCGGGGCGCGGCGTCCCCCCTGGCGCGACAGATCCGGTTCGAGCGTCCGGCGGAGCGGTACGCCGTCATCGAGCGGGTGCTGGACGACCTGGTCTTCGAGCGTCCCGTCGTGCTCTGGCTGGACGACGTTCAGTGGGGTCTGGACGCGTTGCAGTTCGTCGAGCGGCTGATGGCCGACGAGGCCACCGATCGGCCCGTCCTGGTGGTGCTGACGTTCCGGGACGATCTGCTCCTGGCGCGGCCCGCGGAGCAGCGCGTGCTCGGAGGGCTGCTCGGCGGCGAACGAGCGAGCACCCTCGAGGTGGGGCCGCTGCCCGAGGCGGACCGGCCGCTCCTCCTCGCGGGGCTCCTGTCCCTCGATCGCCGGGTGGCCCTCCAGGTCGAAGAGCGGACCGCTGGAAACCCGTTGTTCGCCGCGCAGCTGGTCGGTGACTGGGTGCAGCGGGGTCTCGTCGTGCACGGCCCCGCCGGGTTCGAGCTCGCGCCGGGGGCGTCGGTGGAGCTGCCCGACGACATCCACCAGCTGTGGAGCGGTCGCCTGGAGCGGCTGCTGGCGACCCGCCCGGCGTCCGACGCGCAGGTGCTCGAGCTCGCCGCGGCCCTCGGTCAGGAGGTGTCCGAGGACGAGCTGCGTCGGCTCTGCGGGCTCGCCGGCCTGGCCCCTGCGCGTGACCTGGTGCCGACCCTGGTCGCTCGTCGGCTCGCGCGGTGGGACCCCGACGGCGGCGGCTGGGCGTTCGTGCACGGCATGCTCCGGGAGACGCTCGAGCAGCGCGCCCGGGCCGGGGGCCGCTGGTCGGCCCACAACAGCCTCTGCGCCGGGCTCCTCGAGCACGCCATCGAGCGGGGCACGTCCGAGCGGCTGGCCCGCTACCTGGCCGCGGCGGGGCGCCTCGACGACGCCCTGCCCTCGCTGAGAGCGGCGATCGAGCTGCGGGACCGGGAGGGTGACTCCCGCCGCGCCGCCGCGTTGGGCGGCGAGTACCGCGAGCTGTTGGCTCGGGTGGGCGCGACATCGGACGACCCTCGCGTCCTGTGGGCGCGGCTGCGCGGCGCGATCGAGGCGCGCACGGGCGGCGACTTCGAGCGCGCCGAGCGGCTGGCCCGCAACCTCGCGGGCCTGGCGGAGTCGGCCGGCATTCCGGGTGTGGTGGCCCAGGCGCGGTTCGAGGTCGGCTACGCCCTGGAGCACCGGACCCAGCTGCCGGAGGCGCTGCGCGAGCTGAGGCGGGCGACGGAGATCGCACACGCCGTCGGGGACCTGCCCAACGAGGCCCGGTACCGGCGAGCCGTCGGGCAGGTGTTGTGGAAGCAGGGTCAGTCCGCCGCCGCGGCGGTCGAGGTGAAGCGCGCCCTGGAGCTGTCCGAGGACCTCGAAGATCGCCACGGCGAGGCACGAAGCCTGGCCACGCTGGCGACGATCTCCCGTCAGCAGGGTCGGATGGAGGACGCGGTCAGCTACGCCCGCCGGAGCCTGGAGCTCTGCGATCGTCAGGGGTTCCGGGGGATCGCGGTCAAGGCGTGGAACATGCTCGGGGAGGCGCGCCGTCTCCGCGGGGACCTGGACGGCGCGGCGGAGGCGTACCACCGCGCGCGGGACACGCTCGTCGCGCTCGGCTCCCCCTTCGGGCTCGCCCCGGAGCTCAACCTCGGGCTGGTGCTGACCGAGGCGGGCCGCTACCCCGAGGCGAGGCGCCGGCTGCAGGCGGCGCTCGACAAGGCGCGTCGCCTCGACATGGCCGGCTCCATGCTCGGCGCGGTCGTCTCCCTGCTCCCCTGCGACGCGGCGGAGCTCGACTGGGACTCGTGGGACACCCACTTCGCCGAGGCCGGGTTCCTCCTGCAGACCACCGGGTTCCTGGAGGCGGATTGCCCCCGAACGCTGGAGGTCGCCGCGGACCTCGCGGTCAAGAACGCGGCGCCGGGGCGGGCTCGCCGGGCCTGGGACCTGGCCATCGGGCAATGGCTGGAGCTGGAGCGCCAGGACGACGCGCGCGCGGCGCAGCGCCGGAGGGACGAGGCGCTCGGAGCGGCCTGACTGTGCCGCCCAGGCTTTCTGACCACGCCTCCTCCGTCCCGCGGCCCGATCT
>CAYQEG010000308.1:0-8223 GCA_964416435.1 uncultured Rickettsiales bacterium
GTCGTCGTCGTCGGTGGCGTCGTCGTCGTCGGTCGCGTCGTCGTCGTCGGTCGCGAAGTCGTCGTCGTCCGCCGGGGAGGGGCAGGCGACGAGGGCGAGGAGCAGGGAGAGGGGGAGCCAGCGCATCGGCCCAGCCTACCCAAGGCCGGCTCCCGGTCGCCGGACGGGGAGTTGGGCGCGCCCCCTGGTCCGGCGTCTCGGTCGGGTTTCGAAAGATCTGGCTGGCCGCCTCGCTCCGACGATCGCACAGTCCCGGCGTCGGGGCGATGCCCGCCCCTCACCAGGAGCAACACATGGAACTCGGCAACTTCTCGGTCTCCCTCGCCGTAAAGGACCTCGCCGCGTCGCGCGCCTTCTACGCGACGCTCGGCTTCGAGCCGATGGGCGGCGACCCCGACCAGGGCTGGCAGATCCTGCGCAACGGAGCCGCCATCATCGGGCTCTTCCAGGGGATGTTCCCCAACAACATCCTGACCTTCAACCCGGGCTGGACCGCCGACGCGGAGACGCTCGAGACGTTCACCGACGTCCGGGAGATCCAGGCCCACCTCGAGGCCAGCGGCCTGGAGCTGCAGAGCCGCGCGGACCCCGAGTCGACCGGCCCGGCGAGCTTCGTGGTGATCGATCCCGACGGCAACGCCGTCCTCGTCGACCAGCACGTCCCGAAGCCGTAGCGGTCAGGGGACGCGGGGGCGGGGCGCAGCCCTGCTCGAGGGGCGAGCGGGCCGCATCAGGCCTGGGCGGCGAGCCAGTCCTCCAGGATGACCGCGGCGGCCACCGCGTCGATGCGCTCGCGCTGCTTCCGCTCGGGCACGCCTGCCGCCCGCATCCGGTCCCGGGCGGTGGCCGTCGACAACGTCTCGTCCTGGTAGTGCACCAGCAGGCCGGTCGCCTCGGCCAGGGCGTCGCCGACCTGTCGGGCGAGGCGACAGCTGTCTCCTTCCGAGCCGTCGTCGTGCAATGGGAGTCCGACGACCAGGGTGTCGACGCTCGCGTCGACGGCGCGCTCCATCAGCGCCTGCACGTCCTTGCGCACGCCCCGGCGGTCCAGCGTGAAGCGCGGCATCGCGACGCCCCCCTCCGCCACCGCCACGCCGATGGTCCGGCGGCCCACGTCGAGCCCGAGCACGCTCACGGCACGGCGACCGTGAACGACTGCCAGGCGGCGCCGACGTCGGTGCGGACCTCCAGGGTGAACTCCCAGTCGCCCGGGGCGGGCGGGGTCCAGGCGAGCGCCCCGGTCGTCGGGTCGACGCGGGCCCCCGGCGGGAACGCGCGGAGCGACCACCAGCCGCCCTCGGCCCCGTCCGCGGTCGGCGCGTACGCGAGCGGAGCGCCGACGCTGCCGGCCGTCGGCGCGCTCGACGTGATGGCCGGCGGGCCCGGCAGCGCGGTCTCCTGGACCAGGATCCCGTCCCCGTCGACGAACGCGTCGGCGAACTGGAACAGCACCCCGCCGCTCCAGTAGGGGTACGGCCAGTCGGGCTCGTAGGGCAGGCGACGCATCGTCGCCCCGCCGGTCGCCTGCCAGCGCGCGACGTCGTGGTAGGCGGCGCCGTCCCATTGCTGCGCCGTGACCGCCCGGGGGGCGTCCACCGGCAGCTCGATCACGCACCGCTCGGCGAGGTCCGGCGGCACGGTCAGCACGTTGGCGCCGTAGGCCGTCGCCTCGTTCCAGTCGTCGTCCGACGCGGGGTCGGGGTCGTCCCAGTCGACGTAGTAGAAGAACGGCTCACACCCGATCGGCTCGTACTCCGCGAGCAGGGCCCAGGAGACGAGCAGCGAGCCGCTGCTGACCCCCGACGCCGGGTAGTCGGCCTCGTACAGGTCGCGGACCGCGGTGTAGATGGAGGCGTGCTGGGGGCTGAGGCCGAGCCAGCGTCCGACCTGGGGCCGCTGCCCCGAGGTGTTGATGCTGCCCCCGCCGACGTGGTCGTAGAAGCTCGCGTCGTCGACGTAGACGTTGGCCACGAAGGTGGTCGCGAACGCCTCCAGGTCGGCGCCGTCGAACACCACCCCCCGGTCCGCCGCCATGCGCGCGAAGTCGACGTTGATCGCGGCGTGGGAGACGTCCTCGCCCGAGCCGGCGTACGAGCCGCCCCAGTAGTTCCAGAGGTGCTCGCCCGAGGCGCCGACCGAGATCTGTGCGTCGAAGCGGGCCGCCAGCGCGGTCGCCTTGTCCAGGTAGGAGGTGTCCCCCGTGACGTCGTGCAGCGCGAACAGCAGGCGCCCCATCGCGTTGCTCTGGTTGAGCGGCAGGTCGACGCCCGCGTAGGTCAGGAACGTCGCGTCGGGCCGGAAGACGTAGTAGCCGGCGGCGTTCCACTGGTCGTCGTGGGCGGCCACCACCTCCTGCGCGGCGACCGTGTAGGCGGCGGCCTTGTCTCCGAGCAGCGTCCCGTCGTCGTCCGGCTCGTCCTGCAGGCCGGCCTCGTCCACCAGGCGTGCGAACTCGGCCATCGGGTAGCCGAGCATCCCCGAGTGCACGACGTAGCAGTACGGCTCGTCCGACGGCTGGTAGTGCAGGTTACGCCAGCAGGCGGCCGACACGCCCCGGTAGTCGGTCACCCCGCGGGCGTCGTCCCGGTTCGCGAGCACCCCGTCGATGTGCCAGGCGAGGCGGGAGAGGTACTCGACGTCGCCGGTCGCCCGGAACATCGCCGCCAGCCCCATCATCACGTAGGACTCGCCCCACGCCAGGGTCGCCGTCTCGTTGTCGCTGCCGCGGTACCAGTCCCCCCCCGAGACGTTGTCGTAGGCGTCCTCGAACGCGAACCGGGCGGACGCGCCGCGTCCGGTCGAGGTGGTCTCCTGCAGGGGCGTCGGCGGCGGGGTGGCGTCGTCGTCGTCGGCGCTGTCGTCGTCGTCGGTGAGGTCGTCGTCGTCGGTGAGGTCGTCGTTGTCGTTGTGGTCGGGGTGGTCGTCGTCGTCGGGGTGGGCGGCGGCGTGGGGGTGGGCGTTGTGGTCGTGGAGGTGGTGGTGGTGGGGGGCGTGGTCGTCGTCGTCGGCGCTATCGTCGTCGTCGGACGAGGTCGGGCAGGCCGCGAGGGCGAGGAGGAGGGGGAGGGCGAGCCACCGCATGGGCCCAGCGTACGGCAGGTCGCGCGAGTGGAGTGCTCCTGCTCCGTTGTCGAACACCCAGCAGCACACGGAACTCGGCACTCTCGACGAGGGACGTGAGTCCAAGGCGTTTGCTCGACTACTTCAGGATGAATTCGACTCGAAGAAGCGGGACCTCCTAGACTCCCACTGACGACATGAGCCGCCCCCCCACCCGACTGGTTCTCCTCCTGGCGATCATCGCGGCCTGCGGCTCCGGCGATACGTATGACTTCGACTCCGACGGATCGGTCGACGCCGACGATTGCGCGCCCGAGGATCCGACGATCCACCCCGGCGCGGATGACGTCTTCGGCGACGACATCGACGCGAACTGCGACGGCGTCGACGGAGTGCTCGGGGCCGACGTGCTCGACGTCGACGACGACGGCAGCGTACAGCCGGACGACTGCGACGACGGCGACGCGACGATCTACCCGGGCGCCCCGGAGGTCCCGGACAACGGCGTGGACGAGGACTGCAACGGCACCGACACCGTCACCTGCCTCGAGGACCTGGATGGAGACGACTTCGGCTCGGAGGAGACCGTGCTCGACTCCGACGGGGACTGCGATGACGCCGACGCCGGGCAGACCCTGGTCGACGGGGACTGCGACGACGGCAACCCCGGCATTCATCCCGACGCGGACGACGTCGCGGAGAACGGCGTGGACGAAGATTGCAACGGGGTCGACGCAGTCTTCTGCCTCAACGACGCCGACAGCGACGAGTTCGGCGACGACCTGACCGTGGTCACCGTGGCCGAGGGCGACTGCGACCTCGTGAGTTGGGCGACCGACGTGGGTGGAGACTGCGACGACACCGATCAATCGGCCCACCCCGGCGCGGACGAGTACTGCAACGGGACCGACAACGACTGCGACGGGGAGCCCGATAGCCCCGACCCCCAGGACGCTACGACCTGGTATCCCGACACCGACGCGGACGGCTTTGGCGACGACAGCGCGGGGGTCGCGTCCTGCGATCAGATCCCCGACTGGACCGCGCAGGGCGGTGACTGCGACGACGGCGAAGCGACGATCAGCCCCAACGCGACCGAGGTCTGTGACGGGGCCGACAACGACTGCGACGGCGACATTGACGCGGCCGACAGCGACCTGACGAGCTGCCCCTGAGCCGCCGCCGGCTCAGACGTTGGACTCCAGCACCGGGAACCGCACCCCCCGCCGGATCGCGGCCGGGCCGTCGTCCTTCGCCGCGCGGCCCAGGATCTCGTCCTCCCGCGGGGGGCGCTCCTGGCCGGGCTCGCGGTAGTCCATCTCCAGGTCGTCGATGAGGCGCCAGTCGTCCGCCGTGCTGCGGCCGTGGCTGGTCAGGTAGTGACCCGCCATCGTCGCGCTCGCGCCGGCCACGAACATCAGCGGCTGCAGCTCGCGCAGCGTCACCTCGCGGCCGCCCGCGACCATGATCTCCTTGCGCGGGTTCACGAACCGGAACATCGCGATGGTGCGCAGCGCGTCCATCGGCTGCAGCAGGGGGGCGCCCTCCAGCGGGGTCCCTTCCATCGGGTTCAGGAAGTTCATGGGCATCACGTCGACGTCCAGCGCCTTGAGCTCGAAGGCGAGGTCGACCCGGTCCTCCAGCCCCTCCCCCATGCCGAAGATGCCGCCGCTGCAGGTGTTCATGCCCGCGGCCTTGAGGAGCTTCAGGGTGGTGATCCGGTCGTCGTACGAGTGCGTGGTGCAGACCTCGCCGAAGTGGCGGCGGCTGGTCTCGAGGTTGTGGTTGTAGGTGTGCAGCCCGGCGTCGGCGAGTGCCCGGGCGACGTCGGGGTCGTCGATCAGCCCCAGGCTGGCGTCGGCGTGCACGCCCTCGACCGACGCGGCGGCCCGGATGCGCTCGAGCACCGCGTCCAGCTGCTTGCCCTTCTTGAGTCCCTTCCAGGCGGCCACGATGCCCAGCGCCTGGGCGCCCCGCTCCTTCGCCGCCTCGGCGTGGCGGATCACCTCGTCGTCGTCCACCAGGGGGTAGTCCGGGATCGGGCTGCTGAAGTGGGCCGACTGGCTGCAGAAGCTGCAGTCCTCGCTGCACCGGTCCGACTTCGCGTTGACGATCGAGCAGAGGTGGATGTCGACGCCCTGGAACGCCTCGCGCAGGCGGTTGGCGGCGGCGAACAGGTCGAACGTGTCGGCGCCCTCGGCCCGCAGCAGGCGGAGCGCCTCGTCCCGGGTGACCTCGCCGCCGGCGAGCACCCGCTCGGTCAGCTCGGTCAGCCAGTTCCGGAAGGTCAGGTCGTGCGTCGCGCTCATGGCCGGTTCCTCTATCACGGTTCCGTGTCGATGCCTCGCCCTCAAACGATGTCCCGCGGGTCGCGGCCCTGCCGCTCGGCCAGCTCGACCAGGTCCTGCAGGTGGGGCAGCCCCGAGCTCCAGGCGACCGCCTGCTCGTACCAGCGTCCCGCCTCCTCGGTGTCCCCGAGCCGGCGGTGCAGCTCGCCGGTCAGGTAGGCGACGATGACGGCGTCCTCGCGCCGGCCGAACCAGCGCTTCTCCGTCACCCCCTGGCGGTAGCAATGCAGCGCCCGCCGGCGACACCGCCGCTCGTCCGCCGCCTCCTCGCGGTCGCCGTGCAGCCACGCCGCCCGCAGCCAGGCGTCCGCCTCCCTCAGGGGGCCGGCGCCGGTCCATCGCTGGACGTGGGCGTGGTGTTCGTAGCGGAGCGCGGCGTCGGCGTGGGCCGCCTCGGCCCGCCCGGCGAGGTGCTCCGCCAGCTGCTCCGCCAGCGTCGACGGCTTCGGCCGGGGCCGGTCGGCGAGCATCGGATCGTGGTCGTCGTCGAAGGCGTCCTGGTCGAACCAGGCCCCGACGTCCCGCGCCAGCACCTCGTGGGAGGCCTTCGGCGCCAGCTCCTCGAACCCCGCCGCCTCCCCCGTGAAGCCGCACGACGGGCAGCCGTTGACCTGCTTGGGGATCGGGTCCTCCCCGTCGTCGAACCGGCGCAGGTCGCTGGTCAGCGGCCCGCGGCTGGCGCCCGCCATCACGAGCCAGCCGTCATGCTCGGCGGAACACAGGGGGCAGGTCAGGCGACGGGGGAGAATCTGGGTCATGGGCCGCGGAGTATGCCCTCGAACCCGGCGAGTCGCTCAGATCGGGTACCGGGGACTCTTGACATGACGACGGTCCCTGTCAGAGTCGCCAGTCCGCCGGTTGAGTGAGGGTTCGAACGGCGGAGTTCATAGCCAGAAGACACAACCCGACACCCACCCGGCGGCACCTTGCCCAACTCCTTCCGTGTGGCCGCGCTCGCGGCCTGTGTGGCGTTGCTCCTGCCCGCGATCTCGCAGGCCCAGGACCGCGTCCTCTTCGTCAACTTCGGCGTCTACACCAACGACGGCGTCAACATCTACAACGAGCTCGTCGGCGCGATGAACACGCACGACCCGGGCTCGATCGCCGACTACGTGCTCCTGCCGAGCAACCCCGGCGGGGCCGCAGCGCTGCTGGCCACGAACACCTACGACCAGGTCTGGGTCTACGACCTGTCGCACGGCAGCGATCCCTGGGACGCCGACTTCCAGGCGATCGCGGACTGGTGGCTGGATGACTCGGGCGGTGAGCTGATCGCCGACGGCCGGATCCTCTCTTCCTTCTGGGGCGGGCGGTACCCGTACGAGGGCCGCAAGCTCGCGGAGAACTACTTCCTCAACCTGCACAACGAGGGCGGCGGCCTGGTGCTGTCGACCGACCACAACGTCTACGCGAACAACGGCGCCAACGACATCGCCGCGCTGATCGGCGTCGACCCCTTCACCGGCATCTACTGGGGGAGCTTCCCGGTGGACTCGGCCAACCCGCTGATGAGCAACCCGAACGTGTTCACGGGGCTCTACAACGACTCCAGCACTGGCCAGGCCCCGTTCGGGCTGCAGCCCAACGGCATCGTGCTCGACGCCGTCGGCTTCCACTCCGGCAACCCGCAGACGCCCGGCATCTCCAGCACCATCGACGGCTCCCTGAACATGGTCCTCGAGATCACCGCCCCGGCCGACGGCACCGTGCTGTGCACCGGTGAGACCGTGCTCGCCACCACCTCGATCTCCGGCAACACCGGCACGGTGAGCTACGTCTGGTCGTCCGACGTCGACGGCGTCCTGGGTACCGGCCCGACCCTCGTCCTGGACGGCAGCGCGCTGTCCGATGGCCTGCACAACATCACGGTGCTCGCGACCGACGCCGGCTCCGGCCTGGTCGACGACGCGGACGTCGACGTCGAGATCGGCGGCGCCACCTGCGTGGTCGACAGCGACGGCGACGGCGTCGGTGACGACATCGACAACTGCCCGGACGTGCCCAACGGCAGCACCACCGGCCAGTCCAAGATCTTCATCAACAACGACGAGTGGACGCTGACGAACACCGGCTTCGCGGCCGCCCCCGACACGCCCACCTACATCGCCAACCTGGCCGACTGGTTCACCGGCGGCGGCACGGGCAACTTCCTCGCCTGGTCGAGCAACTTCGGCCTCGCCGGCAGCACCCTCGCCAACACGATGGCGAACCTCGGCCACAGCTGGACCGTCTCCACGTCCGAGCCGTTCACGGTCGCCAACCTGCAGAACTACGACGCCGTCTTCCTCGGCGGCAACGCGGTCGACCAGCAGGTCCTGATCGACTACATCGCGGCGGGCGGCAACGTCTACATCATGGCCGGCACCGGCTGGGGCGGCCCCGTCAACGAGGCGAACAACTGGAACACGTTCCTGGGCTTCTACGGCCTGGGCTTCCGCCCGTCCTACAACGGCGTCGGCGGCGTGTTCAGCGTCGCGAGCGCGGCGCACCCGGTGTTCGACAACGTCAGCGCGCTGTACTCCAACAACGGCAACACCGTCTTCCAGACGACCCCGATCAACGCCGACACCGAGGGCATCGTGGCGACCGGCGCCGGCGGCGGCGGCTTCCTGTTCGGCGTCTATGACGCGGCGATCGACGGCCTCGACGGCCAGCAGGACATCGACGGCGACGGCGTCGGAGACGCCTGCGACGCCTGCCCGACCGACCCGCTGGACGGCTGCCTCGACCAGGACGGCGACGGCTTCGGCCCCGACGAGGACTGCGACGACAACGACGCCAACAACTTCCCCGGCAACGTCGAGATCTGCGACGG
>CAYQEG010000309.1:0-3802 GCA_964416435.1 uncultured Rickettsiales bacterium
CGGGCAGCCGACCAGGCCCAGCAGCATGGCGAGGATGGTCGAGACAGCAAGGAGGGTTCGAAGGTTGCTCACGTAGGTTCCTCGGTCAAAACGCCGACCGCGGCCGGCAGGGGGGTGGGGCCATGCGGCCTGGTCAGCTATCGAGCCGACGAATCGTCGTCGTCGGCTGTGGAATCGTCGTCGTCCTGGGACGAGTCGTCATCGTCGGACGAATCGTCGTCGTCGCCCGTTGAGGAGTCGTCGTCGTCTTGTGAAGAGTCGTCGTCGTCGGCCGCGGAGTCGTCGTCGTCGGCGGCGGAGTCGTCGTCGTCGTCCGACGAGTCGTCGTCGTCGTCGTCGTCGTCGTCGTCGCCGTCGTTGCCGGTCCAGGTGACCGTCAACTCGTACGCCATCGGGGGGCCGCCCCAGCACAGGACGTCGGCCCACACCGTGCCGCCGGTGGTGACCGTCCCGGTCTCCAGGGGCGGCGTCTCGGGCTGGTACTCCTCGCCCTCGAAGATCGGGTCGTCGTC
Source organism: uncultured Rickettsiales bacterium (assembly GCA_964416435.1). Taxonomy (GTDB): domain Bacteria; phylum Myxococcota_A; class UBA796; order UBA9615; family UBA9615; genus CAYQEG01. The sequence continues at coordinate 513 of CAYQEG010000309.1, forward strand.
CGTCGTGTCCCACAGGTGCAGGTCGAGGTCGGTGGTGTTGGCGTCGGGGTCGTCCAGGCTCCAGCGCAGCTCGAACGTGGCCTCCCCGGCGCACGAGAACTCCATCTGGAAGATGTCGACGTCGCCCTTCCACTCGCCGGGGCAGTCGGAGACTTCGCCGGTGATGACCACGTTGCCGTCGTCCGTGACGACGACGTTGGCCCCGTCGGGGCTGTCGTTGGGCTCCGACTCGGCGAAGGTCACCGACGGCCCGTCGCAGACGTCCTCGGGCAGCGTCACGTCGTCGTCGTCGGCGAAGTCGTCGTCGTCCGGGGCAGGGGTCAGATCGTCGTCATCCGAGGCGTCGTCGTCGTCCTGGGCCACGTCGTCGTCGTCGGTCGCCTCGGGCGGGCAGCCCACCGTGAGCAGGCCGAACAGCGCCACGAGGGAGGCCGCGGCGACGGGGAGAGACCGGAGGAATCGAAGGACTTCGGCCACGATGGGCGGCTTGTTACCAGAGTTCCCCGTGCGCCACAAAGGGCAAGCGGCGGATCCGGTCGGGTAGTCTCCGGCCCCATGAGGATCGACCTGCGCTCGGACACCATCACCCGACCCACCCCCGCCATGCGTGACGCGATGGCCCGCGCAGAGGTCGGGGACGACGTGTTCGGCGACGACCCGACGGTCAACCGGCTCCAGGAAGTGGCCGCCGGCCTGCTCGGCAAGGAGGCCGCCTTGTTCGTGCCCAGCGGCACGATGGCGAACCAGGTCGCGGTGCGCACCTGGACCGAGCCCGGCGACGAGATCATCGTCGAAGCGAGCAGCCACATCTACCTGTACGAGGGGGGCGGCTACGCCGCGCTGTCCGGCTGCTCCATCCGGCCCGTGGAGGCGGAGCGGGGGCTGCTCTCGGCGGACCAGGTGGAGGCGGCGATCCGGCCCGCCGGGGGCCTCTCGCACTTCCCGATCACCAAGCTCGTGGCGCTCGAGAACACCGCCAACCGGGGGGGCGGCACCATCTACTCGACCGACCGCGTCGAGGCGATCGAGCGGGTCGCCCGGGAGCATCGGCTGGGGCTGCACCTGGACGGCGCGCGGCTGTTCAACGCGTCGGTCGCCCTCGGGGTGCCCGTCGCGCAGCTGGCCGCTCCGTTCGGCTCGGTGTCGATCTGCCTGAGCAAGGGGCTCGGCTGCCCCGTCGGCTCCCTGCTGCTGGGGAGCCGGGCGTTCGTCGATCGGGCGCACCGCTTCCGCAAGATGTTCGGCGGCGGCATGCGGCAGGCGGGCGTGCTCGCGGCGGCCGGTCTGTACGCGCTGGAGCACCACGTCGACCGTCTCGCCGACGACCACGTGCGGGCCCGGCGCTTCGCCGAGGCGGTCGCCGGGCTGTCGGGGGTCACCGTCGACCTGGACGGGGTCGAGACGAACATGGCCTACGTCGACGTCGCCCAGACGGGGCTCGACGCGGCGACCTTCGCGGAGCGGCTCGACGACCGCGGCGTCGCGCTCGTCGTCGTCGGCCCCACGACGTTGCGGGCGGTGTCGCACCTCGACATCGACGACATCGCCATCGACGGCGCGGTCGCGGCGTTCGGCGAGGTGGTCTGGTCGGCGTGAGCCCGGCGCAGTCGCCGCCGCTGCTGCGGCGATACGTCGACATCGAGACGGGTCGGGAGGCCGGCGACCTCCTGGCCTTCGCCGGACCGGGTCGGACGCTGGACCCCGGCGGGGTCTCCGACCTGCTCGCGTTCGGTTACCTGGCGGGTCGGCGCACGCTGCTGCGCGGCGTGGAGCGCCGGCTCGAGCCCTGGACGCTGCCGCCGCCGTCGCCGCACCCCCGCGAGCTGGATCCGGGGGCCCGAGAGGATCGACTCTGGGAGCTGCTCGTCGCCGCGGTCGGGAGCGCCTGCGAGGGCCACCCTCGACCTCGGGCCGCGCTGTCGGGGGGGCTCGACTCGCGGGCTGTCTCGGCCGCGCTGTCGGCCTGGGGGGGCGGCGGCTCGGCGGGCACGTTCGGTGACCCCGACTGCGCCGACCTGCCGGTGGCGGAGGTCTGCGCCGCGCGGCTCGGGCTGGCCCACGAGGTGAGCCTGCTGTCGCCGGACGTCGCGCTGCGGCACGAGGAGCGGGTGTGGCGGGCGACCGGAGGGACCGGGGGGCCCGCGTCGGCGCCCGGGGCGGCCACCGACGGGGCCTGGGCGGAGCGGTGCGACGTGCTGCTGTCGGGAGCGTCGGGGGACGTCGTGTGGGGGGCGTCGAGGCGGCCGGGGCCGTCGCCGGAGCGGCGGCTGCGCAAGCTGGGGGTGCGGTTCGTACCGCCGACCTGGGACGACGAGGCGCCCTCTCCTCCGCCCTGGACGTCGGAACCGGGAGCGCGCGCGTGGCGCAACCTGTGGACCCGCCAGGCGGGCGGCACCTGGAACGGGGTGCTGCCGCGGCTGCCGTTCACGCCGGTCGTGCCGGTGCTCTGGAGCGCTCCGCTGCTCGCGTTCTGCCTGGCGCTGGAGGACGACGACCGTCGGGAGCGCGCGCTGGTGCGTCGCGCGCTGGAGCGGCACGCCCCGGCGGTCGCGACGTCGGCGCTGCCGCTCGCCCCGCGGGGGCCGGTGCACGACCTGGACCGGGCGGTGCGCGGGGCCGCGTGGGCCGCCGAGCTGGACGACTGGCTGCGCCGGACGGACTTCGAAGCGGTAGGGCTGTCGCGCCGGGGGGTGCGTCGGCTGGTCCGGAAGATCCGGGCGGGCCGGGACCGGTCGGCCACCCTCAGCCGGGTGCGGGCGCTGAGCCGGTGGGCGGCTCTGCTGGGCGACTAGACGCCTTTCCGTCTGTGTACTCGAGTCAGCCACACGGCTTCCGAGACACCCGGGGCAGCCCATCCCAGGTCATGGAAACGCGGATCGCGCGGACGGTGCGGATCGCGCGGATCCTCACCCCTCGTGTTGAGAGACCACTTCGGGCGCGTCTGCCGCCAGCTGACGCCCCGGGGGCGTCAAACACCGCCGAGACAACCCATCTGGCCCCCAGCTGACGCCACCATCCGCCAAACACCGCCGGCGTGCGTAACTGCGACCCTGGGACCGAGGGTCCCGGTTGTGCGCGGCCCGACGCGCGTAACCGCGACCCTGGGACCGAGGGTCCGGGCTGTGCGCGGCCTGACGCGCGTAACCGCGACCCTGGGACCGAGGGTCCGGGTTGTGCGCGGCCTGACGCGCGTACCTGCGACCCTGGGACCGAGGGTCCCGGTTGTGCGCGGCCCGACGCGCGTAACCGCGACCCTGGGACCGAGGGTCCGGGTTGTGCGCGGCCTGACG
>CAYQEG010000309.1:3902-8211 GCA_964416435.1 uncultured Rickettsiales bacterium
CGCGTAACCGCGACCCTGGGACCGAGGGTCCGGGTTGTGCGGCCTGACGCGCGTACCTGCGACCCTGGGACCGAGGGTCCCGGTTGTGCGCGGCCTGACGCGCGTACCCGCGACCCTGGGACCGAGGGTCCCGGTTGTGCGCGGCCCGACGCGCGTACCTGCGACCCTGGGACCGAGGGTCCCGGTCATGCGCGCCCTGATGGTCGGGAACTCCAACCGCCACAACCCGGCCAGACGTGCCATCTCACCGCGTCCCGGCTGATTCAAGTGCACAGGCGGAAGGAGCCAGGAGCGCATAGCCTTCGGGCTCCAATGCGCTCCAGGCGACTAGGTCGCCGGGCAGTCCCCCTCGGGGATGCCGATGCAGACGAAGATCTGGTCGTCGCCGGTGCAGCCCTGCTCGTCGGTGGCGACGATCCGGACCGTGATCACGCCGGTGCCGAGGGTGCCGCCGGGCATGCCGAAGGTCGCGCGGCCGTCGGTGCCCGGCGACGGAGGCGCGTAGTCGATGTCCTGGGGCGTGCCGTCGCTGAGGTCGAGCGCCTCGAGCGTCGCTCCGCTGGGGTCTCCGTCGGGGTCTTCGACCCGCACGACCCAGTTGATGGGGTCGTCGTCGTCCAGCAGCGTGCCGTTGTCCGGGTCGTCGATGATCACCGTCGGCTGCTCGTCGCCCCCGAGCACGTCGCAGTCGCCGCTCGCGTCGTCGTCGTCCACCGGCGTCGGGCAGCCGAGCAGGGGGAGGAGCAGGAGCAGGAGCGGGAGCGAGCGGGGGATCATGGCGGCGGAATGTAGCTCAACCGTGCTCCGGGGTCCCGTGCCAAGAGAATGCGGGGGCCCCGGACCACCCGGGACCCCCGCTTCCCATCGTCGGCGGAGAGAGCGGAGTTACAGCCGACGGGTTCTCCTGCGACCGACGAGCGGCGGCAGGATGATCAATGCGAGGGCGGCGCCGCCGGCGGCGGAGGCGCCCGAGGTGCTGCAGCCGGAGCAGCCAGCCGAGCCCCACTGGACCACCTGGTCCGGGGCGAACACCTGCTCGACCTGGCTGCAGGTCGGGTTGATGCCGGCTTCGGCGGTGGCGGCGTAGCCGTCCTCACAGGCGCAGGTGGCGAAGCCGCCCACGTCCATGCAGGTGCCGTTGTCACCGCAGGAGACGTCGGCGCAGGCGTCCGCGACCAGGTCGCCCTCGGCGCGGGCGCTGGCGAGCATGTCGAACTCGACGCTCTGGCAGACCACCGTCTGGGTCAGGAACCGGCCGGGGGCCGAAGGCGCGGTGATGACGCGGGCGACCTGCCCGTCAGGGCAGACGCAGCCGTCGAAGCCGCTGTCGGTGGTCGCGCAGAAGGCGCTCTCGCCGCAGTACATGTCGCCGCAGGGGACGTCCATGGTCTCCATCGGGTCGTTGGCGCAGATCTCCACGGCGGGCCGGTCGCTCAGGTCGATGATGCGGCCGATGTCGCCGTCCGCGGTGGCCTGGAACGCGGGGTCGATGTCCATGTCGGGGCCCGAGGCCCGGGTGTACAGCCGCGTCATGTAGGAGCGGCGCTGGAGCACGCTCTGCAGGAAGGCGACCGACTCCTCGAAGTCGTCGACGCCGATGAACGAGTTGTTCACCAGCCCCATGGTGTCGCTCGAGGGGGAGGCGTACTCGGTCACCATGCCCTTGCCGCCGACGCCGTCGAGCATCCAGGAGATGAGCGGGTAGTAGTTGTTCTCGCCCGTGGTGGGGTGCATCTGCACGTCGGCGTGGTCGACCGTCAGGTTCGTGTAGTTGCTCGACTCGTAGCGCTCGTTGGCGGCGACGAAGATGAGGATGCCCATCTCCGGGTCGGCGCTGACGGCGGTCAGCACGATCGGCACGGTCGGCACGGTGGCCGGGTAGGTCATCTGGATCGGGGCGATGTCGGCGACGCCGGCGCCCGGGGTGAGCTTCATGGCCAGGAACTTCATGCCCTGGGCGACGTAGTCGGCGACCATCGGCTCCATCTCTTCGGTGATGAGGTAGCCGTTGGTGTTGAGCCACTCGATGAGCGCCTCGGCGTCGTCCGACGAGACGACCTCGGGGTCGAACGGGCCGACCGTCGGCAGGTCCTCGACGTCCACGCCGCCGTCGCTCTCGTTGGCGGCGAAGTCGACCCCGCCGGCCATCGGAGGCTGCATGCCGGGGTTGGTGCACTTGGTGGGCGGCGGCGTGATCGACGGGACCGTCGCCGTGTCCAGCATCACCAGCGCAGAGGCCGGGGCGGTGGTCAGTTCGGGGGTGTCGGTCACCGGCACGACCCAGGAGAAGCCGTCGGGGTCGCCGGAGTAACGGATCTCGACGGTGGTGGTGACGGTGCCGTCACCGTTGATCTCGAAGAGGATGCGCTCGGCGTTCTGGGCGACGGGGGTGGACATGCAGAACAGGCCGCCGCAAGCCTGCGCGCTGCTCGGTACGAGGACCGGAGCCGCCGCGAGCGCGAGGGCGGTCGCGGTGGCAGCGGCGGTGCGGAAGAGGGGGGAGGTGGCGGGTCGCATGCCGACCTCTCTCTGCATCGACGGAACCACCCGCGCCGGGCAAAGCGGTGCCCGGGCTCGCGTACGCGCGTCACCGTTCGATGGGAGATCCGGCCGCTCACCTCAAGTCCGGCCCGGGGGGACCGATACCGAGGGTCATGCGACTCCACCTTGGCACCGCCGCACTGTTCTCTCTCACCCTGGCCGCTTGCTCCGGTTCGACCGGCCCCGACGCCTGGATGCCCGGCGTCGAGGACCTCGACATGGACGGCTGGGCCGGCTTCGTGGACTGCGACGACGCAGAGCCCGCGGCGAACCCGGGGATGGAGGAGATCTGCGGCGACGGCATCGACAACGACTGCGACGGGAGCCCCGGCGACTGCGGGCTCGACACCGTGATCGACCTGAGCGAGGCCAGCGGACGGCTCGTGGGCAGCTCGTCGGGTGAGCACGCCGGTTGGTCGGTCGCCGGCGTCGGTGACGTCGACGGCGACGGCCTGGACGACATCGCGGTCGGCTCCTGGCAGGACGACGAAGGCGGCCCCTACGCGGGCGCCGTGTGGATCGTGCCCGGCCCGGTGCACGGCTCGCTCAACCTCAGCCGCGCGATCGCCAAGCTCGTCGGCGAGGCCCCCGACGACCACGCCGGCTGGTCGGTCGCCGGCGCCGGCGTCATCAACCGGGACGGCTTCAACGACGTGCTGGTCGGCGCCTACGGAGCCAACGAGGGCGCCGGCGCGGCCTACCTCGTGCTCGGCCCGATGGAGGGCACGATCTCCCTGGCGGACGCCGACGCGACGCTCCGGGGCGAGCAGGACCTGTCCGCCGTCGGCTTCTCCGTGGCCGGCGTGGGCGACCTGGACGCGGACGGCTACCCGGACATCGCCATCGGCGCGTACGGCCACGACAGCCCGGCGCAGGACGACATCGGCGCCGTCTACGTGTTCCGCGGCCCCCTGACCGGCGTCCGGTCGACGGCCACCGCCCACGCGACGCTGCTGGGCGTCGGCGAGGGCGACTGGTTCGGATACTCGGTCTCCGGCGCGGGCGACGTAGACGCCGACGGGCACGACGACCTGCTCGTCGGCGCCCCCGGCGTGTTCCGTGGCGGCCCCGACGCGGGCGCTGCGTACCTCTTCAGCGGCCCGTTCGCGGGCACGCGGACGTCGGCGGGCTCCCGGGCGCAGCTGCTCGGCCAGAGCGAGAACGACCGCGCCGGCGGCTCGGTCGGCGGCGGCGGCGACGTCGACGGCGACGGCTTCGCGGACGTCGTGGTGGGCGCCTGGCTCGCCGACGGTCCGGCCGGCGACAACCCGACCGGCACCGTGGACGCGGGCGCGGCCTACGTGGTGCGCGGCCCCTTCGAGGGTGCCATCGACCTCGCCACCGAAGCGGACGCGACGGTGCACGGGCCGCACGCCAACGCGGCCGCCGGCTTCGCGGTGGACGTCGCCCCGGACGTCGACGGTGACGGCCTCGACGACCTGGTCATCGGCGTGGTCAAGGACCGCAGCGGCGGCACGGACGCGGGCGCCGCGTGGGTCCTCCACGGCCCGTTCGAGGGCGCCATCTCCCTGGCGGAGGACGTGCGCGGCACGAAGCTGGTCGGCGAGGTCTGGGACGACCGCGCGGGCGCCAGCGTCGCCGGCGTCGGCGACACGGACGGCGACGGCTACGGCGACGTGGTCATCGGGGCCCACGGCAGCGACCGTGGCGGCGTCGACTCCGGCGCCAGCTACCTCATCTGCGGGCGCGGCTACTAGATGCCATCGGCACAAGTCCCGCACCGGTTTCCGCCGGCCCTCGACGCCGC
>CAYQEG010000310.1:0-8201 GCA_964416435.1 uncultured Rickettsiales bacterium
GGGGGGGCCGGCGGCCGCCCCCCCACGCCGGGGACTGGTTGGGCAAGGCGGTGGTCGTGCCGGCGGTCATCCCGTGCGGAGCCTGCGCCGCCTGCAAGGCCGGCTGGGGTGGCGTCTGCCGCGGACAGTTCATGCCGGGCAACGACGGCCACGGTGGCTTCGCCAGCCACATGGTGGTGCCCGCCCACGGGCTGTGCGAGGTCCCCGGCTGCACCGAGGCGGATCAGCCGCTGGGTGACGCCGGGGTCACGCTCCGTCAGCTCTCCGTCCTCGCCGACGCCGCGTCCACCGCCTGGCAGGCGGTCCTGAGGAGCGAGATCGGCGACGGCGGCGCCGCGGTCGTCATCGGCTGCGGGGGCGTCGGCTCGTTCGTGCTCCAGTTGGCCCGCGCCCAGGGCGCCCGGGTCGTGGCGGTGGACGTCGATGATCGTCGGCGCGCGGCCGCGGCCGAGCTCGGAGCCGAGGCCACCGTCGACGGGAGCGATCCGAAGGCCGCGCGCAAGGCGGTCCGAGCGGCCTTGAAGGAGCTGGGCGCGCCGAAGTTCGGCGTCCGCATCTTCGAGTGCTCGGGCCACCCGGCCGGCCAGGACCTCGCGTTCTCGCTCGTCGGCCCCGCCGGCACGCTGCTGGTCGTCGGCTACACCGCGGCCCGCCCGGCTCTTCACCTCTCGCGCCTGATGGCGATGGACGCCCGCGCCATCGGCACCTGGGGCTGCGACCCCGCCCTGTACCCCGAGCTCCTCGACAAGGTCCTCGCCGGCGACGTGATCGTCGCGCCCCTCGTCGAAGAGCACCCCCTGGATTCGGTCCAGGAAGTTCTGGAGGCCCTGCAACGGCACGAGCTGTCGCGCCGGGCTGTCCTCGTTCCCTCCCAGGAGACGCCATGACCCTGCAGCTCAAAGACCACACCCTCGACCCGGGCGCCACCTACGGGGCGATCCGCCTCGAACACCACCCCGTGCAGCTCCCCAACGGGACGATCGCAGAGGGACTGCACTCCACCTGGATCGTGCTCGACAACCCCAAGCAGCTGAACTCGTACACGACCCAGATGGTGCGGGAGACGATCCTCGCGTTCCGGCGGGCGTCGAACGAGCGCAACTCCGTCGCGGTCGTCTTCACGGGCGAGGCGGCGCGGGCGTTCTGCACCGGCGGCAACACCAAGGAGTACGCCGAGTACTACTCGGGCCAGCCGCACGAGTACCGGCAGTACATGCGCCTGTTCAACGACATGGTCTCGGCCATCCTGCATTGCGACAAGCCCGTCATCTGCCGCGCCAACGGCATGCGGGTCGGCGGCGGCCAGGAGATCGGCATGGCGTGCGACTTCACGGTCGCGTCGGACCTCGCGATCTTCAGCCAGGCCGGCCCCAAGCACGGCTCCGTGCCGGACGGCGGCAGCACGGACTTCCTGCCCCTGTACGTCGGCATCGAGCGGGCGATGGAGTCCTGCACCCTGTGCGACCCCTGGTCGGCCCACAAGGCGCTGCGCTACGGGCTGATCACCGAGATCGCGCCGGTGCTCAAGATCGACGGCGAGTTCGTGCCGAACCCGACGGTCATCACCGACCGCTACCTGGACGACTACGGCCGCATCATCCACGGCGACTTCAAGACCGGCGACGAGTACGCCGCGGGCCGCGCGCTCATCAAGACGGGAGAGACCGACCTGAGCCGCCTGGACGCCCTCGTACACAAGCTCATCGGCAAGATCACGCTGACCTTCCCCGACTGCCTGACCCGGTGCGTCGAGAGCCTGCGGCGTCACAAGCTGCTGCACTGGGACAAGAACCGTGAGTCGAACCGGGCGTGGCTGTCGCTCAACATGATGACCGAGGCGAACGCCGGCTTCCGGGCGTTCAACGACGGCCCCCGCGGCAACCGAGAGGTCGACTTCGTCGCCCTGCGTCGTCGGCTCGCCGCCGGAGAGCGCTGGAGCGAGGAGTTCATCCGCTCCCTGAACCCGCACATCAAGCCGCTGGGTGGGGGCGACGAGTGACCGGCACCGTCACCACGCGCGCCGAGCACGACGGCGCGATTCTGCGCGTCGTGCTCGGGCCCGGTCCGGCGAACATCGTCGATCGGGCGAGCATCGAGGCGCTGCGGACGGTGATCCGCGACCTCCCGGCCGACGGCCCCCTGCGGGCGATCGTCGTCGAGGGGGAGGGAGCGAACTTTTCGTTCGGCGCCTCGGTGCCCGAGCACCTCCCCGGGGAGGTCGAGACCATGCTCCCGGCGTTCCACGGGCTGCTGCGGGAGCTGCTCGAGGCTCCCGCGCCGACCATCGCGCTGGTGCGGGGCCGCTGCCTCGGTGGAGGCCTCGAGCTGGCGCTGTGCTGCGACGTGCTGCTCGCGTCCGAGGACGCCCGGATTGGCCAACCGGAGATCCAGCTGGGTGTCTTCGCCCCCGCCGCCTCGGCGATGCTGCCGCTCCGGATCGGACACGCCGCCGCGACGGAGCTCCTGCTGACCGGCCGCTCCATCAAGGCCGACCGGGCGTTGCAGCTGGGCCTCCTGGCCGGCGTCGGCGCCGACGCCGAGGAGCTCCTCCAGTCCTGGCTCGGGCGCAACGTGTTGCCGCGCTCCGCCGTCGCGCTTCGGCTCGCCGCCCGCGCGGCGCGAGGCGCCATCGCCCAGACCTTCGGCGCCCGCTTGTGGGAAGTCGAGGAGCTGTACCTGTCCAGCCTGGTGCCGACCCAGGACGCCACCGAGGGGATTCGCTCCTTCCTGGAGAAACGCCCGCCCGCGTGGCGACACGCGTGAGGGCGCCGTGAGCGATTCAGCCGCGAAGATCGTCGAGCGCTGCGAGGGGCTGGTCGACGACCTGCAGCTCACCGCCGTTCGAAGCTGGAAGGACCGCGAGGGCGACGGACGGAAGGCGATCGGCTACCTGCCGATCTACGTACCTCGGGAGATCATCCACGCGGCCGGCTTCCTCCCGGTCGGGATCTTCGGGGGCGGCGACGGCCTCGAGATCATCCGGGGAGACGCCTACTTCCAGTCCTACATCTGCCACCTCCCCCGCTCGGTGATCGAGATGGGACTCACGGGGCGGCTCGATGCCCTCGACGGCATGATCTTCCCGGCGACCTGCGACGTGATCCGGAACCTGAGCGGCATGTGGCAGGTCCTCTTCCCGGATCGTTGGGCCTGGTACCTGGACGTGCCTCAGAACCTGGGGCCGATGCTGGGCGGACGCTTCTACGCCGGTGACCTCCGTTCGATGGCGAAGGAGCTGGCGGACCTGGGAGGCCTCGGGGTGACGCCGGAGCGCCTGCGGGCGTCCATCGAGCTGTACGACCGGTCCGCGGAGCAGATCGAGCGTCTCTTCCAGGCGCGCAGGGACCACCCCGAGCGCGTGCCGACCTGGGAGCTCTACCTGGTGATGCGGGCGGGCCACCTGCTCCCCGTCGAGGAGCACCTGGTCCTGGTCGACGCCTACCTCGAGGCGGTCGCCGAGCGGGCCGGGCGGGTGCGCGACAACCCGCGGGTGGTCATCGTCGGGGCCTTCTGTGAGCAGCCCCCCATGGGCCTGATCCGGACCCTCGAGCGAGCCGGCTGCTACATCGTCGAGGACGACTTCACGCTGGGCATGCGCTGGCTCCGCGGCGCCGTGAGCCCCGCTGCCGACGAGGATCCCTACGACGCCCTGTCGCGGGCGTTCCTCAGCCAGTCCGCCCAGGGCGCCACCCGGTTCCACCCCGACGACGAGCCGAAGGGCCGTGAGCTCGTCACGACGGTGCGTGAGTGTGATGCGGAAGGGGTGATCTTCTGCTCGCCATCCTTCTGCGACCCGTCGCTCCTGGACCGACCGATGCTCACCGCGGCGCTCGACCGTGAGGGCATCCCGTGGACCGGGTTCAAGTACGCGGAGAACACGGGCCAGTTCCAGGGCATCCGCGAGCAAGCAGGCACTTTTTCCGACTCCATCCGTCTCTGGAGTGACGCGTGACCGACCCAATAAAGGAACGATCGATGGTGCTCCAGAAGGAGCTCATCGCCGGCCACTTCGACCGCCTCAGCACCGCCAGGGAAGATGGCCGCCCGGTGGTCTACACGTTCGTCCCGGGCAACCTGACCGAGCTGATGCTCAGCTTCGACGCCCTGCCGCTGTTGCCGGAGATCAACGCGCTTCAGTCGGGGATGCGAAAGCGCTCGGGGGGGTTCATCACGGCGGCCGAGAAGTCCGGCCACAGCGAGGACGTCTGCAGCTACGTCAAGTGCGACATCGGCATGATGGAGCAGGGCAACATCGGCCCGACGGGCAAGAAGCTGCCGCCACCCGACCTGCTCCTGCTCTCCTACACCGGCTGCTTCACCTTCCTGAAGTGGTTCGAGCTTCTGCGCGAGAAGTACGACTGCCCGATCGCCATGCTCCACGTGCCCTACCAGAGCCGGGGCGAGATCACTCTGGAGATGCGTGAGTACGTGACCAAGCAGCTGCGGGAGGAGATCATACCCAAGCTGGAGCAGGTCTCGGGCCGCAAGTACGACGAGGACCGGCTCAAGGGGCTGCTCGAGCGCTCCGCGAAGGCCGAAGACGACCTGGTGTGGGTGCTGGACTCCGCGAAGCAGCGCCCCTCCCCCATCGACGGCTACTTCGGCGGCGTCTACTACATCGGGCCCCTGTTCACGGCCTTCCGGGGGACCCCCCAGGCGGTGGACTACTACTCCACGCTCCGCTCGGAGGTGGCCGAGCGCCTCGCCAAGGGGCTCGGCCCGGTGACCCCCGAAGGACTCCTCACGGACGAGAAGCACCGCATCGTCGTCGAGGGCACCCCCAACTGGACCCACTTCCGTGAGTTCTGGAAGATGTTCCACGACGAGGGGGCCGTGGCCGTAGCGTCGACCTACACGAAGGTCGGCGGCTTGTACGACCAGGGGTTCCGGCACGACCCCGACCGTCCGCTCGACAGCCTCTCCGAGTACTGCCTCGGCTGCTACACCAACCTGTCGCTGCCGGCCCGGATCGACCTCATCGCCCGATACGTGGAGGAGTTCGAGGCGGACGGCTTCCTGATCAACTCGGTCAAGTCGTGCAACAGCTTCAGCGCGGGTCAGCTGCTGATCCTGCGCGAGATCGAGAAGCGGACCGGCCGCCCGGGCGCGTTCATCGAGAGCGACCTCGTGGATCCCCGCTACTTCAGCCCCGCCAACATCAAGAACCGGCTCGAGAGCTACTTCCAGATGATCGAGCAGAAGCGCGCGGGAGGCGGCTCGGCGCCCCTGGCGACGGAGGTGTCACCGTGAGGGTCGTCATCGGCATCGACCTCGGCTCGACGACGACCAAGGCGGTCATCCTCGACGAGCAGCAGCGCACGATCGGGCGCGGCATCACCAACTCACGGTCCAACTACGACACCGCGTGCGCGGTGGCTCGGACCGAAGCGCTGAACCAGGCCCGCATGCGCCTCCTGTCCGACGCGATCGCCCGGGAGGGCACCCTCGCGGAGCGAGCCGAGCCACTGGCTCGCTCGCTCGATCGGGCGTTCCGCCACGAGCAGCACCTGCGGCAGCTGGTCGAGCTCCAGCGGCGCTGCGACGAGCTGGCCACCGCCGAACGCTACAAGCGGTACCCGAAGACCGAAGCGAGCCTCGAAGCGATCTTCGAGAGCCTCCGCAAGGACGCCGAGCAGCTGTTCTCGCCCTTCTCCGAGCAGCGCTCCGACTTCTTCCGCGATCTCGCCGGCTCGGGGTTCCAGCGGCACGCCGAGGACGTCGCGATCCCCGAGGAGATGCCGTTCGACGCCCTGCTGGGGCTGTACGACCAGGCGATCCTGGTGGTCGAGAACGACCCCGGCGACCTCTCACTCACGGCGCTGGGCCAGCCTTCGCTCAGCCGGATGCTCGCGCGCCGAAAGGACCGTGACCAGGTGGAGGCGCCCCTGGGCGCGGCGCTCACGGCCGCGATGGCGGAGGACGTCGAGGTGGTCTGCGAGGTCGGCACGGGCTACGGCCGCGTGCGGCTGCCGTTCCCCAAGGCCCAGATCCGGTCGGAGATCCTCTGCCACGGCCTGGGCGCCCACATGATGTTCCCGAACACCCGGACGGTGCTCGACATCGGCGGACAGGACACCAAGGCGATCCAGGTCGACGACCGCGGCATCGTCACGTCGTTCCAGATGAACGACCGCTGCGCCGCCGGCTGCGGCCGCTACCTGGGGTACATCGCGGACGAGATGAACCTCGGCCTGCACGAGCTGGGACCGCTCGCGCTGGCCGGGACGAAGCAGGTACGGATCAACTCGACCTGCACGGTGTTCGCCGGCGCCGAGCTCCGGGATCGCCTGGCGATGGGTCAGAAGCGGGAGGACATCCTGCTCGGCCTGCACCGCGCGATCGTGCTCCGCGCGATGTCCCTGGTGGCGCGCAGCGGCGGCATCGAGAACGAGTTCACCTGGACCGGCGGCGTCGCCCGCAACCCGGCAGCGGCCCAGGCGCTGGAGATGCTCGTGCGTGAGAACTACGGCGACGACATCCACATCAACATCGACCCCAGCAGCATCTACACCGGGTCGCTCGGGGCGGCGATGTTCGCGTCGAGAATCGCCGGGGAGGCCTGACATGACGCTCGCGGCTGGAATCGACGTCGGCACCGGCGCGGTCAAGGTGGCGGTCTTCGAGTGCGTCGACGGCGAGGAGCGCCAGCTCTCGCTCGCGACCGACCGCATCCGTCGTCGCGACCCCCACTCGGTCACCCGCGAGATCTGGGATCTCGCCCTCCGCAAGGCGGGGCTGGGGGAGGACGACCTGGACTACGTCGCGACCACGGGCGACGGCGAGAACATCCCCTGGGCGACCGGACACTTCTACGGGATGACCACACACGCGCGCGGGGCCCGGTTCCTCGACCCGGAGTCGCGGGGCGTCCTGGACGTCGGCGCGCTGCACGCCCGAGCGATGAAGATCGACGAGCGCAGCAAGGTCCTGAAGTACCAGATGACCTCCCAGTGCGCGTCCGGCACCGGCCAGTTCGTGGAGAACATCGCCCGCTACCTGGGCGTGCCAAACGAGGACGTGGGGCCGCTGTCGCTGAAGGCCAGCCGGCCCGAGATGGTCTCCTCCATCTGCGCGGTGCTCGCCGAGACCGACGTCATCAACATGGTCTCTCGGGGCATCGCGACGGAGAACATCCTCAAGGGCATCCACCTGTCGATGGCGTTCCGGTTCGCCAAGCTCCTCCGCTCGGTCGGGGCGGACGGGGTGGTCCTGATCACCGGCGGGCTGAGCGCGGACGTCGGCCTGGTGCAGGCCGTGCGCGAGGCGCTCGCCAAGAAGGCCCGCCGCCTCGACGTCGAGGTGCGGAGTCACGAACACGGGATCTTCGCCGGCGCCATGGGCGCGGCCCTCTGGGGCGCCTGGCGACATGACTATCTGCGGAGGAAGGCATCGTGAGCGAACTCAGACCTGGAGAGATGGAGACCGACTCGGTCGCCGTCCGGGCCCTGCGCGGGGATGACCTGGACGCGGTGGTGCGGATCGACTCGGTCGGCGCCGGCCAGAGCCGCCGGGAGTTCCTCGGCCGCCGGCTGGAAGCTGCGCTCGGCGACAGCGGTGTCCGGCTCGCGTTCGGGGCGGAGCTGGAGGGCGACCTCGTGGGGTTCTTGCTCGCCGCCGTGCACTTCGGCGAGTTCGGCACCCCCGTGCCGACCGCGGTCCTGGACGTCGTCGGGGTCCGCCCGGACGCACGCGGACAGAACGTCGGCGCGGCGCTGCTGCGCCAGATGGAGATGCAGCTTCGGGCCCTGGGCATCGAAGAGGTACGGACCGAGGTGGGCTGGGAGCAGCTTCAGCTCCTCGGCTTCTTCAAGAGCGCCGGGTTCGAGCCTGCGCCGAGATTCTGCCTCCACAAGCGCCTGTAGACCCGATGGGGCATTCGCCACACAGCGGCGGTGCCGGGGGTGTGAACAGGCCCACATTCAGAGCGCGCTGATCGCCCGATTCGCTCAAGGGATGCGCATCTCCGCTGTTGGCACCGTCCTTGCTACGGAACAGGCGCGACCGGGGATGGGTCCTTCTTGCGTCGGTTCGGTCACCGGCGGGGACGGACGGGCTGGACGCCGAGCTCCCAGGCCCTCTCGCGAGGCGTCCGGCAGTTTCCCGCACGGGGCTTTGGACCTGCCCCCGGTCGTATCCTCCCTACCCCGGGCGTGGGGGGGGGGGGGGGGGGGGGGGGGGGGGGGGGGGGGGGGGGGGGGGGG
>CAYQEG010000311.1:0-8179 GCA_964416435.1 uncultured Rickettsiales bacterium
GGGCAAAGCGAACGGACTCCGGCGCGTTTGGGTGTCCATCGGTGAATACGACGGGGTAGACTCAGCGTCCAGTTGGGGGGCCTATGACTGCTCGCGAATCTGTGGAACAGACAACCACGCCGAAAGCGCCCGCCTCGGCAGCGTTGAACTTCGACTCGCGATGGGGGCTGCTCCCCGTCCTTCTCCTTACTCTTGTCGGCATTCTGGCGCTGCTCGCCGGAAGCTGGAGTTGGTGGTCGGACTCGACAACCGACAGCCTTGTCCTGGCTGGGCTCGGGGTCATGGCGCTGGCGGTAGCCGGTCTTCTGCAGAACCAGCGTATTCGCACACTGACGGTGGCCTCCAGCCTGGATGGCTGGACGGAGGCGGAGCATCGCGCCGCGGACCTCGAAGCCGTCCGGCGGGAGCAGGCGAAGCTCCGGATGGCCCTCGAGGGCCTCTCAGCCCGCCTAGTCGCCGAAGCTCGTGGCCTTGAGACCCGCGAGCAGGGTCTCCACAAGAGCCTTGCCGAGCTCGACGAGGTCTTGGTGGAAGCCCGTCAGGCTCGCGGCGAGGCCCGTGAGTTCGCGACCCGCTGGGACGACTTCGCAGTGTCGCTTCTCTCTGTGCTTCATCGCTCGAAGGATCTCGAGGGAGTCCGCGCGGTGTATGGAGATGTCGTCGACCGCCTCCAGGGACACGGCATGGACGTCATCGACCCTGCAGTGTCCGCAATGGTGGATGAGCGCCATCATCGAGTAGTTGCCACTGAGCAGTCCCCGGATGTTGAGACCGGGGGCGTGATTCGGGTCGTATCGCCGGGGGTTCGCCGTGGCGGAGAGATCTTGCAACCGGCCGAAGTGGTCCAGGCGATTCGGCCCCCGGAAGTGATCGAGGAAGCCCAGGCGACTCAGATTGACCAGCCGGAGGGGCAGCTAGCCGATGAGGCGTCCGTCGGCGAACCGCCGACGATCGCCGAACCAGTAGATGTGAGCCCGGAGCCGCTTGCAGAGGGGGTGTAGCTGTGGAGCAGAGAATCGCTGTCGGAATCGACCTGGGCACGACGACCACTGGCTTGGCGTACGTCACGGACCGCCACCGCCACCCGAGGGTGCTCCCCCATGGCAGGGGCCGCTCCATGATGCCCTCCATCGTCGGCACGAACCTGCATGACCGGAGGGTCGTCGGATGGGATGCGGCTGCGTTCCGCGCCCTGAGGGTGGACGACGGTGATGCGAGGGTCGAAGTCCGGCCGGGTGAAAGCGTCAGTGAAACGAAGCGCGTGATGGGCTCGAACGCCGAGATCGTGCTGGCTGGCCAGATTCATACACCGCAGGAAATCGCGGCTCTGATCCTGCGACACATCAAGTCCTGGGCAGAGCAGTCACTGGCCACGACAATCAGCGATGTGGTCCTCTCCGTGCCCGCCAATTTTCCCGACGCCGCAAAGGCCGCTACCCAGCAAGCAGCCCGGCTGGCCGGTCTGTCATCCGTTCGATTGATCAGCGAACCGACAGCGGCCGCGCTGGCTTTCGGATTTGACAGGACGGAACTCGACGAGCAGCTGCTGGTGTTCGACTTCGGCGGGGGAACGCTCGACATCACCGTCCTTGAGATGATGGATGGCGTATTCGACATTCAGAACAGCTTCGGCGACGGCCACCTCGGTGGCAGCGACTTTGATGCGGTCCTTGAAAAGCTGCTCGTCGACAAGTTCAAGGCGTCCAATCCCGGAGTAGCTGTCTCTGCAGAGAGCATGAACGAGCTTCGGGCCACGGCGGAGCAGGCGAAGATCGCGCTCTCCTCGGAGCTCTCTCATCGGGTCGTCATTCGGAACTTCGCCCGGTCAGCAGACGGGGACCCGATTGACCTGGTCGTCGAGGTCACGCGCGACCAGTTCGAAGCCGCTGCCGACGGAGTGCTGCGCAGTGTACGCGAGTGCCTTCGGGGGGCGCTCTCCGCAAAGGGCTTCCGCCCGAGTGCGATCCAGCGAATCCTCCTTGTCGGTGGATCGACCCGGGTCCCGGCGGTGCGTCGAATCCTCACGGAGACCTTCGGCTTCGAGCCAAAAGCGGACGTTGATGCCGACACCGCCGTCTGCCAAGGGGCTGCGATCCAAGCCGCGATCATCTCTGGGATGTGGGAAGGAGATGACGCTCCCATTCTGGCCGACGTGGCACCGTTCGGCTTGGGTGTCAGGGTCGTGGGCTTCGTCGGAAACCACCTGATGACCGACCTCTACAGCCCCCTTATGTCCCCGAACACGAGCATTCCGCACACCGCCCAGCATCGTTTCCACCTCACGCACCCGGATCAAGAGGCGGTCGAGGTGGAGGTGTTCCAAGATCATTCGGGCAGAGCGCAGCTAGTCGATGAGGCTGACGACACGGGCCTTCGCGGTACGATCGAGGAGATTCCGCCATCTCTCAGTGGCGAGCCCCACGAGCTCGAAGTCGACTTCTCCTACGACGTCGATGGCCTGATTCGAATCGAAGCCCGGGTCGTCGGGCTCGACAAGTCGGTCTCGATCAGCATGGACAAGTCCGCGAAGCGGCTGTCGGAGGCCGAGGAACAGGAAGCGCAAGCCCGCGTAGATGAGGCATGGCGAACCACAGCCGCCTTCTCCGAAGTCGAACCGATCATCAGCCGCGCTGACGAGTTCATGGCGCTCCTGGGAGCCGAAGACGCCGCGCGAGTAGCTGCTGCCTGCGCGGCACTGAAGATCGCTGTTGCAGCGGAGGGCACAAGCCACTCCGAAGCGCTGAACCAACTGACTGACATCCTCTTCGACATGGAGGAGCTCGCATATGGCTAGCCACTACGAGACCCTCGGTCTCGCTCCTGATGCGGATGAGAAGGCAATCAAGCGAGCCTATTTCCGGAACGTGCGGAAGCACCCACCGGAGAAGGACCCCGAGGGGTTTCGTCGTGTACGGGAGGCATATGAGACGCTGTCCGATGTTGGCGCTCGAGCGAGCTACGACGCGCTCCAGCGGCACGGCGACAAGATCTCTGAAGAGCTCGACAAGGGACTAGAGCTGTTCGCCGACGAGGAGTGGGCAAAAGCCGCCAGCTACTTCAAGCGGGTGCTCCTTCTCGACGCCAATGCCCACGCCGCTCGCAACCAATTGGGGCTGTGCTTCCTGCATGAAGAGGACTACAGCGGGGCGATCAAGGCCTTCGAAGTCCTGACGAACAAGTCGTCCGATGTCCCGCTCTATTTCATCAATCTCGGACACTGCCTCGACGAAGCGGCGAAGGCGATAGAGGAAACCAACGAGTCAGAGAGCACCTCCCTGACAGCCCGAGCGAGAAAGGCCTTCCAGCACGCCATCGAGCTCGAGAGCCACAACGCAGACCCCTACCTCGCTATCGCTGAGACGCACCTTCGGGACATGGCCTACGACGAGGCCCTGGGCTGGGCGGACAAGGCGGTCGGCGCCGACGGCAAGGTCGACTTCCAGGACTTCGAGGCCCTGTTCTTCAAGTGCCGGGTGCGGCTGTTCCAGGGGGAACTGGATGAGGTGAAGAGCCTGGCCCGCGAGATTCGCGGCCTCGTCCCCGAAGACGACGACATCAAGAAGTATGTCGCGATGCGGTTCGCGTTCTTTGCGCAGATGCTGGTCAATGCTGAGGCTTTCGGACCTGCCGGGGTCTTCCTGTCCGCAGCAAAGCAGTTCGACGAGAACAATGAAGAGCTCGCGGGCTTCGGGGATGCTGTAGAGGAACTCATCGGCCTGTCGGACGAGGCTCAGGCCGTCGGTGACGATGACTCCATCCTCCCACCGATTCGAGTCATGGTGAGTGTGCTCCTCGCCGCGAGAATGGGGTCCGAGGACGTCGATGCCGAGGGTCTGTGGCAACAGGTCCTCGAGATGCTGCCGCATCTGCCTCAGGACGAACTCTTCGAGTCGGCATCGGCCCTGAAGGCCCGGTGCCCCACCTTCTACGCCGCCCAGAAGAGCCTCATCGACGAGATCATCAAGGGGACGAAGGAGGCAGCGCGATCAGCCAAGGACTGTCGCCGAGCACAGGAAGACGAGACCCTCGAGCCTCCCGTTCGGATGATGTGCGCCCTGTTTGTCGACGTGGCGCGCGGCTACTACCACGACAAGGAACGGGAGTTGGATGCCGACCTCCAGAAGGTACTGGAGTTCTTTTCGGTCGCACCTGCGGCTCCGACTCGCCAGAGCATGACAAGGGTACGCAGCCGGTACCCCGGAGTGCGGAAGGTGGCGCCCGACCTCTTCGACAATGTCGAGTCGGCGCTTCGTGAGGCTTCGAGCCAAGTACCGGTGCGGTACGGCTCCTCCTCCTCCTACGGGGCATCCGAGCCGTCCTGCGTCGCCGCCGGCACCCCTGTGCTGATGGCGGACGGGTCTGAGTTGCCGATCGAGCACGTCCAATCTGGCGACGTCGTGCTCGCGTACGACCGCCGCACCGGTCGGCTGGGGCCCCGCCGGGTACGGCGGGTGTTTGAGCACGCACCTCAACGCCTGATCAGGCTCCGAGCGGGCGACCGTGTCATCCAAGCAACCCCGCTGCACCGCGCAATCGACGGGCGCGGACTACCTCGCCTGTCTCGACTTCGCGTGGGACACGAGGTGCTGGTGGTCGATCCGAACGGCTGTCTCTTTCCCGCTGCGATCATCGAGACCAGCCGGGCCGAAGCCGCCCCGGTCTACAACGTCGAGGTCGAGGAGTTCTGCTCCTACGTCGCCGGCGGCGTCGTGGTGCATAGCTACGTCGTTCTCCCCCGCCTCCGAGAGTGGCTGGAGCGTGCCAGGGTGCTCGCAGCCCGCCTCCTTCGCCGCCGACGTGCCTGGGACCGTGCTGTCGCAAGCGGGCGCCGTCAGTTGAGCAAGCCGGATGGAGTGACCTGGCTCTCCCCCAGGCTCGTCCCGCCAGCGAGCGCCCGGACTCCTACTTCGTCTGATCCGCGAGGTACTTCCGCTTCGGACTCGAAGCTCCTCGCTTGCTAGGCGACGTGGTCCTTACCGATGAACAGCGACGCGCTGTAGAAGCTCCACCCGGCCCCGTGCGAATCGTCGCGGGCCCGGGATCGGGGAAGACCCGAGTCCTGACCGAGCGGATTCGGTTCTTCGTCGAGAGAGGGCTCTTTTCGCCTCGACACATCCTTGCGGTTACCTTCACCGTCAGGGCGACGCATGAGATGCGGGCCCGCCTCAGTTCCACGCTCGGTGGGCGTGCTGGCGCACTGACAATACGGACGCTGCACTCGTTGGCGCTCGCCATCGTGCGGTCGGCTCCGCGGCGGGCAGGCGCCCCCAGCCAGTTCGATGTCGGCATAGCGCCATCGCGGCTGGAGTCGATGCTGGGGGACGTCCTGGATGATCTCGCGGCAGACCCCGACTTCCCGGCGGCGCTCCTCGACCCGTCTACTGCGCAGCAGGCTATCGCGAGAATCAAGCACTCAGCGCCAGAGCGGCTCCTCGACAGCCGGTACGCGACGGAACCGGAGGTTCGCCTGATTCGAGCCCTGGACCATCGAGTCCATTCGTCGGAAGCCGTGAGCTTTGACGACCTGGGAATAATGGCGCTTCGCGCAATCACGGTGGATCGTTCCCTGGCTGCCAGCGTGCGGGCCCGATACCAAGCGGTGTTCGTCGACGAGTATCAGGACATCAACAAGACACAACTGGAGCTGATCAGGCAGATCACGAATCACGGCGTCATCACCGTAGTCGGCGACGACGACCAGTGCGTCTACACTTGGCGAGGATCTGACCCGTCGTTCCTCCGGGAGTTCTCAGAGGATCACGTCGCAAGCTTGACCCAGTTTCTGAGCGTCAACTTCCGTTGTCCATTGGCGGTCGTCGAGGCCGCGAACTCAGTCATCGCCCGGAACAACGATCGCATCCCCAAGAGGCTATCGCCCGCCAAGGCTGGCGGGACTCCCATTCATGTAAGGAGGTACTCCACTCGGGAGGCCGAACTCGATGCCGCTACCACGGAGATCGCCGCCCTCATTCAACGTGGCGTGTCTCCGAGCGTGATCGGCGTCCTCTCTCGAAACAACGACCTGCTTCAGGCGTTCGTTCTCCGCATGCGGTCGGAGGGACTTCCCGTGCAGGGACCGAATCCACTCCGGTCGACAGGTGGCACCGCGCTGCTGAGCCTCCTGCGGACGGTCTGTGACGGGCCCAACGGACCTCACTTTGGCAACGCCGTCAACATCGGGAGGCGGAGGATCCGGAAGTCCGTGTTTCGCGCGATTGCCGGAGGTTCTGCGCCCGAGCCGAGGGAGATCGAGGCGATTCTCAGGTCCTGGGCCGAGGCAGCACCACGAGACGCGCTCAAGGCCCCGGTCCTGGAGTTCATCGGCTCGGTGGGCGCCGCCCGTCGAAATCTCGGTGTGATGCCCCCTGAGTCGGTGCTTTCGGCCCTCTACGACCGCCTCGAGCTACCTCGGAGCCCTCTCCGCATGCCCCGTCCTGACGGATTGGAGGCTGCCGTAGCTCTGAGTCTCGAAGTCGCCAGACAGCGGGGGTCGGCGGCATCTCCAGAGGCGTTCCAAGATGTCGTCATAGAGTTGGAGGAACTCAGACGCGCCGACCAGGGATTCGAAGATGCCGTCAGCGCGCTGACCGTTCACCGGGCAAAGGGACTGGAATTCGAGAACGTCTTCGTGCTCGGGGTCCAGGGCGACACGTTCCCGAACCTGCACTTCGCTGAAGCTGACCCTGGACTGATGGAGGAGGAGCGAAGGCTGTTCTATGTGGCTCTCACCCGAACGAAGTCCGCCCTCGTGCTGTCGAACCATGCCTTGCTGTCCGCCGGCGCCAGGCGAGGTCCAGACAGGGACGGGTTCCTCCTCGAACTCCCCCACCACCTGGTGAAGGCCGAGTGACCACGACGACCTTTCACACGAAGCTCCACGGCGTCACGCACGCCAACGGGGATGGATCTCATCGACAAGACCTCATCGAGGAGCTGGCCGACGCTCTAGAAGAACGTGGGCCCCTTGAGCTCGCGGCTCTCCGCGAAGCGGACAGTGCATTCGACCGCAACGCGATCGGGGTGTTCGACACCGAGGGACGGCAGCTGGGGTACCTATCCCGCCAAGTGGCCAAGAGCCTCGCACCGCTGATGGATGTGGGGATTCCCGTATCGCTCATCGCCGAGGTCGTCACCGGAGGCGGTCTGAGCCAGAACTACGGAGTGAACGTCCGCGTCTCATACGACCCCGAAGATCGCCGCCCGACCGTCGATAGGCGATCTATTCCGCCGTCGTCCCAGTCGCGACCATCGACGCCGGTTTCCACCGCAGAGCCTCCGAAGAAGCAGGCACCGCATCTACGGTTGTCGGTAGCTGCGACTCCCGCCGGCGTGCCGAAGTGGGTCTCCACCGAGGAGTTTCTCGCGGCCGCGAGACGCCATGGGCTCGACCAAGTCGCCGTCTCCATCGACTACGAGGTGACGGCCGAGGGATACGTTCAGCGATTCAACTACGTGCTCCTGGCGCCGTTCAATCAGCCCTCCACGGCGAAGCCTGGGACTGTCAGCCACCTCGAATCGCTCCCGGTGCAGGATGCCCGCCTCCGGGACTGGCGCGGACGAGACGATGGTGGGAGCCTCTGGTTCCAGGATGGGTACCGGCTAGCCGCAGCAAGAGAGCTCTGCGAGCCGACCCATGGGACCTACCCACCCTTCGGGCGCGAGGTGTCGGCATTCGAACGGGTACGTGGGTTCGGTTCACTCCTTGAGCGCATCGGTGAGGCCGGCCTGCAACCCCAGATCATCGGCAGCGGTATGGGGCCGATCATCGAGTGGGCGAAGAACACTGCAAGGGCCGACGAGGACTCCGAGTTTCGAGCCGAGATGGATGCTTCTCACGGGCCTGTCCGGCGACACCGGTAGACGCGGCTGATCGGGTGGCCAGGGCCTAGACCCCCTCCTGCCCGCCCCACAGTCGTGGCCCCGCCCCCCACACCCCAAGGAGCCGCCCCCCACACCCCAAGGAGCCCCACGCTCCTCGGGGTGCCCGGTCGCCGCGCGACGACCGGCTCGGGGCCGCGCCCGGCCAGCAAGGGATGCGACAGCCTGCTCGCCGGGCCACGAAGTCAGTCGGAGCTGTCGAGGTCGCGCGCGGCCTGCAGGCCGACGCCCGTCCAGGTGTGGCGCCCGCCGCTGCCGCGGCGGCGCTCGAAGCCGCGCTCGCTGAGGCGCAGACCCATCT
>CAYQEG010000312.1:0-8126 GCA_964416435.1 uncultured Rickettsiales bacterium
TGTCGAACAACCCCAGCCTCGAGTCGATGGCCCTGGTGATCCTGATCGGGCTGCCCCTGTGCCTGCTCGCGTCGATCACGCTCGTTCCGGCCCTGGCGGTGCTGCTGCGCCTCCGCTGAGTCGGCCCGCCTCAGGCCGGGATGGCGTCCCACAGCCGCAGGACCGGGGCCACGAACAGGGGCCCGGTCACCACGAAGACGGCGACGGTCCACCCGCGCCCCGCCGCCTCCGGCAGCCGGTCGAGGCCGACCTTGCGCTCGCCGATCGTCAGCGCGCCGTGCACCCCGAAGAACCCGAGCATGCAGCTGGCCCAGGCCGGCCCGAGGGTGACGAGCACCGGGTAGGCGTGGATGGCGCCGCTCACCGCGAAGGCGGCGAGCACGCCGAGCGCGGGGTGCCCTCGCCGGGCGGCCGGGCGGAAGACGTGGCGGCCGAGCCAGTCGCGCACGAGGCCGTTCCAGCGGCGCCCCCAGAACTCGCCGAGGGAGCGCGAGCGATGGGGGCGGTTCTGCGTCCGCTGCGCGGTGAGGCCGACGAGGCGGAGGGCGCCGCGGCCGAGGCCGTCGGACACCTCGAGCATGCCGTAGACCCCGACGAGGGCGGCGGCGTAGCGCGCGGTCAGCGGGAGCTCCGCCGGGCCCGCCGGCGACGCGATCCAGAAGGCGACTCCGCACCAGGCGCACCAGGCCGCGCCGACGGCGACCCCGCGCAGGTCGAGCCCGGGCCGGACACGCGGGGTGCGGCGGACGTCGTACATGGCGACGAGGTGGAGCAGTCGCTCGCCGGCGGTCAGCCCCGAGCGGTCGGCGGCGACGTCGAAGACCTTCATCAAGACGACGGCGGGGACGAACGCGGCGACGGCGCGGCCCAGGACCTCCTCGTGGGGGAGCAGCCACGGGGCGCAGAGGCCGACCACGGCGAGGGCCCGAGCGAGGGGGCGCGCGCGGGGCGCGATCCCCACGGCGGCGGCACCGAGCAGGCCGACGGCGAGGAGGACCGCGGGCGTCACGGAGATCCGGGGACCGACGGCGCGGACCGGGGCAGGCCCAGACGGTCGAGCAGAGGGGGCGCGTCAGGAGGGGTCAACCCGATCAATCTAGCCGGACCCTCCGGGGAGGGCGGGCGGTCAGGCCGTGGCCGCTCCCCCGGTGGGGAGGAACCGGGACACCGCCTGGTAGGCGTTCTCCTGGATCTCCACGTTCTCGAGGTCGGCGAAGATCGTGGCCTGGTCGACCAGCGGGCCGCTCGTGCTGGGCCAGGGGCTCGCGTAGAAGCGTCCCGTCGCGAACTGGTCGTCGGTGAGGACCTCGACGTATCGCTTCGCGCCGTCCTGGAGGCCGTGGGCCCGGCCGAGCAGGGTCATCAGCGGGAAGGCGATGCGCTTGAAGAGGAAGCGCTGCACGGCGCCGACCTCGTCGGTCGCGTTCGTCCCCGTCGTCATGCCGGGGCTCACCGTGACGAACCGGATCTCGGGGTGGCGGCGCGCCATCGCGGAGGTCCACATCGTGCCGACGTACTTGACCGGTCCGTAGGCCTTCATCGCGTCGAACTTCGGGAACATCGAGCCGTCGGCGATGGTCGCGAACTCGTCCACCGAGTTGGTCTTCAGGTCCGGGCGGGCGAACCCCATCGCGGGGATCCCGCGCGAGGCCTCCGACCCCACGTAGACGACGGTGCCGCGGAGCTTGCCCGCCGCGATGAGCCCGTCCACGAGGGCGGCGTGCCCCAGCACGTTGACCGCGAACGAGCCGATCACGCCGTCGGGGGTCTTGTCGCCCGCGGTCGCTCCGCCGGCGCCGCCGGCGTTGAGCACGACCCCGTCGACCGGCCCTTCGATGGCCGCCACCGCGTCGCGCACCGTGTCCAGGTCCGTCGTGTCGATGCGGACGAACTCGAAGATCGTCTTGCCCGTGGCGGCCTCGAGCTCGGCCCGGGCGGCGTCGGCCTTCTGCTCGTTGCGGCAGCCCAGGTAGATCTTCTGGACGCCGGGCAGCGACGCCACCTGGCGCGCAGCGTCTTTGCCGAGGCCGGCGTTCGCACCCGTGATGAGGATCGTCTTCAGCTCGCTCATGTCCTGCTCCCTGTGGATTCGTTGCACCCGGACCGTAGTGGTTATTGACACGGATGTCCAAAACTTTTTGGACGATCGTGTCAAGAATCGCTAGGATCGAGTCATGGCCCGACCCCGCGAGTTCGACCGCGACGAGGCGCTCGACAAGGCCGTGGAGGTCTTCTGGACCCACGGCTACGA
This sequence comes from uncultured Rickettsiales bacterium, assembly GCA_964416435.1. Taxonomy (GTDB): domain Bacteria; phylum Myxococcota_A; class UBA796; order UBA9615; family UBA9615; genus CAYQEG01. The sequence continues at coordinate 2,252 of CAYQEG010000312.1, forward strand.
GGCGACGACGATGACCGACCTGCAGCGAGCGCTGGGGATCGGCCGTCAGAGCCTGTACGCGACGTTCGGCGACAAGCCCCGCATCTTCGACGAGGCCCTGCGGCGGTTCGTGGCCCGGAGCGAGGAGATGATCGCTTGCAAGATCGGTCCCGAGGCCGGCGTCGAGGAGGTCCGGGCGCACCTGCACGACGCGGCGCGGGGCCTGGCCTGCGAGGGGGTCCGTCCGGGTTGCCTGATCATGAACACGTGCATCGAGCGGGCCCCCCACGATCCGGCGTCTGCGGCGCTGGTCCAGGGCGCGCTGGGCACGATGCGCGGGGCGTTCGCGCGGGCGCTCGAGAACTCCCGCGACCGGGGCGACCTCCCCGCCGACACGGACGTCGAGGCGGTCGCCGCCGCGTTGCTCGCCCAGAACGCCGGCATGGCGGTGCTCGCCCGGAGCGGAGCGACCGCCGCCGAGCTCATCCGCAGCGTGGACGCTGCGATGCAGGGGTTGGTCGGATAGGCGGATCGCCGGTCGCCGGGCCGGTCATTATCAGAGGCTGGCGGCGAGCTCCACGCTCTTGCGCCAGAGCCGCTCCGCCAGGGCGTCGTCCTGGGCGCGCTCGCTCGTCTCCTCGAGCTGGCAGTCGGCGTAGTAGCGGCCGCCGGCGTCCCGGGCCTCGGGCCGCGCGCACAGGAGCACCTGCGTGGCCGCGCCCTGGGGGATGGTCTTGACCTGGTCGGGGTCCATGCTCTCGAACAGGGCGTCGATCGAGCTCTGGTCGTGGCGGCCCAGGTTGGTCTTGATGACGCCGGGGTGCAGCGAGCTGGCGACCCGGGACTTGTCGGCCTCGTCGTCGAAGCGCTTCTGGAGCGAGCGCGCGAAGAGCAGGTTGGCGAGCTTGGACTGGCCGTACTGACGCCAGGGGGCGTATTCCCTCGCGCCGTCGAGGTCGTCGAGGTCGATGCCGACGTCGGGCGCCATGTGGTGCGCCCCGCTGCTCACGACGACGACGCGGGCGTCGTCGGCGAGGGCGTCCAGGGCGCCGGTCACGAGCATGAAGTGCCCCATGTGGTTGGTGAGGAACTGCAGCTCGAGGCCGTGACGGACGGTGCGCTCCGGCAGCGCCATGATGCCGGCGTTGCACAGCAGCACGTCGAGCCTGCGGTCGAGGGACCGCAGCGACGCGGCCGCCTCGCGGACCGAGGCCGGCTCGCTCAGCTCGCACGCGATCGCCGTCGCTTTGTCCTCGCCGAGCCCGAGCTGGTCGAAGGCGGCCTGCGCCTTGTTGGTCGTCCGGGCGAGGCCGACGATGTAGGCGCCGCGCAGGGCGAGCACGCGCGCCGACTCCATCCCGAGGCCCGAGTTGCAGCCGGTGATGGCGATGGTCTTGCCGCTCAGGTCGACGCCTTCGGTGACGTCTTCGGCGGTGGAGGAGAAGGAGAAGTCGGTCACTGGAGGCTCCGGGGAAGGGGACCGGCATCCAACCCCAGAATCGGCCGTCTGGACAGCCCCCACCCGAGGTCGACCGCGACCGGACGCCGCAGGATCAGGGGATGCGCAGCGGGAAGTTGATCGCCCGCTCCAGGGGGAGGAGGTTGTTGCGGACGAGGTTGGCCGCCAGGCGCACGTAGGTGATGACCATGAAGCTGATGAAGCCCTGCTGGTAGCTGATCGTGTCCGTGAACGGGAGCACCAGCGGCAACCACCAGACCAGGTTGTAGAGCACCATCGTCAGCTTGCTCGGCAACCCCTCCTTGTAGCTGGCGTCCCCCGTCCTCTGCCGCCACAGCCGTACGAACCGCACGGACGCGTGAAGCTCGACCGTCACTCAGAAGGCGGAGCCGAAGACCGCCATGCCGATGAAGCCGGCGAACTCGGAGATCTCGAAGGTCGAGAGGTACCAGCCCACGTACGCCGTCAGCGGCACTCCGAGCCCCGCTGAGAGGACGTTGTTCCAGCGCCGGGTGAGGAAGGCGTCGGGGATCATCGGGGGGAGGCTAGCACCTGCGGTGTGTCCCTCCGGTGCCCCCTCGGCTCACAGCCCCCAGACCTCCGGGCTCAGCCGCTCTCGCAGCAGATCCAGGAACGCGTGGACCTTGGGGGAGGGATGGCGCGTGCTCGGGTACACCGCCTGCAGGGGAACCTCGGGGGGACGCCAGTCCTTCAGCAAGTGCTGCAGCCGGGCCGCCTTGATGTGTTCGACGCAGATCTGGGTCGGCATCATCGCGATCCCGAGGCCTCCCAGGGCGGCCTCGTGAATCACCCCGAAGTCGTTCGCCACGATGCGAGGGGTGACCCGGACCTCCTCCTTCACACGTCCAGCGTGAAGCTCCCATCGCTTCCGCGAAGGACCTCCTCCGAACACCAGGCAGTCGTGGTCCTTCAGGTCGGCGGGCGACTCCGGAACCCCCCGGCCCTCCAGGTACTCGGGGCTGGCCACGACCATGGTCGCGCCCTTGCCGAGGTTCCGACTGACGAGGGTGGAGTCGGCCAGCCGCCCGACCCGGATGGCGACGTCGACCCCCTCCTCGACGAGGTCGACCATCCGGTCGGTGAACGCAATCTCGACCCTCACCTCGGGGTAGCGGCGGAGGAACTCCGTGACGGTCGGCCCGAGCACACCGAAGCTGAGCGGCGCGGAGACGCGGAGCACTCCGCGAGGGGTCGCCTGGCTCTCCATGACCTCCAGGTCCGCTTCTTCGACCTCCGTGACGATGCGCGCGCAGCGTCGGTAGTAGGCAGCTCCGACGTCCGTCAACCTCAGCTTCCTCGTCGTTCGCTGCAGCAGCCGCGCGCCGAGACGTTCCTCGAGATCCGACACCCGCCGACTCACCGTGGACCGCGGCATCTCGAGCTCGCGGCCCGCTGCCCGGAAGCTGCCGGCTTGCACCACCTTGGCGAAGACCACCATCTCGTTGAGGTTCATGACCCGCCTCCGGTTGTCCCATAGCTGGGACAATTATTCCCGAAATCCAGGTCTACACCAAAATGTGGGACGGGCGTCGTGTCCGACCAGTTGAGCGACAAACCCCGAGACTGGAGCCTTCCATGACCGCGTACATCCTCGCCTTCGTCCGGTTCGACGACATTGACGGTTACAGCCGTGAGTACCTCCCCGCCGCCCACGCGATCGTGACGAGGCACGGCGGCAAGCCGGTGGTGGTCTCATTGCGGAAACCAGGTTTCTAGACCGCTCCTCCTCGCCCCCGCGGCCCGATCTCGGCGTCGCTCCTCGGTCACAAGGGAGCGACCTTGCTCCCTCGTCGCTCCTGGACCTCGAACCGCGGGGCCTTCGGATCTGCGGTCAACAAACCCGGTTCCCGCAATCAGACGACGCCCGCGTCCTGGAGGGCTCCCTCCCCGAAGGCGGCTGGTGATCGTCGAGTTCCCCTCGAGGGAGCACGCGGAGGCCTTCTACGCAGACCCCGAGTACCAGCCGCTGATCGAGGTGCGGAACCGGTACACCCAGGCCGACAGCCCGGTGGTCTCGAAGGGATTCGACCCGGCCGCCTCCTGATCCGGGGCTACGCCGGCGGGATGCGCGCGACGAGCGCCCGGACGGCGGGGTCCTCCGGGTACGCGCTCACGGCCTTCAGCGCGCTGTCGGTGTCCCCTTGATCGAGCGCCGCCAGGGCAGCCTGGACGCTCGGAGCGGCCGCGGTCCGACGCTCGCGCTCGTCCGCCGGCTCGGCGTCGAGGACCTCGTAGATCCGCGTCTCGGCCCCGCGACCGCGCAGCAGCACGCGCCCGAGCGCCCGCCCCGCCACGTGACCGGTGCGGTTCGCCGCGTCCCAGACCTCGCCGCTGACCAGGATCCGCGCCGTCCACACCTTGGTCTGCTCCTGGAGCCGGGCGGCCACGTTGACGGCGTCCGCGATGACGGTCACGTCGAGCCTGGACTCGTCGCCGACGGTGCCGAGGATCATGGGTCCGTGGTGGACGCCGATGCCCACCCGGAAGGACAGCCCGGGGGACTCCTCCGCGAGCTCCGCGCTGAGGGCGTCGCCCTCCCGGCTCAGGTCGATGGCGGCCCCGACGGCGTCCATCGGCTCTGCGAACAGGGCCATCACGCCGTCGCCCATGAACTTGTCGATCACGCCGCCCCACTTCGCGATGACCGGGCTGGCCCGCTCCAGCCAGCGGTTGAGCATCCGGAAGATGCCGCCGGCTCCCAGCCCCTCGGAGATCCTCGTGAACTGGCGGATGTCGGCGAACAGCACGGACATCTCGCGCTCCACGGCGTCGCCCTGGCGCACCTCCTCGATCGACTCCCGGCCGAGCAGCTGCAGGAACGGGCTCGGCACGAACCGCGACATCGAGCGGACCATGTCCTGCTGCTGCCGATAGAGCTGCGCGTTCTCGATCGAGACGGCGGCCTGGGCGGCGAGCATGTCCAGCAGGGCGCACCGGTCGGGATCGAACGCCCGCGTCGCCTGGTCGTGGGCGAGGTAGAGCACGGCCGAGAGGCGCCCGCGGGTCAGCACGGGCAGGCACAGGACCGACGCCGGCGGAGCGTCCTGCCAGGTGTCGTCGGGCAGCCCGGAGCCGGCCACGTCCTGCAGGAGGACGCGCTTGCCGGAGCGCGCCACCTGGCGGATCAGGCGGACCGGGACCAGGGCCGGATCCAGCTCCCGGTCGAGTTCGATGTCGGGCGTGGTGTCGGGGTTGGCCTGCCACGCGGCGAGGACCAGCCCGGCGCCGTCGGGCAGCGCGATGGCCCCGCTCGTGGCGCCGGCGTTCTCGACGACGACGCTCACCAGCTTCGGCAGCAGATCCTCCAGCACGATCTCGGTGGAGAGCGCGCGGCTCGCCTTGAGGACCGAGTGCATGTCGATCCGCGTCTGGTCCTCGACGCTGCTGCTGGTCAGCTCGACGGCGCCGGTGGAGCGCCGCAGCTCGGGGTGTCGTCGCTCGATCCACGAGGCCCCCGCCGCCGCGCCCCAGCGGACCAGCGCGTAGTGGGTCTCGGCGAGCATGCCGTGGGCCATTCGTGGCCGCGCGCGAGCGCTCCACAAGCCCGCGGCGCGCGGCCCGACGATCGACTCTCCGATGCGGCGCTGGTTGAGCTGGGCCTGCTCCCAGGCTCGATCGTAGGCCTCGCCGGCCGGCTCCAGCTCCCCACGACGGCGGTGCCGTTCGGCCTGCAGCAGGGCGCTCTGCCAGCCCCGCAGGGCCGGGTTGAGCGACGCCAGCCGCTCCGACTCCGCGCAGGCGGCGTCGAGGTCGTCGGCGAGGGCATCGTCGCGCGAGTCGCCGTCGCCGGCCTCGTCGAGCACGACCCGCGCGAGGATCGCGAAGAACGGGTACTCGGCCGCCCAGGCGGAGCCGGGCCCCGCGGTCGTCGTAGCGACCACGGCAGCGTCGGCGTGCACCCGCTCCCAGTTGCCCAGCACGGCGTCGGTCATCATCCGCATCGTGAGGTTCGCGCCTGCGAGCGCGGGGAAGCTGGCGAACCTGTCCAGGAACGCCTGGTCCGTGTGGCCCTCGCGATCGAGCTCGGCCAGCGCCTCCTCGTCGCCGGCCAGCCGGTGCAGCTGGCGCAGCGTCCACAGGGCGACCAGCTCTCCCTCGGCGTGGCGGAGGATGTTGCGCGCGACGGCCAGCTCGTACGTCGAGCGCTGGATGGCCTGGCCGACGTCGCTGGCGTCGAGGAACTCGAGCCACGGGATGTTCCACGTCGCGTACCCGGCCGTGTCGGCGATGCCGAACTCGAGCGCCAGGTCTCGCGCCTTGACCATCCGCCGGGCGACGTCGCGGTACGGGCGGAACCAGTGGTCGATGAACGTGCCGTACATGTGGTTGGCGGGGGCGGCCAGAGGGACGACACCCTGCCGCTCGTTCAAGGCCAGGCCCGCGTCGCCGAACGCCTTGCCGACCTCGAGCTGCCCC
>CAYQEG010000313.1:0-8104 GCA_964416435.1 uncultured Rickettsiales bacterium
GCTCTGCCCGACTGCGACGACACCGAGCCGGACAACTTCCCGGGCAACGCCGAGGCCTGCGACGGCGCCGACAGCGACTGCGACGCCGGCACCTTCTTCGGGGAGGCGACCCTCGAGCTGGTCGGCGCCCTGACCGGCGGCGCGGCGGACTTCATCGGCGCGGACGTCTTCACGGCGGACAGCGCCGCGACCCTGATGACGGTCGAGTTCCACATGGAGGACCCCGACCAGGACGCCGTCGTCAACGCCGTGCTGTTCTCCCGGCCGTCTCCGAGCGACGCCTGGGTGTTCGAGGCCAGCGCCCCGGTGCCGTCGGTCCCGGTGGCGTTCGACTGGGCGGCGAGTGACGCCTTCTCCGTCCCCCTCGTCGCGGGCATGCAGTACGCCATCGGCTGGCACGCCGACGCGGACGTCGACGTCCACTACGACAGCGGTCCGGGCTCGGACCCGACCTGGGGCACGCTGGACGGCTGGCTGGGCCAGTCCGGGGTGGCGTCGATGACGTCCGATCCCGGCGCCATCGACGGCGCCGGCGAGCCCTGGTCGTTGCGGATCACGACCCACACCGACGCGGACGTCGACGGGGACGGCGATCCCCAGTGCGGGGGCGACTGCGACGACGACGACGCCGCGATCAACTCCGCCGCGGTCGAGCTGTGCGACCCGATCGACCAGAACTGCGACGGCGACCCCGGCCTCGGCGCCGACTTCGTGCCGATCGTCCTGGGGGAGGGGGCCGGCGCCCCGCTGCCCGACCTGAGCACCACCACGGTCGACCTCGTCGCCGTGGAGAGCGAGCTGATCACCGACGTGGACGTGCGGCTCGACCTGGAGCACACCTTCGTCGGCGACCTGGTGATCACGCTGACGTCGCCCGCGGGCACCAGCGTCCTGCTGACCGACGGCAACGGAGGCGCAGGGGAGGACTTCGTCGCCACGACGTTCGACGACGAGGCGGCGTTCTCGATCAGCATCTCGGTGCCGGCCGAGGCGCCCTTCGGGGGTCGCTGGATCCCGCAGCAGTCGCTGTCCGCCTTCGACGGGGAGGACCGCGCCGGCACCTGGACGCTGAGCATCGAGGACGCCGTCGGCGTCGACGAGGGCACGCTCCAGGGGTGGTGGCTGGAGTTCGGCGCGACCGACGCGGGCGGCGCGTCCGCCTGCCCGGCCGCGAGCTGCGAGTCGGTGCTCGCCCACCACACCGCGGCGGCGGACGGCGCCTGGTGGATCGCCCCCGCGGGTGGCCCCGCGATGGAGGTCGAGTGCGACATGAGCACCGACGGCGGCGGCTGGATCGGCCTGCAGCTGGATGACGCCCAGCAGGTGCTCGTCGCCAGCTACTCCAGCAGCAACCCCTGGCACAAGTGCGCCGACAACAGCGCCGACCCCTACGGCTGGCTGTCAGACGAGAACGCCATCACCGAGGACTACTTCGGCTCCCAGGTGAACACCGTGCTCCTCGACTACCTCAACCCCGCCACCGGGCTGCTGTTCACCGCCGACGAGCTGGACCAGCTGCGGCTGCACGCGGCGGCGCTCGCGCCGTCCACGCGCCTGGTCGGCACCACCGCCGACGCGGACGGCGGGGACTACCTGACCGACGGCTACGGCCACGAGGTGTGGCTGTACGACACGGACGGCAACCTGTTCGAGGCGACGCCGGGCACCAGCCAGGAGTGCGGCGGGAGCAGCGGCTGGCCGGCCGGGGGGAGCGCGATGGAGAAGTACTTCTGGTCGACCGACGCCGACGAGGGGGAGGCGTTCGGGGACACCGGCGGCTTCATCACCGCCGACATGACGGCCCTGCCGCGGCCGCTCCTGATCCCGGACTCGGCGGACCTGGTGGTGGCGACCGGAGGCGGCGTCAGCTTCGGCTGGGAGCAGCAGACCTTCCTGATCCGCTGAGCCGCCTACATGGTGCCGGGGTCCAGCGTGCCCTCGTTGGTCCAGTAGTTGGCCGTCAGCGGGATCAGCCGCGCCATGTCCCGCAGGTCGATCTGGCCGGTCTTGATCAGCCCCCAGGCGTAGTGGGCCTTGAACAGCAGCTCGAAGCCCCGGTTGGGGGGCAGCTCGATGGCCCGTCGCACCGCCGGCTCGAGCCACGGCGCGTTGACCAGCAGCGGCATCAGCTTCTGCAGGTTGCACAGCTCCGTCTTGGCCTCGATCTTCAGCGGGGTGTCGATGAAGTACGTGTACTGGAAGTCCTTCTCCGCGGCGTCGCTGTCGAGGTAGCCGTGCTGCACGGCCCAGTCCTCCAGGTGCGTGCCGGGGTACGGCTGGCAGATGCTCGTCCAGGCGTGGTCGGCCCCCATCGCGACGTTCAGCTTCACCGTCTCCATCGCCATGTCGACGGTCTCGCCGGGGATGCCGACGATGTTGAACGTGTACAGGATCATGCCGGCGTCCTTGATCAGCCGGCCCGCGATACGCATCCCCTCGTTGTCCAGGCGCCCCTTCTTGAGCACGCCGACACGCAGCTCCTCGACGCCCGACTCGATGCCGATCTTGACCATCTTGCAGTTGGCCTCCGCCAGCGATCGGACCAGCTCCGGGGTCACCAGGTCGGGCCTCAGCAGGCAGGAGAACGGCAGCCCGATCTCTTCGGCGTAGCGGGCCAGGAACTCCTGCCCCCAGCCCCGGTAGTTGATCACGAAGATGTCGTCGGCGAAGCCGATCTGCCGCACGTGGGGGTAGCGAGCGAGGACGTCCTTCAGCTCGGAGATCATGGTCTCGACGGGCTTGGTGCGGACGTACTTGCCCTTGCCTCGGGCCATCTCCTGGAGCGTGACGTTGAAGCAGAAGGTGCACTTGTAGGGGCAGCCCCGGGTCGCCATCACCGAGACGGTCCGGCGCTTGCGCACGAAGTCGTACCGGTCGTAGACGGCGCGGTCGGGGAACGGCCACCGCTCGGGGTCCTGCACCAGGGTGCGCATCGGGTTGTAGACGGGCTCCCCGTCGTCCTCCCGCCAGCCGAGGTTGAGGATGCCGCTGACGTCGTCCCCCGACTCGAGCGCGGCGGCGAGCTCGACCAGGCAGTCCTCGCCCTCGCCCTGGCAGATGAAGTCCAGGCAGGGCTGCTCGGCGAGCACCTTGGGATAGAAGGTCGGGTGCGGCCCCCCCATCACGATGGTCGGGTCGAACCGCGCCTTGAGCGCCCGGGCGACCTGGAGCTGCCAGACGTGCTGGCCGGTGGTCGCCGACAGGCAGACGACGTCGGGGTCCAGCCGGCGGGCCGACTTCACGATGTCCCGCTCCGCCGGCTCGATGAGCACGTCGCAGGCGTGCCCCGCCTCCTTCAACACGGCCGACAGGCACATCGTCGCCAGGTTGGGGATCGGGTCCTTCTGCAGGAACAGGAAGCGCAAGCCCATCGCCGTGGAGCCTAGTCCCAGAGCATGCGGCCGCGCGCGTAGTTCGCGGCCGCGCGGGCGGTCTGGGCGGGCCGGAGCCCGAGCAGCAGGTTGAGCTCCTGGGGCCCCTTGAACCAGCAGCCCTGGCAGCCCGAGCGGTCGGGCAGGGCGGCGAACGCCTTCTCCCAGCCCGCGGTGGGGCCGTGGCAGCCGGCGAACGTGTACTCCTCCTCGGCGCAGCAGGGCACGACGAAGCCGTCGGGGGTGACCTCGCAGAACAGGCGCCCCGCCCAGCACTTCACCCCGAACGCGCGGTCGGGCCAGGACGCCGCCACGGCCTCCAGGTAGGCCCGGCTGGCGGACACCGGTCGGCCGTCCATCTTCGCCTCGAGCAGGTCGTCGACACCCCGCTGGATGGCTTCGGCCCGGGGCACCAGCGTCGGGTCGACGGACATGCCGGCGAGCCGGGTCTGCACGACCGGCTGCACCGCGAGGCCGGCGTCGAGCGACTCGGCGAGGCCCAGCAGGTCCTCGAGCAGGCCCAGGTTGCGCTCGTTGAGCACCGCCATGAGGCACACCGAGACGCCGCGGTCGCGGAGCGCCCGGAGGCCGGCGATGGCGGCGTCGTAGCTGCCCTCGCGCTGCACGACCCGGTCGTGCTCCTCGCGGTCCCCGTGGATGGAGCAGATCGCGAGGTCCAGGCGGCTCAGCTCGTCGAGCCGCTGCTCGATGCGCACGCCGTTGGTCACCATCGTGGTGTCGAAGCCGAGGGCGTCGGCGTGGGCGATCCAGCCCCCGAGCCCCTTCATGAGGGTCGGCTCGCCGCCGTTGAAGACCCACCACCGGGTCCCCATCCGAGCGAACGCGTCCATCATCCCGCGCACCTGGCCGTCGTCCATGTGCCCCGAGGGGAGGTGGATGCGCGTGCAGAAGCCGCACGCGACGTTGCACCGGTAGGTGGTGAACCAGGTCACCTTCAGCGGCGTACGCCGACCTACGCGGGCCCTCAGCAGGTCCGCGGCGGTCTGCAGCCTCGCCGCCGTTCGCATCCCGGCAATGTAGCCCAGCGTTCGGGGGGCGCGACCGGAGCCTGGAAGGACCCGTGTCCGGACGGCCCGGGTGAGGTATGTCCGGGGAATGCGCCCCCCGGCTCCCTGGTTGCTGCTCGGCCTCGCCGCCCTCCTGGGCTGCCCGGCGGACGGCTCACCCCCCGAGCCGACGCCCGAGCCGGTCGACGACGACGACAGCGCCGAGCCGGTCGACGACGACGACGACAGCGCGCAGGTCGACGACGACGACTCCGCGCTGCCCGACCCGCCCGCGCTGACGACGCCCGAGCAGGAGCACGGGCTGGAGCTGTACACGACCTACTGCGTCGACTGCCACGGCGCGCACCTGCAGGGCTACGTCGCCGACTGGGCCCCCGCGATGAACGGGCAGCACTTCCTGACCACGGCGACCGACGCGTTCATCGACGCCGCGATCACCCATGGCCGCCCCGGGACCGTGATGTCCGCGTGGGGCGCCGACTACGCCGGGCCGATGACCCCGAGCGAGATCTCCGACATCGTCGCCTACGTCCGCGCCTGGCAGACCGAGCCGACCCAGGACGTGCACGACCAGGTCGTGGAGGGCGACGCCGAGGCGGCCGAGCTGCTGTACCTGGGGTACTGCGCCGAGTGCCACGGCGCCGAGGGGGAAGGGGAGACGGGCCCCGCCCTCAACAACCCCTGGTTCCTGCACACCGCCAGCGACGGGTACATCCGCTACGCCATCGAGCACGGGCGGGAGCGCACCCCGATGGCGGGGTGGGGGAAGCTCTATCCCGACTTCGTGCTGGACGACATGACCGCCTGGCTGCGCGCCTGGCAGACGCCGGTCGAGGACACGAAGGTCCCGCCCTTCGACCCCGACCTCACCCAGCCGGTGATCAACGAGGGCGGCCCCGCGGCCGACTTCTCCGGCGCGCTCGACGAGGCCCTGTACGTCTCCCTCGTCGACCTGGTGGCCGCCTACGACGCGGGCCAGGCGATGGTCCTGTTGGACGCCCGCCCCGGCAGCGACTACGTCGTCGGGCACATCACCGGCGCGATCTCGACGCCGTTCTACCGGGTCCAGGAGGCGGCGCCCCACCTGCCCGACGACCTGTGGCTGGTCGCCTACTGCGGCTGCCCCCACACCCTGTCGGGCGACGTCGCGACCCAGCTGTCCGACCTGGGCTTCCCCCAGGTGGCGGTGCTCGACGAGGGCTGGTTCGGCTGGCTGGTCGGGGAGCACCCGGTCACCGTCGGCGCCGAACAGTACTGACCCCCGCCCTGGCAGACTGGCCTCCCCCAACCCCGCGGTGCCCATGTCCCTACGCCTCCTCCTCCTCGCCGTCGCCCTGGTCCTGACCGGCCTGCCCGCCATCCCCGCGTCGGCCGGCGAGCCGGTCCAGCTCGCCGCCAAGGGCCCCAAGGCCAAGAAAGGGAAGAAGGGCAAGAAGGGGAAGAAGGCCAGGAAGGGCAAGAAGGGGAAGAAGAAGGGGGCCTTCGTGGTCTCCGCCGCGGCGTTCGAGGGGGACTGGAGGTTCGCGTTCAACGACGAGGAGCGCCGTCAGATCGAGGCCGGCTGGCGCCCGCAGCTCGCGGAGACCTCGGGCCTGACCGGCGACAAGCTGGACATCGCGGTGGCCGAGTTCGTCGACACCATGGAGCAGACCAGCGGGCTGCTCGTGACGGCCGAGCAGATCACCTTCATCGCCCTGGGCGATCCCGTCGAGACGGCGGACTGGCAGGTGCTGGAGACGCTCGCCGACCGCCTGGTCATCGAGAGCATCGACGCCGACGGCGTGCGTGATCGAGCCGAGGTGATCTTCGTGGACGCCGACCGCGCGGTGCTGCAGTTCGACGGCGACCGGCTGTCCCTGGTCCGCCGCTGAGCCCCTCAGGGGTACGCGTACGAGATGTCGAACCAGACGCAGGCCCCGGGGGTCGAGACGCTGTACCCGTACGTGTAGAAGGCGACGTTCTCGGCCGACGGGTTGGTGTAGCCGAAGTTGTGGGTGTTGATGGCGAGCGTCATCGCCGAGTCGAGCGTGCCGCTGACGGTGGCTCCCGGGCTGACGGTGTAGGTCCACTCGTCGTTGGCGCCGAAGCAGGTGATGCCGGTCATCGCCCCGGGAGCGGTGATGGAGAAGCTCTCGCCCCCGGGCTCGGCCACGCAGCCGACGGCGTTGTAGCAACCCGAGTCGGCGCAATCGACGATGGTGTCGCAGTCGTTGTCCTTGCCGTCCTGGCACAACGTGAACACCTCGGCGTTGCCCGGGAAGATGACCGGGTCGGCGTCGTCGCAGTCGGTGCAGCCCCCGACGAGGTCGCCGTCGAGGTCCGGGTCGTCGTCGCCGTTGCCGTTGCAGTTGTCGTCGATGCCGTCGCACTGGATCTCGGGGGCGCCGGTGAAGATGTTCGGGTCGACATCGTCGCAGTCGAAGCCGCCGCAGGCGATGTCGACCTCGCCGTCGCCGTCCAGGTCCGCGTTCTCGGCTGCGCCGTCGCAGTCGTTGTCGATGCTGTCACCGCAGATCTCCATCGCGCCGGGGAAGACGAGCGGGTCGGCGTCGTCGCAGTCGCCGCAGAGGTCGGTCCAGTCGTCCCCGTCGAGGTCGTCGCCCGAGGTGAGGCACAGTTCGATTTCGTCGTCCTCCAGGTCGAACGCGTTGCCGACGTTGAACTGCTCGTAGATCGCGTCCTCGGTGCCCGCGCCGATGGGGAAGTCCGCCGAGGTCAGGTCGACCGCGACGACGTCGCCGGTGCTGCCGTCGCCGCACGCGAAGCCGACCAGGCCATCCATCATGCCGACGCCCCCGAACTCGAGGAGCGCGCCGCCGCTGCTGTCGAGCACCAGGCTGAAGCTGTTCATCGAGCCGGGCAGGCCCATCGACGGGACCTCGCCGAAGTCGATCAGGAACGAGTCGCCGTCGGTCTCGACGATGTCGATCTCACCCCCCAGGCTCGGGTCGAGGTCGGTGAACAGGGGGGCGATGGTGGGCGCCTCGCCGAGGAAGTCGGAGAGGTCGGGGCCGGGGGCGGCGAACGGGCCGCCGAACGTCAGCAGGCCGTTGCTCGACACGTAGACCTCGTTGAAGTCCTGCCCGCAGAAGTCGAACGCGAACGAGCAGATCCCGACCCGCAGCACGTCGTCGTCGCCCAGGGAGTACATGTCCGCCGCGAGCTCGTCGGCGAGCCCATCGCAGTCGTTGTCGATCCCGTCGCAGAGCTCCGGCGCGCCGGGGAACGACAGCGGGTCGTCGTCGCCGCAGTCCAGCGGCTGGCCGTTGGGGCCGGGCCCCCCGAAGCCGTCGATGCCGACGAAGAAGCCGTCGCCGTCCAGGTCGGGGTCGAGCTGGTCGCAGATGCCGTCGCCGTCCAGGTCGCCGAGGTCGTTGCCGACGGCGGCGTCCGTGTCGTCGCAGTCGTCGCAGGTGAAGCCGTCACCGTCCAGGTCGAACTCCTCGTCGACCAGGCCGTTGCAGTTGTTGTCGATGCCGTCGCAGATCTCCGGCTGGTCGGGGCCGATGAACGGGTTGAAGGGCTCGCAGTCGTCGTCGTCGAAGACGCCGTCGTTGTCGTTGTCCAGGTCGACGAGGTCGGGCTCGCCGTCGCCGTCGAAGTCGTCGCAGATCAGCCCTTCGTCGAGCAGCCCGTCGCAGTCGTTGTCGATCGCGTCGCAGACCTCGGCGGCGCCGGGGAAGATCAGCGGCTACGAGTCGTCGC
>CAYQEG010000314.1:0-8040 GCA_964416435.1 uncultured Rickettsiales bacterium
TCGTCGCAGTCATCGTCGCAGGCGAGCGATCCGTCGCCGTCGAGGTCGCCCTCGGCGGCGTCGAACAGGCAGTCCGCGTCGAGCCCGTCGCAGCTGTCCGCTTCGCTGTTGCCCGGGAACCGGAGCGGGTCGCCGTCGTCGCAGTCGCCGGCGCAGGTGTCGTCGCCGTCGCCGTCGGCGTCGTCCCGATTTGCCGACGGATCGCTGTCGTCGCAGTCCCAGGTCGGGTCAGAGGGGTCGGCGTCCCCGGGGTAGCCGTCCCCGTCCGCGTCGACGCCGTCCGCGCCGTCGCAGTCCGCGTCCACGGCGTCGCCCCAGGGGTCGGGCGCCCCGATCGCGATCGAAGGATCGGCGTCGTCGCAGTCGCCGGCGCATGTATCGAGCCCGTCGCCGTCGGCGTCCGCCCGGTTGAGCGCGGCCACCAGGTCGTCGCAGTCCCAGGCGAGGTTGGAGGGGTCGGCGGGTGTCGCGTCCGACGCGAAGCCGTCGCCGTCCAGGTCGGTCCCATCGGGGCCGTCGCAGTTGGTGTCGTCGCCGTCCCCCCAGGGGTCGGGCGCGCCGGGCCACGTCAACGGGTCGCCCTCGTCGCAGTCGCCGGTGCAGGGGTCGAAGCCGTCGCCGTCGGTGTCGCCGCCGGCGACCGTGTCGTCGTCATCGTCACAGTCGTCGCACGCCAGGGAGCCGTCGCCGTCGGCGTCGACCTCGGCGACGCCGGGGCCGGAGAAGCAGTCGTCGTCCAGCCCGTTGCAGAGCTCGGGGGCGCCGGGGTGGATCGCGGCGTCGCCGTCGTCGCAGTCGCCCTCGCAGGTGGAGAACCCGTCGAAGTCGACGTCGTCCGGGCTCAGCGAGTCGTCGCCGTCGTCGCAGTCCGGCACGGCGCTGCACAGCGACGCCCCGTCGCCGTCGTCGTCTCCGGGGTGGATCGCGGCGTTGCCCTCGGCGCAGTCCCCTTCGCACCCGGCGAAGCCGTCGGCGTCGGAGTCGATCTCGTCGGACGGCACCTCGCCGTCGCAGTCGTTGTCGACGGCGTCGCACGCTTCGGGCAGGCCCGGAGCCGTGGTCGGGTCCTGATCGTCGCAGTCGCCGTCGCAGGTGGAGACCCCGTCCCCGTCCAGGTCGAGACCCTCGACCGTGGGGTCGGCGTCGTCGCAGTCACCCGCGCAGGAGGACTGCAGGTCACGGTCCTCGTCGAGGTCGTTGAGGGTCGGATCGGCGGCGTCACAGTCGACGTCGTCGTCGGTCAGGTCCCCGTCGGCGTCCAGGAAGTCGAGCCCGTCGCAGTCCTGGTCCGTGCCGTCGTGGGGGACCTCCGTGGCGCCGGGGTGCACCGACCCGTCCTGGTCGTCGCAGTCGCGCCGGTCGTCCCCGTCCGGGGCGTTGGCCGGGAAGCCGTCACCGTCGGCGTCGAGCCCGTCGGCGCCGTCGCAGTTCTGGTCGACTCCATCGGGGTACGGGTCCAACGCGCCGGGCCGGATCTGGCCGTCCTCCGGGGCGCAGTCCTGGTCGTCGGGGGCGCCATCCCCGTCGAAGTCGAGGAACCCCTGCTGCGGGCTGCAGGCCGCGAGCCCGAAGGCGAGGGCAATGGCCAGGCGAGGACGGCGGAGCGCGAACATCAGAACGGACTCAGCAGGAGGTAGGTCTTGCCCGAGGCGTCTCCCACTTCGTCGTTCGACGGCGCCCCGACGAGCAGGTCGGGGCGACCGTCGCCGTCGACGTCTCCGGCGCCGCAGAGACCCATGCCCGAGTTGTCCGCCTCCGCCTCGGGCACGAACGCCTCTCCCACCGCCGCGATGTCCAGCGATCCGCCGGCGCCGAGGGTCGGGCCGTACACCAGGTAGGACTTGCCCGCGGCGCCCGCGAGATCGTCGTTGCGGTGGGCGGACACCAGCAGGTCCGGCAGTCCGTCGCCGTCGACGTCCCCCGGAGCGTCGAGGAACTCGCCCGTCCGGTCTCCGGCGGCCTCGCCCAGCAGCGCGGTGTCGGCGTCGGACAGCGAGAAGGCGCCGCCGACGGAGAGGGTCGAGCCGTAGAAGATCCCGACCTGGCCGCGGCTGCCGTCCCAGCCGTTGGCGCCGACGGCTACGTCGTCGAGGCCGTCGCCGTCGATGTCGCCCAGGGCGGCGAACGAGACCCCGACCTTGTGGAAGGTGTCGTCACCCACGATGCTCGCGCCGGCGTCGCCGAGGTCGATCGTCCCGCCGGCGAGCAGATCCGAGCCCCAGACGAGGTACGCCTTGCCGGACGAGCTGGCGACCTCGTCGTTGCTGTAGGCGCCGATCAGCGCCTCCGGCACCCCGTCGCCGTCGACGTCACCGGCCCAGCGGACGGCCCGCCCGGCCTGGTCGCCGCTCTCCTCGCCGAGCAGCTCGGCGTGGGCGCCGCCCGCCCCCAGGTCGACCACGCCGGTGGTCGGGCCGACGGTCGAGCCGAGCACCAGGTAGACCTTCCCCGCGTGAAAGTCGGCCTCGCTGTTGTTGATCGCAGACAGCAGCAGGTCGTCCAGGCCGTCGCCGTCCAGGTCCGCCCCGCCGTCGAACCCGAAGCCGAGCAGGTCGTCCTCCTCGCCTTCGAACAGGACGTCGGCGCTCGACAGGACGATGGTGCCGCCGCCCATCCCCGCGCCGAAGAAGAGGCCCACCCCACCCTCGTCCCCGGCGAGGCCGTCCCAGCCTCTTGCGCCGACGAGGAAGTCGGCGAGCCCGTCGCCGTCGACATCCCCCGCGGCGCCGACCGCGTTGCCGACCATGTCGTTGGAGCTGTCGCCGATGATCACCCCGTCGGCGGCGGCGAGGCTCACGGTGCCCGGGTCGGCGAGGGTCGGCGCCAGCAGCAGGTACGCGGCGCCGGATGAGCTGCCGGCGAAGTCGGTCGACATCGCTCCGACGAGGATGTCGGCCAGGCCGTCGCCGTCGACGTCGCCGACGCCGCACGTCGACCGGCCGGAGTTGTCCCCGCCGAACTCCCCGAGCAGCCGCAGGTGGGCCGCCCGGTCCAGGGCGGTGGCCGTGCCCCCGGCGCAATCGGAGTCGATGGCGTCGCCGGGGTCGTCCCAGCCCGACGCGGGGCCGATGCCCGGGTCGCCGTCGTCGCAGTCGCCGTCGCACGAGGAGGTCCCGTCACCGTCGAGGTCGGCGGCGCTCAGGGTCGGGTCGTCGTCGTCGCAGTCCCCGGCGCAGGGGAGGCTCCCGTCGCCGTCGAGGTCCTGCTCCCCGGGGTCGGGCACGCAATCGGCGTCCAGCCCGTCGCACAGGTTCCACTCGGGCGCGCCCGGGTAGGCGGCGGCCGCGGTGTCGTCGCAGTCCCACGCCGGGTCGTCACCGGGGGCGTTGGCCGAGTAGCCGTCGCCGTCGGCGTCGACGCCGTCGGCCCCGTCGCAGTTCGTGTCGAGGCCGTCGCCCCAGGCGTCCGGGGCGGCGGGGAAGGAAGTGGCGTCGTCGTCGTCGCAGTCCCCGGCGCAGGTGTCGGCGCCGTCGCCGTCGGCGTCGGCCAGGTCGAGCGTCGGGTCGGCGTCGTCGCAGTCGCCCTCGCAGTCCATGAAGCCGTCGCCGTCGTCGTCGACCTCGGCCGCGTCGGGCGCGCAGTCGCTGTCGAGCCCGTCGCAGGCGAGGTCGGGGTTGGCCGGGAACCGGGTGTCGTCGTCGTCGTCACAGTCGCCGGCGCAGGTGTCGACCCCGTCGCCGTCCCCGTCGGCGCGGTTGGCGTCGGGGTCTCCGTCGTCGCAGTCCCAGGCCGCCGTCTCCAGCGTGGGCGGCGCGGCGTTGCCGGGGAAGCCGTCGCCGTCGTCATCGACGCCGTCGACGCCGTCGCAGTCCTGGTCGACCCCGTCGCCCCAGGGGTCCGGCGCGGCCGGGGAGACGACGGGGCTCCCCTCGTTGCAGTCGCCGGTGCATGGGTCGAAGCCGTCGCCGTCGCCGTCGATGCCGAGGACGGAGCCGTCCTCGTCGTCACAGTCGCCGCAGGCCAGCGCTCCGTCACCGTCGCCGTCGACCTCGTCGGGGGGGATCAGCCCGTCGCAGTCGGAGTCCAGCCCGTCGCACGCCTCGCCGGCGTCGGGGTGTACGCCGGGGTCCCCCTCGTCGCAGTCCCCGGCGCAGGAGGAGACGCCGTCGAAGTCGACGTCGCCGGGGTTCAGGTCGGGATCGTCATCGTCGCAGTCGGGCTCGGGAGAGCACAGGTGGTACCCGTCGCCGTCGGCGTCCGCGGGTTGGACGTCGCCGTCGCCGTCGTCGCAGTCGCCCTCGCAGACGGAGAAGCCATCGCCGTCGCCGTCCAGCTCGGACGGAGGGGTGACCCCGTCGCAGTCGCCATCGTCGCCGTCGCAGACCTCCAGCGCCTCGGGGTGGAAGTCCGGGAGGTCGTCCCGGCAGTCGCCCCCGCACGTGGACCAGCCGTCGTCGTCCAGGTCGTGGGCCTCGACCGCCGGGTCGCCGTCATCGCAGTCGCCGTCGCACGTGGTGCTGCCGTCGCCGTCGTCGTCCCGGGCGTTGAGGCCGGGGTCGGACGGGTCGCAGTCCTGATCGTCGCGGGTGCCGTCGGCGTCGTCATCCACGTAGTCGAGCGTGTCGCAGTCCTCGTCGACGCCGTTGTCCGGGATCTCCGCAGCCCCGGGGTGGACGGCGTCGTCCCCGTCGTCGCAGTCCCGCAGCCCGTCCGGAGCGTCGAGGTTGGCGGGGTACCCGTCGCCGTCAGCGTCGACGCCGTCACCGCCGTCGCAGTCCTGGTCGAGCTGGTCGCCGTAGGGATCGTCGGCGCCGGGGAAGACCGCCGCGTCGGCCGGGCCGCAGTCATCCCGGTCGGCGGCGCCGTCGGAGTCGAAGTCGAAGTCGGAGGCGCCGGTGGGGGCACACCCCCACACCGCTGCCACCAGCGCCAGTCCCGCGAATCGGCCCCTCACGCCTACGACGGTAGCGCGTCCAGCGCGGATCGGTCGTCCAAGCTGGCCCGAGCGACTCGTCGGGCTGTCGCTCCGGTGCGCTACGAGCGGCTGGCCGACGGACTCCGAGGCCCGAGCGGTTCGACGTCGACGAACGAGGCACGCCCCCCCGGCCGGAGCGCCTTGCGCCGGCGACGGCCCGCCAGGAGCAGGAGGACGGGGACCAGCGCCGCCCCCCCGCTGGCGCCCTCGGCGGCGTCGCTGCAGCGGCAGCCTGGAGCCGCGATCTCGCTCGTGTCGTCGTCGTCGTCGTCGCCCGTGTCGTCGTCGCCGCCGTCGCAGTCGTTGTCCACGCCGTCGTCGGGGATCTCGTTGGCGCCGGGGTGGGTGGACGGGTCCGAGTCGTCCCAGTCGCGGTCGTTGTCGGCCCCGCCGGGCCCCGGGGCGGCGCCCCGCGGGTTGTCCGGGGGGGCGCCGCCGCGCCCGCCGCCGTCCCCGTCCCCGTCCCCGAACCAGTTCACGAACTCGAGCCCCTCGTCCACCTCCGGGGGTTCGTCGCAGTCGTTGTCGAGGCCGTCGCAGAGCTCGTCCGCCCCCGGATACACGGCGCCGTCGTCGTCGTCGCAGTCCTCGCAGGCGAAGCTGCCGTCGCCGTCGTCGTCGACCTCCTCGGCCGGTGTCTGGCCGTTGCAGTCGCTGTCCAGCCCGTCGCAGATCTCCGGCGCCCCGGGGTAGACGTCGGGGTTCAGCGGCTGGCAGTCGAGCAGGTCGGAGCTCCCGTCGTCGTCGTCGTCCTCGTCGGCGCAGTCCGGGACGCCGTCCGCGTCGGTGTCGTCGAACGCCTCGACCACGTCGCCGTCGCAGTCCTGGTCGATCGTGTCGCAGGGATCGTCCGCGCCGGGATGGACCGCGGGGTCGGCGGGTCCGCAGTCGTCTCCGTCGTCGAAGCCGTCCCCGTCGTCGTCGGGATCCGTGCAGTCGGGCTCCTCGTCGCCGTCCGTGTCGTCGAACTCGTCGACGAGGCTGGCGTCACAGTCGGAGTCGATCTCGTCGCACCCCTCCGCCGCGCCGAGGTACACGAGCGGGTCGCCGTCGTGGCAGTCTCCTTCGCAAGCGGCCTGCCCGTCGGCGTCCTCGTCCGCCTCGTCGGAGGGCACGGCGCCGTCGCAGTCGGTGTCGACGCCGTCGCACCCCTCCGGGGCGCCCGGGAAGATCGCCGCGTCCCCATCATCACAGTCGTCGCCGGCGCACTCGTCGAAGCCGTCACCGTCGTCGTCCACCTCGTCGGCCGGGACGGAACCGTCGCAGTCGCCGTCGAGCCCGTCGCAGACCTCCGGTGCGCCGGGGTAGACCGCGGCGTCCAGCGGCTCGCAGTCTTCGGTGTCGGACCACCCGTCGCCGTCGCTGTCCGGCCACGTCTTGAAGTGCAGCCCCTCGCGGTGCCCGGCCTCTTGGGTGGCGAGCCAGCGCGAGGCGCTCTGGGTCGGAGCCTGAGCCGGATCGAAGCGGAGCCGGACGCGGAAGTGATGCCACGTGTCGCCGAACAGCCCCAGCGCGGCGTGGTCCACCTCCAGGCCGCCGGGCCCGAGGTCGACGTAGGGGCCGAGGAGGGTGTCCGACCCGTCGAACGGCGTCCCGTGCGGCTTCGCCTCGACCTCGACCGCCGCCCGCGCGCGACCCCACGGGGCCCGGGCGAGGAGGGTCACGTCGAGGCCCGAGCCGGTGCTCTGGGTCCCTGGCACCAGGGGGACGGATGAGCCGGGCTGGCGGGCGCGCACGGCGGGGAGCCACGGGGGCTCTCCCGTCTCGTCCCCGGAGCCCCCCCGGTACAGCCAGGCCCGCGCGCCGGTCGACCCCTGGCCCGCGGCCAGCAGGTCGGACAGCCCGTCGCCGTCGACGTCGCCTCCGGAGACGCAGCTTCCGAGCTCGGCGCCGTTCAGGTCCGACTCGACCTCGAAGTCCGGGACTGCCTCGAGCCCGCCGGGGCCGCCGAGGAACAGGACGAGCTTGCCCTCCAGGCTCTGGCCCCCCCCGCCCCACCCCGGGGCTCCCGCCAGGAGGTCCTCCCAGCCATCTCCGTTGACGTCCCCGGCCGCGGAGACCGAGAAGCCGAGGCGAGCCGAGTGCTGGCCGGAGTCCCGGTACCAGCTCGGTGACGAGCTGAGGCCCGTCGGCCCGCCGGGGAACAGCAGGAGCCGACCCTCGGCCTCCAGGCTGTTCTCGAACAGCGGGGCGCCGACCGCCAGGTCCGGCGAGCCGTCGCCGTCCACGTCGCCGACCCCCGCCACGCTGTGTCCGTAGTTCGGCTGCCCCTGCCCGCTCGACCACGTCCAGTCGGGGCCGGCCGGCAGGCCCCCCGGATCGCCGTAGAAGACGGCCACGCTGTCGGTCCCCGACAAGCCACCGACGGCCAGGTCCTCGATCCCGTCGCCGTCGACGTCGCCGAGGTTCGCGAGCTCGGCGCCCGCGCCGGTGGTCCCCGTCCAGGTCCAGTCGGGCGTGCTCGGCGGAGGCCAGCTGGGTCCGCCGTACCAGACCCACACCTCGTCGACGAACTCGAGCCCCGCCGCGACGTCGGCGAAGCCGTCCCCGTTCCAGTCGCCGAGGGCGACGCCGCTGCCCAGGCCGGCCGCCGCCACGTCCGAGGCGACGGTCCACAGCGGCGTGGTAGACGGCCCGCCGGGGGCGCCGTGGAACAAGCGGACCCGGCCCTCGTCGGTCTCGGTGCCGTTGTACTGGGGCTCTCCGACCAGCAGCTCGGGGTGCCCGTCCCCGTCGACGTCGCGCCCCCCGTCGACGGACGTGAGGTTGGCGTCGTTCTGGCCGGTCGCGTAGATCCACGAGGGCTCGGCCTCGGGCCCGCCGGGGCCTCCGAAGAACATCAGCGCGGCGGTCTCGTCGCTCACGGTCACCGTCCAGCGCCTCGACAGCAGGACCACCTCGGCGTAGCCGTCGTCGTCCAGGTCGCCGACGACCTGGCCGTCCAGGAACTCGTCGGTCCCCACGGGCGACTGCCAGAACCACGCGTCGGCGGCGGATGGGATCGGGACGGCGCCGTTCAGCAGCCACGCCCGCCCCGCTCCGGGGCCGGCGAAGCCAGCCCAGTCGGGCGCCCCCACGAGCGCGTCCCCGACCCCGTCCCCGTCGACGTCCCCCGCCCCGTCGAG
>CAYQEG010000315.1:0-7978 GCA_964416435.1 uncultured Rickettsiales bacterium
CGCTACGGACGACGACGACGCTACGGACGACGACGACGCTACGGACGACGACGACGCTACGGACGACGACGACTCGGCCGCCGACGACGATGACGACACCGGCCCGGATGACGACGACTCGGCGGGTGACGACGACGACTCCGGCCCCGCTCCCGACATCCTGGTGCCGGCCGGCTGCGTGTGTAACACGTCGGCCCGACCGACCCTCCCGGTGGCCCTCGGCTGGCTGCTCGTGGGGCTCGGCGCGTCCCTCAGGCGACGCAATCGATCCTTGAGCCGATAGCGCCCCATGCCTTAGGGTCCGCCGCTCGGGAGGAGCGCGGATGAGGGCTTCGGGCGATCTGGACAAGCGTTGGTATCGCGGGCTGGTGCAGCCGGTGTTTTCGACGGTCTCGTCCGCGCTCGACCAGGTCGGCGGCCCCGATGACCCCTGGTCCGTGCCCCGGACCGGCCTCGGCGGCGCCCTCGTGGTGCACGTCGCGCGGGGCTTCGGCAGCCGCCGGTGGCGCCGCAAGTCGGGTCACCTCGCCGTCATGGCGGTGGAGGCCTGGAACCAGCGCGTCTGGACCGGAACCCCCGACGAGGCGGAGCGGTCGGCGCTGCTCGAGCGCGACGTGGGCCGGCTCGGCCGCGTCTGGTCGGACCTCCTCAAGCGGGACGGGGTGCTCATCGGACGGGTGCTCGACCGGCTGTTCGACGGCGAGGGGGCCGGCGACCACGCGGTCCCCGAGGCGGTGCTGTTCCTGCGCGGCGCGGTTGCGGCGGGGGTCGTCGCCGGCGACGTGCCCGACGACGTGCACGCCCGCCTCGACCGCCACGTCACCTGGCTGGGGCTCGCGTGGGAGGGCGCCCAGGGGGCGCTGGACGAGCGCACCTGGTCCGGCGCGCTGGCGTCCGTCGGCCTCCCCGATCGGCCGCTGCCGGCCGACCCGGTCGCGGTCGCCCGGGCCGAGGCGGCGACCACGCTCTCGACGCTCCCCGACGGCAGCGCCGTCGCCCTGTTCGAGGAGATCCTGGCCCAGGTCACCTCCGAGTCCGGGCTCGGCCGAGACCCCTCGGCGTGGCTGCCCCACGCGGCCCCCGAGCCGTGCCCCCAGGCGGTCAAGCCGTGGGCCGACGGGACCCGCCTCGGGGCCTTCCGGGACCGCTGGGCGGAGCCCATCGAGGCCACCATCGGAGACCTCGCGCACACCGACAACGTCGCCCTCGGCCAGGCCGTCCGGTACCTGCGCCTGGTGGGGGGCACGGGGGGGCGCCGGCTGGTCCGCCGGGCGGCGGCGGGCGCCTGGGGCGGCGAGCCCCGCCGCGCGCTCGCCGCCGGCGCCGCGGTGGAGTGGCTCCACCAGGGATCCCTGGTGATCGACGACGTGCTCGACCGGGCCGCGCTCCGCCGCGGCGGCCCGACCCTCCACACGGCCACGTCGGTGCCCTTCGCGGCTGGCGTCGCCGGCTTCGTGTTCTCCCGCATCCACCGCGCCCTGCGGGGCATGCACCCCGGCATCCGGGACCGGCTGGTGGAGGCCGCCACCGCGCTGGTCCAGGGCGAGCAGGCGGAGCTTCGCCACACCCGGGACGACGGGCTGGAGCTGACCGGCTACTACCGCATCATCGAAGCGAAGACGGCGCGCCTGTTCGCGTGCGCGGCGGCGGTCGGCGGGCTGAGCGTCGAGGCGCCGGCCGCCCGGGTCAAGGAGCTCGCCCGCTTCGGCACCGAAGCGGGGCTGGCGTTCCAGATCATCGACGACCTGCTCGACTACGTCGGCGACGAACAGCTGCTCGGCAAGCGCCCCGGCACGGACCTGGTCGAGGGCAAGCGCACGCTGCCGACGTTCATCCTGTGGGAGCGCATGACCCCCGACGAGCGGGTACGGCTGGACGCCGCGCTGGACGGCTCCGACCTCTCCGAGTTGCCGTGGGTCCGCGAGCGGATGGAGGCGCACGACGTGCCCCACGCCTGCCGCGACCGCGCCTGGACCCACCTCGGCCGGGCCCAGGAGGCCCTGGCGCGCATGCCTTCGCAGGAGGGCCGGGCGCTCCTGATGGACCTCGCCGAGCGCATGGTGGAGCGGGCGCGATGACCTTCTTCGGTCGGTCGCCGATGGAGGTCGGCAAGCGCGCGGCGATGTGGTTCATCACGGGCTTCATCGCGCTGTCCGGCTACGGCCTGGCCAAGCTCGAGCCGTTCGCGACGCCCGTCGAGCTGTCGCTGCTCGCCATCGACGACGCCATCCCGTTCCTGCCGTGGACGATCTGGCTGTACGGCACGGTCACCTGGGCGAGCTTCGTCGCCTGGATGCAGGTCCCCGATCGCACCAGCATCGCCCGCCTGTTCTTCACCCTGGTGACGGCAGCGGCGGTCTGCTGGTGCTTCTTCCTGCTCTGGCCGACGACCTACCCGCGGGAGCTGTTCCCGCTGCCCGCGGTGGACACCGCCACGGTGCGCGAGTTCGCCGACCTGCGCGCCGCCGACAGCCCCACCAACTGCTTCCCGTCGATGCACGTCGCGCTCGCCTGGGGGCTCGCCTTGACCTGGGCGGGCTATCTGAAGCGGTGGTGGAGCCGGCCCCTGCCGATCGTCTGGGCGGTGGTGGTGAGCGCCTGCACGCTGACCACCAAGCAGCACTACTTCATCGACGTGCCGGCCGGGTTCGTGGTCGGCGTCGGGGCCTGGGCGGTGGTGCACCGGCTGGTGCGCGCCGACGCGCCGCTGTCCCGCCTGTGGGCGGTGCCCGGGCCGTCGCTCACGGTGCTGGAGACGCCATCGGCCCACGGGGTGGCGAAGCTGCGGGCGAAGGTCGAAGCCCACCAGTGGTCGCTGGACACCATCGAGTGGCCGGAGGGGCCGCTGGCGCCGTTGGACCCGCTGATGGTGCGCCTGATCAACGAGGTGACGTACATCGAGGAGATCGCGGGGCTGAACTTCTCGCTGCTCGCCGACGCGTCGCAGGACGAGGACCTGCGGGTGCTCTACCGCTTCTTCGCGGACGAGGAGCGGCGGCACGCCGACGGCCTGCGCAAGGTCCTGCAGCTCCACGAGGCGCCGATCCAGCCGCCGGGGCTGGGCAACGCGATGGTGCTGGACCAGTTCGACACGCTCGACCCCGAGTCGGACGCCGACGCGGCCCTCGTGGCGGTGAGCAACCCGGTCTTCGAGACGTTCCTGGACGCCGGCACGATCCCCTTCCTGCAGGCCCACCCGGCGCTCAAGAGCCCGGCGTTCGACGTCTTCGTGCAGCGGGTCTGCCGCGACGAGGCGGCTCACATGGCGCTGAACTGGATCCTGACCCGCGACCGCGCGCGGCGGCTGCCGGGCCGGCGGGGGCTGCGGCTGCTGTTCAACCCGTCGATCTACCGGGGCATGGCGGCCATCCCGTTCATGAGCCTGGACGTCTACGCCCTCGCGTACCGCGCCGGGTACGACTTCCGCACCCTGATCCCGCCGTTCCGCAAGCTGTGGCGGCTGCACGATCGCTACCCCGAGCTGAGCCGCTACCCGCTGTGGTGGATGTTCCGCTTCTTCGTGGTGTGTGGCCTCGCCGCCACGCTGGTGGCCGACTCGCTGCACCGCGCGGGGTTGCTGTTCGGCTGGTTCTGGACGACGTTCACGGCGGCCACGAACAAGGTCGCCTGGCTGGCGTTCGGCCCGAAGCTGCTGCGGCGCCGGGGGCTGCCCGCGGTCGGCTGGACCGACTCGGTCCTGACGCGCCGCGGTAGCGGTCAGGGGTAGGGGTTGGGGGCGACCCGGATGGCGCCGGGCACCGTCAGGCTGCCGTTGTTCGCCGGGTGGTGGGCGTAGACGGGATCGGGGTCGCCGTCTCCGTCCAGATCGCCGCCGCGAGCGGCGAACAGGAAGTGGTGGAAGGCGTCGGACCCCGAGAGGTCGATCGTCTCCACGAACTCCACGTCCGCCGTGGCCAGGTCGAGAGCGCCGCTGAGCGGCCCGTAGAAGACGGCGATCACCGAGTGGTCCGGGTCGAGCGTTACGAGGGGGCCGTCCTCGAGCAGCCAGCCTCCGACGAGCAGGTCGTCCTGACCGTCGCCGTCCACGTCCCCGATCGGCGCCACGGAGTTGGGCTGGAGCGTGTCGCCGGCGCCGGCGCTGATCACCGCGTCGGCGAACGCGAGGTCGATGTCGCCGAGCAGGGGGCCGTAGAAGATGTGCACGTAGCCCGGCAGCAGCGCGCTGTGCCAGGAGACGACGGCGACGTCGTTCGTTCCGTCCCCGTTGATGTCGCCGGCGGACTCGCCGACCCAGCTGCCGTACGAGTTGCTCGCGCCGTTGAGCCGCGCCTGGCCGCTGGCGCTGGTCAGGTTGCCCAGCACCGGCCCCATCAGGACCGCGGTGACCGACTGGCCGGTCGACGTGTCGGTCTCCGAGACGAGGAGATCGTCCCGGCCGTCTCCGTTGAGGTCACCCGCCGGCGCGGTGGGGGTCAGGTAGCTGAACTCCCAGTTGGTCGTGTAGTTCGCGTCGGCAACGGTCAGGAGGTCGACGTCGCCGATGATCGGCCCGTAGAGGATGTGCGCCGTCCCCTCGCCGAGGGCGTAGGCGATGCTGAAGCCGTTGGCCCACAGATCGGTGTCGACGATCACGAAGTCGTCGAAGCCGTCGTCGTCGAGGTCGCCCGCCGGGCCCACCCAGGCTCCCACCCCCGAAGCCCCCGTCTGGCTCGAACCGATCCGGGTGAACGAGGCGTCCAGGGCCACCGCGCCGGTGAGTGTGCCCGACACGACCCAGGTCACCCCGACGGCCGGGTTCGGTCCCAGCCAGTCGGGCTCCTCCCAGGGATCGGAGATCAACAGGTCCTCGTCGCCGTCGCCGTCGGGGTCGCCCGCGCAGGCGACCGCGTAGCCCGTCTGGTCTCCCGGGCCGGCGAGCGTCGCGTCCGCGGCCGAGAGGCTGAAGCCGGTCACCAGGGGGCCGTAGAAGACGTGCACGACGCCGCTGCCCATCGACGTCGGGGTCGCCCCCCACTGGGCCGAGCCGACGGCCAGGTCGTCCTGGCCGTCCCCGTCGATGTCGCACACCGCCTGGCTGCCGAGGAACTGCGCGGTGTAGTCGTCGACGCCGCCGACGAAGCTCCAGACCACGTTGCCGTCGGGGCCGTCGCAGTTGCTGTCGACGAGGTCCCCCGACTCTTCGAAGAAGCCGGGGTGGATCGACGCGTCGCCGTCGTCGCAGTCCTCCCCGCCCTCGTCCTCGTCCCCGTAGCCGTCCCCGTCCGCGTCGGGCAGGTCCAGCCCGTCGCAGTCGGAGTCGATGCCGTCATTGGGGAGGTCCTCGGCGCCGGGGTAGATGCTGTCGTCGCCGTCGTCGCAGTCGGCGCCGCCGCTCGCCACGGAGGCGAACTGGTCGCCGTCCAGGTCGACGCCGTCGAGGTCGTCGCAGTTGGTGTCGTAGCCGTCGCCGACGGGGTCCAGGGCGATGGGGTTGAACAGGATGCTGGTGTCGTCGCAGTCGTTGGTACAGAGCGAGAAGGTGTCGCCGTCTCCGTCGACGCTGTCGAGGGTGTCGTCGCCGTCGTCGCAGTCGCTGCACAGCGGATCGCCGTCGCCGTCGCCGTCGACCTCGTCGGTCTGGACGCCGTCGCAGTCGTTGTCGACGAAGTCGCACACCTCCGCCGCGGCCGGGTTGACGGCGTAGGCGGTGTCGTCGCAGTCGCCGGTGCAGGTGTCGAAGCCGTCGAAGTCGGCGTCGTCGACGTTGAGGGTGTCGTCGCTGTCGTCGCAGTCGCCGCCGCAGGTGCTCGCGCCGTCGCCGTCGAGGTCGTCCGTGTTGAGGCTCGCGTCGGCGTCGTCGCAGTCGACGCCCTGGGGGGCGCCGTCGCCGTCGGCGTCGATGCCGTCGATGCCGTCGCAGTTGCCGTCGACGCCGTCACCGAACGGGTCGGGGGCGATGGGTCCGATGTCCGGGTCGTCGTCGTCGCAGTCCAGGCCGCAGGAGGTCGAGCCGTCGCCGTCGACGTCCAGGTGGTGGGCGTCACTGTCGTCGTCGTCGCAGTCGGTGCAGGCCCACTCGCCGTCGCTGTCGGCGTCGGCCTCCCCGCCCGGCGTGGTGGTGCCGTCGTCGCAGTCGGTGTCGACGCCGTCGCACACCTCGATGGCGGTCGGGTGCACGTCGGAGCGGAGGTCGTCGCAGTCCCCCTCGCACTCCGAGATCCCGTCGAGATCCTGGTCCCGCTCGTCGGTCGGGACCTCGGCGTTGCAGTCGTTGTCCAGGCCGTCGCAGACCTCCGGATTGCCGGGGTAGCGGGCGGCCTCGGCGTCGTCGCAGTCGTTGTCGCAGACCCGGAACCCGTCCCCGTCGCCGTCGGCGCAGTCCGCCTCCGTGGCGCAGGAGCCGTCGCCGTCGTCGCAGTCGGGGCCGTCGCACTGGGGTCCGAGCACGGTGTCGAGGTCGGCGTCGCAGACCAGGTCGGCCTCGTCGCAGTCCTGGTCGACGTCGTCGTCTGCGATCTCCGCGGCGCCGGGGTGGATCTGGCCGTTGGCGTCGTTGCAGTCCCAGTCGGGGTCGTCGGGGTCGACGTTGGAGGGCCAGCCGTCGCCATCGCCGTCGATGCCGTCGCTGCCGTCGCAGTCCTGGTCGATGTCGTCGCCGTAGGGATCGGGGGCGCCGGCGAAGGTGGTGGCGTCTTCGGGGGCGCAGTCGACCGAGTCCTCGACGCCGTCGCCGTCGAAGTCGAAGCGCTGGTTGCTCGGCCCGCAGGCGGCCATCAGTCCCAGCGTCGCAAGGATCAGGAGCCCCGCCCGCACCACTGCAGCTTGCCACGGCTCGCGTGGCAGGCCGCAGGAGTATCCTGCTGCGCATGTCTCACATCCCCTGCGCCCGCGGCCACGGTCCCCTGCGACGGTTCGTCCCTGCTTCGCGGGACGGCACCCCGGTGGAGATCGGCGGCTGCCCGCGGTGCGGCGGCATGTGGGTGCCGGTGCACGCGATCCGGGGGCTGTTCCCGGCGGGGCTCCTGACCTACTTCAGCGAGCAGGGCTACACCGAGGAGGGGCCGCGGTGCCCGGCCTGCACCCGCAGCCCGGCGATGCGCCAGCAGCGGATCCAGGGCGTCGAGATCGACCGGTGCCTGTACTGCTTGGGCCTGTGGCTGGACGGCGGGGAGCTGTTCGCCCTGGGTGGCGGGGTCGAGGGGGCGCCGAGCCCGTCCACGTGCGACGTGTGCGGAGTCGGGGTGCCGGCGTCCGACGGCCCGAGCCCGGGCGGGCTGGGCACGCTGTGCCGGGTCTGCCGCCACGCGCAGCCGCTGGACCTGGCGGCCCGCACGGATCCGCGGCTGCGTCCGCTGCCCGACGGGGTCGCCCGCCAGCAGGTGGCCGGGGGCACGGTGCAGATCGCCTGGGACATCTCGGACCAGGGGGAGGAGACGCTGTTCGAGCTGCGCGGCGAGCTGCCGGATCACCCCGTGCGGGGCAGCCTCACCCACGAGAACCGGATGACGTCGACGCTGCGCGCGCTGGGCGTCAAGGACGTCGAGGTGGGTCAGATCGACTTCGACCGGCGCTTCCTCATCAAGGCCGACTTCGAGGAGGCGATGCTGCGCTGGCTCCGTCAGCCGGGGGTCACCGACGACCTGCTGCTGCTCGACAGCCGGGGCGGCTGCGAGGTCCGGATCGACCGGGGGATGGTGTCGATCCTGGGGGAGCTCCCCTTCGGCCAGCCGGTGCCCGACGTCGAGCTCGAGGCGGCTGCGGTGAGGGTCTACAAGGCGCTCCGCTCGTCGGGCTGAGCCTGCCCCGGGGCCGTGCCTGAAGCCCCGGACATGGCTCATGTCGGGCGTTTCAGTCCGGCTGGGGGTGACTGAAGCGAGCAACATGGCTCATGTCGGGCGTTTCAGTCCGGCTGGGGGTGACTGAAGCGAGCAACATGGCTCATGTCGGGCGTTTCAGTCCGGCTGGGGGTGACTGAAGCGAGCAACATGGCTCATGTCGGGCGTTTCAGTCCGGCTGGGGGTGACTGAAGCGAGCAACA
>CAYQEG010000316.1:0-7963 GCA_964416435.1 uncultured Rickettsiales bacterium
GCGTCGTCGTCGTCCCCCGAGTCGTCGTCGTCTCCCGAGTCGTCGTCGTCGCCGAAGTCGTCGTCGTCGTCGTCGTCACCCGGGGGGTCGTCGGGGAGAGCGGGGCTGCACGCCAGGGAGAACACGGCAGGCACGACGAGGAGCACGAGCAGGATCAGACGGAGGTTCATGGACCGACTCTATCCGCTACGCTCCGCCCCGGAATGGGCGAAACAAGACACGCTTTGATCGTCGGAGGCGCCCGGGGCATCGGCCACGGGATCGCCGCTCGACTCCTGGACGACGGCTGGCGGGTCACCGTCGCCGGCCGCTCGTCGCGCGCCGAAGACCTCGAGGCGCGCGGCGCCGCCTGGCTGCAGGCGGACGTCTCCGACCCGGACCAGGCCCGCGCGCTCATCGAGCAGGCGGAGCCCGTCGACGCGCTGGTGATGTGCGCCGGCCCGTACCACCGGGTGCCGCTGCTCCAGGAGAGCGCCGACGGCTGGCGGGGCATGTTCACCAACAACCTCGACCCGGTCTTCTTCTGCGCCCAGGCGGCGCTGCCGGGCATGAAGGAGCGGGGCTTCGGCCGCATCCTCACCTTCTCGATGGCCAACGCCGACAAGCTGCAGGCCAACCCGTTCGTGACGGCCCACTACATCGCGAAGATCGGCGTGCTGGTGCTGACGCGCACGCTCGCGAGGGCGGCCGGCCGGTGGGGCGTCACCGCCAACACCATCTCCCCCGGCTTCGTCGACAGCGGCTCCGCCACCCCGGCCGAGCTCGAGTCGATGGTCAAGCACATCCCCGCCAAGCGGATCGGCACCGTCGACGAGGCGGTCTCCGTCGCCGCGTTCCTGCTGTCGGACGACGCCAGCTACGTCAACGGCGCCAACGTCGTCGTCAGCGGCGGCTGGGGAGTCTGATCAGGACGGCTCCGAGTCCGGGCTCCAGGTCCGGACCGGCTTCGCCTTGCCCTTGACCTCGGTCGGCGGCAGGGGGCTGGTCGCGAAGTACTCGCTCACCTCGCTGTGGGTCTGTTCGCTGAGCAGCACCGAGCGCTGCAGCGGCTTGGTCAGCCCCTCGATCCGCGACGCGAGGTTCACGGTGTCGCCGATGACCGTGAACTCCTTGCGCCGCGGCGAGCCGATGGCCCCGACGATCGCGGGACCGGTGTGCAGGCCGATGCCGATGCGCACCGCGGGGAGCCCCGCGGCGGTCCGCTCGCGGCTGATCCGCTCCACCTCGTCCTGCATCTTCAAGGCGCAGGACAGGGCCCGCCGCGCGTGGTCCTCGTGGGCCACCGGGGCGCCGAAGTAGGCGAGGATGCCGTCCCCCAGGAACTTGTCCAGGGTGCCGCCGTGCTCGAAGATCAGGTCGACCATCGCGGCGAGGTAGTCGTTCAGGAACTGCACGACGTCGCCCGGCGGCATCGCCTCGCTCATCGACGTGAAGCCCCGGATGTCGCTGAACAGGACCGTCACCTCGCGCTGGGATCCGCCGGTCTCGAGCAGCCCCTGCCCGGCCACCGCCTCGGCCACGGCGGGCGAGAAGTAGCGCCCCAGCCGCTCCCTCCGCACCTGCTCGCTCGCCACCGACTCGACCAGGTGGCGCACCCGGCCGACCAGGTAGTGGGCGGCCGCCGCCACCAGCAGCACGACGGCCGCCGCCGAGACCGCCCCGCCCGGCGACTCCGCGAGATCGAGCATCAAGTGGGAGGAGAGCCCGGCGGCCACCACCGCCGCGGTGGCCATCACCCGCCGATCGAACGTCAGCGCCGCGAGCACCACCATGAAGCTCAGCGGCCCCACCGCGAACGAGCCGACGCCGGACACGGAGCCGCCTCCCGCCGACTCGCGGATCAGCAGGTAGATCATCGGCGCGTCGATGAGCGGGATGTCCCACGCCGCCCAGGCCGGCTTCTCGACGAGCCGGCTGGCCCCCCAGATCACCACCGCGAGGGCGAGGTAGCCCATCCAGAGGGCGATCGGGTCGTCGGTCCAGCCCTTCAGCTCGAGGACCTGGCCCAGCACCAGGGTCAGCCCCGCGAAGAAGCCCACGCCGGCGAGTCGGAGTGTCGCCATGCGGCCCGCGGCGAGCCCTCGCTCCGCCCGGAGCCGTTCGGCGACCGCCTGCTGCAGCTCCCGCTGTCGATCCTCGGCCATGTCACCTCCCGGACGCCGGGCGGAGGATAGGATGCGCGCCGAAGACATGCGCCCCGACCTGCCCCCTGTCCTCCGACTCGCCGCGCTCCTCGCGGTGGCCCTGCTCCAGCCCGGCTGCAACGCCGCCTGCGAGCCCCCCGCCGACACCGCCGCGGACTACGACGACCCCGACTCCTGGCTGTGCCACCCCGACCTCGCCGAGGACGAGTGCTCCGCCGAGCTGGCCACGGTCGAGGTGCTGCCCGACAACCTCGCGCAGCCGTTGCAGCGGGAGATCGCCGACGACCCCGGCTTCGACTGCTTCTACGTCTACCCGACGGTCGACCTGCGGCTGAGGTCGACCCTCCACTCGGACCTCTCCGACGACGCCGACGAAGCCGCCGTGGTGCGAACCCAGGCGGCCCGCTTCGCGGAGGTCTGCGCGGTCTGGGCCCCCCGCTACCGGCAGGTCACCATCGGCACCTACATCGGCCGGGAGGAGGCGGTGCAGCCGTGCTTCGACACAGCCTTCGAAGACGTCGAGCGCGCCTTCGACGCCTGGCTCGCGGCGGCCGACCCCGACCGGGGCGTGCTCCTGGTGGGCCACTCCCAGGGCGGCCAGATCGTCTCCCGGCTGCTCCGCGAGCGCTTCGACGGGGACCCGGCGTTGCGAGATCGGCTGGTCGGGGCGATGCCCATCGGCTGGGCGGTCGGCACGGACACCGGCGACGTGCTCGGCGGCAGCTCGGACGAGGTGCCGGTCTGCACGGCCTCGGCCGAGTCCAGCTGCCTGGTCGCGTTCCGCTCGTACGGCGCCGGCAACGACGCCCCGGAGCCCGGCGACCGGTACGCCGAGGGCGACGCCGAGGTGTGCGTGCACCCCGGTGACGTCTCCGGGGGCGGACCGGAGCTGCTCGCGGGCGCGGTCTTCCGACTGGGCGACGGTCAGATCGTCGACCTCCCAGACGGCATCGACACCGGCAGCGCCGACTACGTCGTCTACCGCGACTTCTTCGAGGCGACCTGCCACGACGACGAGCCGACCGGCCTGGAGGTGCGGGCCGCCCCGGGGGAGGACGACGCGCGGGGCAACCCCGTCCCGTTCGACAGCGCGCTGCTCAGCGGCAGCAGCGGCACCCACGTGCTGGACGTGCAGTTCGCCATGCTCGACCTCGTCGCGCGCGCCGGCGCGATGGGCGACGCCTGGAGCGCGCGCCGCTGATCGCGCCGACCGGTCATCGGGGTCGTGCACCTCGGAGGCGCCCGGTACAACGCCGTCCATGGAGATCAGCCAGTTCGCGCGCGCGGTCCTGTGCAGCCCCCTCCTGAGCGACAAGCTCGTGGAGCCCGACCGGTTCACGGATCGGCGGGCGTCCGACGTCGGCCGCATCCCCGATCGGCCTGCCCGCCTGGCCGAGATGGCGTTCTCCCCGCGCGAGCGTCGCACCCCGTTCCCGAAGGCGGCGTCCCTGGAGCGGGAGCCGTCCCGCGCCGTCGCGCTGCACTACTTCGCCAACCACGAGCTGCTGGCGCTGGAGCTGATGGCCCTGGCGCTGCTCCGCTTCCCCGACGCCGACCCGTCCTTCCGACACGGCATCGCCCGGATCATGCTCGACGAGCAGAAGCACTTCGCGCTGTACCGCGAGCGGGTGGAGGCCCTCGGGGTCGGGTTCGGGGAGCACGGCCTCAACTCGTTCTTCTGGGACACGCTGTCCGGCCTGAGCACCCCGGTCGAGTACGTGACGCAGCTGGCGATGACGTTCGAGCAGGCCAACCTCGACTACGCGGCCTTCTACCGGGACCTCTTCGACGAGCTGGGGGACGGCGCCTCGCGCGACGTCCTGCACACGGTGCACGAGGACGAAGTGCAGCACCTCGCCTTCGGCCTGCACTGGTTCGAGCGCTGGCGGGACCCGTCCCAGGACCTCTGGGAGGCCTGGACCGGCGAGCTGCCGGCGCCCCTGGGGCCGAGCTGGGGTCGCGGCATCGACGCCGTCGGCTTCAGCGTCGACGGCCGGCGGCGGGCCGGCCTGCCCGATCCCTTCATCCGCCGGGTGCGGACCTGCTCCCACAGCAAGGGGCGACCGTCGAGCGTGCTGCTCTTCAACCCGGCCCGGTCGGACCTCCCCGGAGGTGAGCGGGGGGATGCGGACCAGCTGCGGCGCGACCTCGCGCCGACGTTCGGGCTGCTCGCCGGCCGCGAAGACCTGCTGCTCGCCTCCCCCGAGGGGCTGGAGGTGCTCGAGCGACTGCAGGCGGTCGGGGTCCAGGCGCCCGAGATGCTCGACGCGGAGGAGGCCGAGGCGGTGCTCGCCACCCGGCGCCACCTGTTCGCGGTCCGCCCCTGGCGATGGGACGAGGCGGCGCGCTCCCTGAGCCGGCGGCTCGAGGACCGACGGGTCGGCCCCCCGCCGCCGGACGCCGGCCTCTTGACGCGGCTGGAGAGCGAGCAGTTCGCCGCCGCGCTGGTCGAGGACCTGGGCGCGGCGGCGCCGGCGGACGGGGCGCCCGAGCTGACCCTGTCGTTCCACCTGCACGGCGGCGGCCCCGAGCGAGCCCCCGACGTGACCCGCGCCGCGAAGGAGCCGCTCGGGCACGGCTTCGTCGTCGGCAACCCGTTCGTCGAGCTCCCGGCAGACCTGCGGCGCTGGCTGCACGAACCGACCGACCCCCTCCCTGAGCCCGGGCGGGCGATGCGGCGGGCGACCGAGCGGGCCCGGGCGTGGCTCGCAGAGGCCGGCTACGACGGCCCCGCGACGCTCGACTTCGAGGTGCACCAGGGACCGGCGGGTCGCTCCTGGCGGCTCGCCCGAGTCGCGGCCCGGCCGACCATGGGCCAGGTGGCAGCCCGGCTCGCCCGCCTGATCCCGAGCGGCCGGCTCGGCCTCTGGCTGCACGTCGATCGGGGAGCGGCGAGCGCGGCCGGGTTCGCGGACTTCGAGGCCCTGGACCGTCACCTGCGGGCCGTCCTCCCGGTGCAGATCGTGCGACGCGGGGACCACCCCCGGCTCCAGGCGGGGGCCCTGCCGACGAGCGACCCGCGCCGCTGCCAGCGTCGCTTCACCGTCCTGCTCGTCGGGCGGAGCGCCGCCGAGCTCCGGGAGCACCTCGCCAGCCCTGCTTGACGCGTTGTGATGGCGGCCGAAGTCGCCGTATCGTCCCGTCTCACGCGGAAGGAGCGCGCGATGAGCGACGACAACACCTCCTGGGCCGTCAGCCTCCCCCACGACCCGATGGAGCAGCTCGCCGACAACCTGTGGCGGGTCGAAGGTGACCTCGAGGGCATGCCGCTGCGGCGGGTGATGACCGTCGCGCGGCTGAAGTCGGGCGACCTCGTGCTGCACTCCGCGATCGCGATGGACGACGCCGGCATGGAGGGGCTCGAGGCGCTCGGCCGGGTCGCCTGGATCGTGGTCCCCAACGGCTGGCACCGGATGGACGCCCCCCGCTTCAAGGCGCGCTACCCCGACGCGACGATCGTCTGCCCCGGCGGTGCCCGCGCCAAGGTCGAGCAGGTGGTGACCGTCGACCACACCTACGGCGAGCTCCCCCAGCCGGATCCCGACGACGACACGGTGCGGTTCGCCGAGTTCGGCGACAAGCCGCAGGCCGAGGGCTGCATGCTCGTCCGCTCCGAGGACGGGGTGACCGCGGTGTTCGGCGACACGCTGTTCAACCTCGAGCCGATGGACGGCTGCTTCGGCCTCGTCTACGGCCGCCTCATGGGCAACGCCGGCAGCGCGAAGGTGACGTCGCTGGGCAAGCTGATGTTGTTCCTCAGCCGCACCGGCAAGCAGACCCGACGCTGGATGGAGCAGACCGCCGACGCCGAGCCCCTCGTCCGCCTCGTCCCGGGGCACGGCCGCGTCGTCCGCGAGCACGCCGCGGCGACCCTGCGCGCGGTCGCCGCGAGGCTCTGACCTCCGCCCCCCGCTGCGCTATACAAGCCCGCAGGAGGACCCCGTGATCCCTCGTTTCGGCCCCTTGCTGGCCCTGGCGCTGCTCGCTTCGGTCGCCACCGGCTGCGCCACCTTCCCCGCCGCCCGCCCGCTGGAGCCCGGCTACCACGAGGTCGGCGTGTCGATCGGCGGCCCGGTGCTGCGCTTCGGCGACGGAGCGATCCCCGTGCCGAACATCAACGTCCAGGGCCGCCACGGCGTCGCCGCGCCGCTGGACCGGCCGCTCGACGTCACCTACGGCGTCAACCTCGTGGGGCTGCCGTTCGGCATCCTGGAGGGCCACGTCGGGGCGTCCTGGCTGCTCGTCCACCAGAAGGGGCCGATGCCGGCGCTCGCCATCGCCGACAAGCAGTTCTTCGCCACCAACGCCCTGGGGCTGCGCAACAAGCCCGACGCGGTGCACCAGGGCTGGGCCGCCAACCAGCTGGAGCTGTACCTGTCGTGGGAGATCAGCAGCCAGCTCATCTACACCGGGCTGACCCAGTACTTCGACTTCGGCAACCCCCAGCTGACGCTGACGCCGTCGGTCGGCGCGGAGTTCGACACCACACCGAAGAAGCCGGGCGGCCTGCAGCTGCACCTGGACCTGCGCTGGTTCGCGATGACCCAGGTCGACCAGTACGACGCGATCAAGTGGTTCCCCCGACCGCTGGGGGCGTTCGGGTTCGGGTTCGGCGTCTCCTACGTCATCGCTCCGAGGCGGCCGGCCACGGGGGAGGTGGGAGGATGAACCGCCTCGCCATCGCCCTGCTCGCCGCCTCCGTCGGCGCCACCGGCTGCCTGGACCTGGACGGGTTCGTCTTCAACCCGATCCACTGCTCGACCGTCGGCCCCGACACCTGCGAGGACAGCGGCCTGCCGACGTGGGACCAGGCCTGCGTACCCTGCGAGGAGGAGTACGACTGGGGGCGGAGCTACGACTGGATCGACGGCACGCTGGACGCCGGAACCCCTAACGTCCGCGCCATCACGACCGACGTACAGCGCAGCACCCTGACGACCGACGACGGCGAAGCCGAGCTCGACGTCTACCTGGTACCGAGCCACGGCGAAGTCGCCGCGCTGGCCGACACGACCGTGCTGTACAACCACGGCAACTACATGGGGATCGAGCACTACGCCCCCCGCGTCCGCTTCCTGCACGAGGCCGGCTACACCGTCATCGCGTGGGACTACCGCGGCTTCGGCAAGAGCACGCCCGAGGGCGCGCCGACGACCGACCAGTTCCTCGCCGACGCGCACACGATGCGGGCCTACGCCGAGTCCCTCGCCCCCGACCCCGACCGGGTCGTCGTCTACGCCAACTCCCTGGGGGGCATCCCGGCGGTCGAGATGTCGCTGGAGGATCCACCCTGCGCGATGGTCCTGGAGGCGCCGTTCACGTCGATGAGCCGCATCAGCCAGTCCAACTCCACCGTGTCGATGGGCGAGTCGTTCTTCTCGACCAACCGGTTCGACAACATCGCGAAGATGCACGGCTACAGCGGCCCGCTCTTCGTGATGGTCGGGGAGGAGGACAACTTCTTCCCGGTCGAGGACGCGCAGGAGATCTACGACGCCGCCGCCGGCCCCAAGGAGTGGTGGGTCGTGCCCGGCGCGAAGCACGGCATCTCCAACGGCGGCGTGCCGGAGGCGGGGCTGACGCCCTACTTCGACGAGCTGAGGACGTTCTTCGAGCAGACCGCGCCGGGGTGCCTGTAGATGCGGCCGCTCCTCCTGGCGCTCCTCGCCGCGCTCCTGCTGCCGGGCTGCGACGTCTGCTGGCCGGCCGGCGGCGCCCCGGGGGTCTGCCCCGGCCTGGAGGACGACGACGACGCGACAGACGACTACCACGCCACCCACGACCACCACACCACCTACGACCACCACGAAACCCACGAC
>CAYQEG010000317.1:0-7924 GCA_964416435.1 uncultured Rickettsiales bacterium
CTCGGACGCCCCGGTCTCACGGGGCTCGGGCTCCAATGCGCTCCAGGCTCCTAGAGCGCCAGGAGCAGCCGGTCGATCGCGGCGCCTCGGCCGTCCCACGAGCCGTCCGGCAGGCTCCAGGGGGCCGGGTTGGCCTGCCACCACTCGTCCGCCCGGGGCTCGGCCGCTCGGAAGCTCACGTAGACGATCTCGCCGTCCCCAAGGGCCAGCCGCACCGCCAGCGGTCCGTCGACCGATCCCCCGTCGTTCGTCTCGACCTCCCCGCGGAGCAGCACCTCGACGCCCGCCCCGGCGGACACCAGCACGGGGTCGCCCTCGACGATCGGCACGCCGACGGAGTCCCAGAGCAGCCCCTCCTCGAGCGCCTCCTCACGGACGTCGGCCCGCACCCAGCCGAACGTCGCCGACGGGCCGGCCACCTCGACCCCGTCGGGCACGAGCGCGAGGAACACCGGCCACGCCCCCCCCGAGAGGTACAGCCCCCCCCCCGACGCGACGTAGTCGGCCAGCCCGTCCATCGCGGCGGCGTCCCCGACCAGCGGCCCCCAATCCAGGTCCCCCCCGATCAGCACGACGCCGTACTCGAAGAGCCCCTGCGGGGTGGAGAAGAGGGCCGCCGCCTCGCCGGCCGAGGTTGGGCCGACCCGCACCGACGCCAGCCCCAGGGCGGCGAGGCGCTCGTCGACCGGGTCGAACGAGGCCGCGTCGGCGTCGCGCACGTCCAGCACGATCGGGCGGGTGCTGCTCAGGCGGAGGTCCCCGAGGTCGCCGGCGGCCGCGACCTCCACCGCGGTGGTGAGGCCGAAGTGCCCCGAGGTGACCTCCAACGCCCAGGCGCCGGCCGGGACGTCGGACCAGGTGAACCGGCCCGCGGCGTCGCTCGTCGCCGTCGCGACCTCGGACCCCGCGTCATCGGACAGGACGAGGTGAGCGCCGTGCACCGGGCGGGCGCCGTCGGGCGTGACGACGGTACCGGTCACGGTCAGCCGCGGCGGCTCGGGGGTCGGCTCCTCCACGTCGTTCCACGGCCCGTCGGCAGCGGCCCAGTCGCAGCCGGACTGCGCCACCACGAAGAGCATGACCAGCGACAGGTTCCGGTGCATGTTTGTAATCACGAGGGATTCTGCCCCTTCAAGGAAGTAGAGCATGAGCGCTCCCTACCGGCGCAGGTTGCTCCTCATGGCGGCGTGCGCCGGCCTGAGCGCGGCGATCTGTTCGCCGTACGCGGGCGCAGGAGACCTCAGCCCGCTCGAACAGTCGCTCCTGCAGGAAGCGCGGTCCCTCCAGTCGGCCGGCGGCGCGAAGCTCGTCGAGGGGGACGCGGTCGGCGCGATCGCCGACCTCCGGGCCGCCTGGGATCTGCTCGACGGCGCCGAAGCCCACCCGCTGCAGGTCCGGCGCGCGAAGATCGCCTGCAAGCTCGGCGCGGCGTGGCTCACGGCGGCAGAGCCGATGCAGGCCGACGCCTGGTACGGCCGCTGCGCCGAAGACGCGCAGCGGACGGAGCGAGGCGACGTGCACAACCGCGCGCTGGTCGGCCGGGCGGTCACGCTGCGCACGCTCGGGCGGGCCGACGAAGCGCTCGAGGCCATCGAGGTGGCCTGGGCCATCCCCGACTCCGAGTTCCGCAACGAGCCCGAGCGGCGCGGGATGCTGCTCTTCCAACGGGGTCGCACCCTGGACCAGCTGAGCCGCCCGGACGAGGCGCTGGAGGCCTACTCGGACGCGTCGGCGGAGCTCGAGTGGGCCATCGACGCGAGCGACCAGTCGCCGATGGACCGCTCCGACGCGATGACCCGACGGGCCCCCGAGGCGCGGCGGTTCTACGTCGCATCCCGAGCGGGGATCGCTTCCATCACCGGGCGGCTTGGGCACCCCGCGGCGGCCGCGAGCGATCTCGTCGCGATCCTGCAGCACCCCGACGCCATGCTGCCCACGGACTACACCGCGAACGCCGCCCAGGCCGCCGGCTTCGCCCTCGAGGCGGCCGACTGGACGACCGCGTCTCGGATGTACGAGGAGGCGCGCAGCTCCCTGGAGCTCGTCGGCCCCGAGCGCGATCGGCCCCGGGTGGAGCGCATCGCGGGCCGCCTCCTCATCGCCCAGGGGGACCTGGACGGCGGCTGCGACCAGCTGCAGACCGCCTGGGAGCTCGCCCAGGCGGCCGATCAGCTGCAGGGGGCGGTGGGGCTGCTGACCGCGATCGCCGGGTGCCGCTACGACCAGGGTCGCCTCGACGACGCCGGCGCGGCGGCCAACCAGGCGGTCGCGCTGGCCCGCCAGGAAGGGGACGCGGGCCTCTGGTCGGCCCTGTGGCGTCGCGCCCGGGTGCGCGCCGCGAGCGGGGCGCTGCCCGACGCGATGGTCGACTACCGCGGCGCCCTGGACGGGCTCGACGAGCAGGTGGCGGCCCTCCGACTGGACGAGCTGCAGCTCGGGCTCAGCGCGGACGCCGCGGACCTGTACGACGAGGCCGCGGCCGCCGCCCTCACCATCGGGGGGCCCGACGCGGCCGAAGAGGCGCTGGCGATCATGGAGCGGGCCCGCGCCCGGCTGCTCCTCGCGGCGGTGCTCGGGATCGACGCCGACCCCGAGGCCACCGCGGCCCCCATCGCGCCGAGCGGGGAGTGGCCGCTGCCCGCCCCGGGGGAGGCCATCGGTCGGACGCTGCGCGGCGGGGCGATGCTGCGCGGGCTGCGGGGAGAGGCGTGGGACGCGGAGGCGTCGGCGCGACGGGCCGGGCTGCGTCCGACGGGGGAGCGGGTCGAGCGGGTGCTCCGGCAACAGCTGACCCCCGACCACGCCCGGATCGCGGGGGCCAGCGCCGTCGTAGACGTGGCGATCATCCGCGACCGGCTGCCCGACGACCTCGCCGTCGTCAGCTACCGGGTGGGCGAGGACGGCGTCGACGTCTTCGTCACCCGCCGGGCGGGCACCTGGCACGCGCGGCTGAGCGCCGGTCGAGCCGACGTCGACACGCTCGTCCGAGGCTTGCTGCGAGCGGTCAGCCCGACCGGGCGGGGGCCGGGTCGACCGGCGGACGCGCAGGCCGCCGCGGACCGAGCCGGGAGCGCCCTGCTGTTGCCCGTCGAGGAGCACCTCGCCGGCGCCGCCGCCGTGGTCTTCGTGCCGGACGGGAACCTGTACCGGCTCCCGTTCGCCGCCCTCCGCCTGCACGACCGCTGGCTGGCCGAGCGGTTCACCGTCGGGGTGGCGCCTTCGCTCAACGTGCTTGACGCGCTGCTGGAGCGCCCCGCCGGCGCGCGGGCGACCTTCGTCGGGGTCGCGGATCCGCTGGGCAACCTGCCCGCCGCCCGGACCGAGGTCGCCGACGCGGCCGGACGCTTCCCCGACCCCCTCGTGCTCACCGGCCCCGACGCCCACCCCGAGGCGGTCGCGGACGGCCTGACCCGGGGCGACGTCATGCACATCGCGGCCCACGGGCACCTGCTGTCACGCAACGCCCCGGCGTTCCTGGAGCTCGCGGGGGCAGACGGGGGGAGCCGCCCCCTGACGGCCGACGCGATCCTGCAGCTGCGGGTGGAGGCCTCCCTCGTGGTCCTGTCGGCCTGCCAGTCCGCGGTCGGCGATCAGCGGGGCGGCGAGGCGCTGATCAACAGCCTCGCGCGCAGCTTCCTGGCCGCCGGCGCGAGCTCGGTCATCGGCTCCCTGTGGGACGTCGACGACGGCGGCACCGCCGCGCTGATGGCCGCCTTCTACGACGGCCTGGAGGAAGGTCGGGGCCCGGCTTCTGCTCTGGCGTCGGCCCAGGCTACGATGGCGTCCGCTGAGGGGGACGCCACGCTGAGCCACCCCTGGTTCTGGGCCGGCTTCGTCGCCGTGGGGGACCCACGGTGACAGAACCTGGAATCACGGATGGACTGTCTTGTCGTAATTCTCACAACTGGGGGCCGATGAGCGGCCCTGGGAGGAGCGTGAGTTCACATGTCGATCGACAACAACCCGACCCCTGATCCCGTACCCCAGCCGCCGGACGACGACGACGACGACCAGCGGATGTACTGGCCGGACGCCGGCAACGGCACCCAGCTGACCCTCTACGCGCTCGGGACGACCGACCCCGCCGCGGTCGGCAACAAGGTCTGCTGCGCCGGCCTGTTCGCGTGCAAGGAGGGGTTCGTCCCCGCCTTCGACGGCACCACCGGCGTCTGCTCGGGGGCCAGCGGATCCCAACCCGCCGCGGTCGGCCGCCAGCTCGGTCGCTGGTACGAGTCGACGATCGGCGGAGGCGACTTCCTGGTGTCCATGGCGGCGCCCGAGGTCGAGATCCTGGGCGGCGGCGTGCGGCAGACCCAGTGCCCCGACACCTACCAGCAGCTCCACTTCGCCTGGCTGACGGGCGACCAGTACCAGGCGCTGCGGCAGGAGCTGAACCAGCAGGCGAAGGGCGCAGAGCCCCTGTTCGACCCGACCCAGGCCAACCACGACGCCCTGACCTTCGCCTCGTCGCCGCAGTACACGATCACCCAGCCGACGGCGAGCGTGAAGGGCACCCTGAAGGCCGACCTCAACCTGACCTGGTTGGACATCCGGGTCACCCTGTTCGGCTCCTGCGGCCCCGGCAACGTCGGCGGCACGCCGCGCACCTGGGCGTTCAGCGCCCCGGCGGCTCAGCTCGGCGGGACCTCCACCTGGGTCTACGGCGACCCGCCGGCGGCGCCGCCGGTCTCGTTCAAGGACAGCGTCTACGGCGGCGATCCCGTCCACGAGGTGTGGGTCGCGGCCTGGGGCTGGTACGAGCTCGGCGGCAAGAAGTACGCGGCGGTCGCGCCACCGATGGTGGTCAACCGCAGCTGCAAGAAGACGAACCTCGGCGTGACCGGCCGGAACTCCACACCGCTGCCCAACACCACGATGGGATCGGAGTACTTCGACTCCTTTCGGGCCTATGTCCACCGTTACGACCGCGTCCCGCCCCTGGTGAGGGTCCCGGGCGACGAGGACGAGGTCATCAAGCAGGCCAACGTCCAGCAGGCGCTGGACTGACACCCCGTCCCGCGCCGGCCCCCCGCCGGGCTGCTACCCTCCGGCGATGGACGGAAGGCCGATCTGCGTCCGCGCCGTCCTCGCCGTGCTCCTGCTCGCGCTGACCTCCGGCTGCGCCCACCTTCCCCGCCCCGAGGGCCCCGACGGACCGAGCGCCCGCGATCCCCGCCTGCTCGACGTCACCGACGCCGACAAGCTGCTGATCGAGGTCGACCGGGTCGGCGACTCCAGCCCCCGGCCGCGCGCGCTCGCCCTGTTCCTGCGGCGCTCGGCGCTGTACCTCGACAAGCCCGGCGGGATCGAGCTGGTCGTCGACGCGCCGGCTCCCGAGCAGGAGTGGAAGGCCGAGGGACGCCAGATCCGCCGGACCGCGCTGCACCTCCGGAGCGAGTTCCCCGAGGAGGGCGTCGCGGTGGTGCACGTGCTGTACGGGCCCCGATGGGGCGGGTACCGCGGCTACACGTGGCCGGCCGAGACGATGGCTCGCTACTCCGCCCGGTACGACGCCCCCCTCATCCTGGTGCTCACGGACACGCTGCGCCCGATCCTGTGGATCACCGGGGTCAAGCAGGAGGCGAGCGTGCTGACGCACGAGCTCGGGCACGGCGTCGGGCTGGCGACCAACCCCGGCCACTCCAACAGCGGCCATTGCACCAACGCCTGGTGCTTGATGTACGACGGCGTCGACGCCCGCACCTTCTTCCTCTACTTCTTCCCGACCCTGTTCACGGGCTACCTGCCGATGGACTGGTGCGGTGACTGCCGGCGCGACCTGTACCCCGACGCGGACGGCGTCCCCCCCGGGAAGCGGCGACCATGATCAAGCGCTGGTTCGACCCCGCGAGGAGCCGGGAGCTCGGCTACCTGGCCGGCCCGATCATCGCGGGCATGGCCTCGCAGATCGTCATGAACCTCGTCGACACGGCGATGGTCGGGCGGCTCGGGCCGGCGCCCCAGGCGGCCGCGGGGCTGGGCTCGTTCACCTTCTGGGTGCTCGCCAACCTGGTGATCGGGATCGGCACCGGCGTGCAGGCGACGGTGTCGCGGCGGGACGGCGAGGGGGATGACGAGGCGGCC
Organism: uncultured Rickettsiales bacterium; assembly: GCA_964416435.1. Lineage (GTDB taxonomy): Bacteria > Myxococcota_A > UBA796 > UBA9615 > UBA9615 > CAYQEG01. The sequence goes on from CAYQEG010000317.1 coordinate 6,085, forward strand.
GGCTCGGGGCTCGACACGGGCCTGATCCTGGCCGTCGTGCTGGGGCTTCCGATCGGGTACGGACTGGCCCAGGGGTCGGGCTGGATGATGTCGCTGCTCACCGAGGACGAGCAGGTCGTGATCGGCGGCGGCGGCTACCTCGCGATCCGGCTGATGGGGCTGGGCGCCGTCGCCTGCAACTACTGCTTCCGCGGCTTCTACAACGGCGTCGGCCGGTCCACGGTCTACATGTGGACGCTGGTGGCGATCCACGCCTGCAACATCCTGCTCAACTGGGTGTTCATCTACGGCAACCTGGGCGCCCGGCCGATGGGGGTCCGCGGAGCGGCGTTGGCGTCGGTCCTGGCGGCCGTGTTCGGCACGTCGGTCTACACCATCCTGACGATGGTCCAGGCGGACATCCGCAGCAGGTACAAGCCCTTCCGCTTCCGGAACCTGGTCCCGGCCCGGGTCGTCTCGATGCTCCAGCTGAGCTGGCCCGAGGCGGTCCGGGGCATCCTCGTGATGCTCGGCTTCCTGCTGTTCCTCGATCTGCACGAGTCGATCGGCACGCGGGAAGCTGCGGCCGGCACCATCCTCATCAACGTCGCCTCCGCCGGGTTCCTGCCCGCCCTCGGCATGGGCCTCGCCGGCGCCACGATGGTCGGGCGGCACCTCGGCCGGGAGGAGCCGGAGGAGGCCCGGCGCATGGTCTGGCTGGGGGTCCGGTTGACCATGGCGGGGCTGCTCCTGCCCGCGGTGTTCCTGCTGTTGTTCGCCGATCCGGTGCTCGCCTTGTTCACCCCGGACGGGCTGGTGATCGAGGTGGCGCGGCCCGCGCTCCAGCTGTTCGCGGTGACGGCCGTGTTCGATGTCCTGCCGATCGTGCTGACGTTCAGCCTGCTCGGCGCCGGCGCGACCCGCTGGGTGGCGGGGGTGCAGGTGTTCCAGCAGTACATCCTGCTGCTCCCGCTCGCGTGGCTGCTCGGGCTGGTGCTCGGCTGGGGCGTCTTCGGGCTGTGGCTCGGCATGTTCCTGTCCCGCGTGGGGCTGGCGCTCTTCGCCGTGACGAAGTTCCGCGGCGACAGCTGGACGACGATCGAGGTCTGACCGCCCGGGGCGCTTCTGCTACAAGCGCCCCATGAGCGAACGGCCCACCCTGCTTCATTGCCTGCTGGACCACGCCGCGCACCGCGGCGACGACGTGGCGCTCCGCTACAAGCACAGCGGCACCTGGCACGACATCACCTGGGAGGAGTACCGGTGGCGCGCGCTGGTCGCCGGCCTGGGGCTGCGGAAGCTGGGGCTGGAGACGGGCGATCTCGTCGGCATCCTGTCGACCAACCGCACGGAGTGGCTGGTCGGCGACCTCGGCACGCTGGCCATCGGCTGCAGCTCGGTGCCGATCTACCCGTCGTCGATCCCGTCGCAGGTGCAGTACATCCTGGCCCACAGCGGCGCCAAGGCGGTGTTCGCGGAGGACGCGGGCCAGCTGCACAAGCTGATGGAGATCCGGGACGAGTGCCCCGACCTGAAGCACATCATCGTGTTCGAGGAGGACGACGTCAGCAGCCAGGACGGCGTCATCTCCTGGTCCCGGCTGGTCGAGCTCGGGAGCGCCGACGGGGACCACGCCGTCAACGCGCTGGAGGCCGACGTCAACTCGGTCGACCCGACGACGCTGTCCACGATCGTCTACACCTCGGGCACGACCGGTCCGCCCAAGGGGGCGATGATCAGCCACGACAACATGATGGCGATGGCCGACTCGCTCGCCGCCGCGCTGGGCGCCGGCGACAGCGACAGCAGCCTGTCGTTCCTGCCGCTGTCCCACATCGCCGAGCGCCTCCAGGGCGAGATC
>CAYQEG010000318.1:0-7900 GCA_964416435.1 uncultured Rickettsiales bacterium
GGGACGCGGACGGCTGGGTCGCCTAGCACTGCGGCGGCGACGACTGCGACGACACGGACGACGAGATCAACCCGGACGGGATCGAGATCTGCGACGGCATCGACAACGACTGCGACGGTGAGCTCGAGGACGGCGGCGCCGACGAGGACGGCGACGGCTTCGCGATCTGCGCGGGCGACTGCAACGACACCGACGGCGACATCCACCCCGACGCGGAGGAGATCTGCGACATCGACGCTGACGGCGACGGCATCGACAACGACTGCGACGGCGACGCCAACGAGGGCTTCGTCGAGGATCTCGACGGTGACGGCTTCGTGTCCGAGGCCTGCGGCGGCGAGGACTGCGACGACACCCGCGAGGGCACGTTCCCCGGCGCCGAGGAGGTCTGCGACCTGGTCGACAACGACTGCAACGCCGAGGTCGACGACATCGACGTGGACGGAGACACCTACCTGGACGCCGACTGCTCCGGGGACGACTGCGACGACGACAACGCCGACATCAACCCCGGCGCCGAAGAGGTCCCGTACGACGGGCTCGATAACGACTGCGACGGCGAGGACATCGTCGACGCGGACGGTGACGGCTTCGCCTCGGTGGCCGCCGGCGGCACGGACTGTGACGACGGTGACGCCGCGGTCAACCTCGACGCCGAAGAGGTCTGCGACGACGAGGTCGACAACGACTGCGACGAAGCGATCGACGCGGACGACGACACCTGCGGCGCCTGCTCCGACTGCACCAACAGCGTCGCGGGCGGCAACTCCGGCCTCGCCGGCATGTTGCTCCTCGGCCTGCTCGGTGCGCTCGGCCTGCGCCGCCGCCGCGTCGCCTAGACGGAGCGTTGTCCCCGGGCGCCTATGACGCCCTGTGGGGCGGAGCCTGGGACCGGGCCGCCCGGTCCGGTCCCGGCTTCCGCTCTCGGTACGCCATCCTCATCGCCACGCTCGCTCGCCACGGCGTCTCTGGCCGTGTGCTCGAAGTCGGCGCCGGCCCCGGTCACTTCCTGACCCGGCTGCACGAGCGCTTCCCCTACCTGGAGCTCTCCGCCCACGAGACGTCGGACGCGGCGCTGGACGCGCTCGGCGACCTCCCGTTCCTGCAGGCCGTCTACGCCGGTGAGGTGCCGGGGGAGCTCGACCACGCCGGGTTCCACGCGATCGTCTGCAGCGAGGTGCTGGAGCACGTCGCGGACCACGGCGGCCTGCTCGATCGCATGGTCGCCGTACTGCGACCCGCCGGTCGGCTGGTGCTGACGGTGCCGCTGCGGTGGTCGCTGTGGACGAAGGTCGACCAGGCGGTGGGGCACCAGCGTCGGTACCGGCGGGGGCAGCTGGCGCGCATGTGTCGGGAGCGGGGTCTGGTCATCGACGAGGACCGCGGCTTCGGTTTCCCGCTGTACAACACCTACTATCGGCTCATGGGCAGTCGCACCCCCGACCAGTCCGCGGAGCAGCTCGCCAGCCCGCTGGCCGCGGTGGCCTCCCAGGTCCTGACGGCGTTGTTCATCGCCGAGTCCCGGCTCGACAGCCCCCTGGGCGGTCGCGGCCTCGTGGTCGCCCACAAGCCGTCCGACCCGAAGGCCCGGAATCGATGACCGGCCCCATCCTGCGGATCGAGGACGTGCACAAGTCCTTCGCGACCGTGAAGGCGGTGGATGGAATCTCCCTGGACGTGAACGCCGGCGAGGTGTTCGGCCTGCTCGGCCCCAACGGCGCCGGCAAGACCACCCTGATCCGGATCGCGCTCGACATCTACCGCCCGGACACCGGCACGGTGCACGTCTTCGGCCGGCACATGACGAGGGACGACCTGGACCGCATCGGCTACCTGCCCGAGGAGCGGGGGCTGTACCGCAAGCGTCGCGTCATCCAGGTGCTCACCTACCTGGGCCAGCTCAAGGGGCTAGCCCGGGGGGCGGCGACGGCGTCCGCGGACCGCTGGCTGAAGCGGCTGGACATGGGGGCGGTGCGCGACCACCGGCTGGAGGCGCTCAGCAAAGGCAACCAGCAGAAGATCCAGCTGATCGGGACCCTGGTCGGGGACCCGCGCCTGCTGGTGTGGGACGAGCCGTTCTCGGGCCTCGATCCCGTCAACGTGGTGCAGGTGCGCGAGCTGATCGCCGACCTGCGCGACGAGGGCACCACCGTCATCCTGTCCACCCACCTGATGGCCCAGGCCCAGGTCCTGTGTGACCGTGTCGCCCTGGTCGACCACGGTCACATCGTGCTGACCGGCGCGGTGCAGGACGTGCGCGACGAGCACGACGGCGCCAGCCTGGAGGAGATCTTCATCCGTGTCGTCCGCAGCTGAGCGCCCCCCGCGTCAGCGGCCGGTGAGGCGACGAGTGATGACCGTCGCGCGGCGGGAGTTCGTCGCGACGGTGGCTCGAAAGGGCTACCTGATCACCCTGATCGCGATGCCTGCGCTGCTCGCGGGCCTGGCGATCCTGCCGTCCCTGGGCGTGGCGCTGTCGGGGGGCGAGGACAGGCTCCTGGGCATCAAGGGGCCGGACGAGGTGACCGTGGTGGGGGTCGTCGACCTCGCCCAGCCGCCGGTCATCGGCGCCGAGCACGTGCAATGGCACAACGACGACCAGGCGCTGGCCCGCGCTGAGCGGCGCAAGCTGCCCGACTGGATGATCGAAGAGAGCGAGCTGCCCGAGTTCCTGACCGGGAGCGCGGAGGCGGCGGCCCGGGACCGTGGCGGGCTGGACTCGGATCGGCGGGTGGAGTTGCGGCTGTTCAGCGGCCTGGCCGACGGCCGGGACGCCACCGAGGCCGGGGACGTCGACGAGCTCTTCGTGCTGGAGGAGGACTACTGGCTGACGTCGCGGGTGCGAGTGATCATCGCCGAGGCTCGCCCGCTCAACCCCGGCGCGTACTCGGGCCGGCTCGCCATCGCCCGTCTCATCCGTCGCTCCCTGGCGTCGCCCCACATCGACGACCCGCTCGTGATGACGCGGCTGCTGCGGGTCATGCAGCCCCACGAGGAGGTGCTCGCGGCGACGGCCGAGGGGGGCGAGCAGACGGGCGTCGACAAGGCGCTGCAGGCGCTGTTGCCGGTCCTGTTCGCGATGTTCTTCTCGATGACGATCTTCGTTGCGTCGGGCTACCTGCTCGACGGCATCGGCGAGGAGAAGGAGAACCGGGTGCTCGAGGTCCTGCTCGCGAGCCTCACGCCCGAGGAGCTCCTGCTGGGGAAGATGATCGGCCTGGGGGGCGCCGGGTTGCTCCAGTCGCTCTTCTTCGCGGCGGTCGGGCTCGCGCCGATGCTCCTCATCGGGTCCATGTCGGTGAGCCCCGCGACCGTGCTGGGCATGCTCGTGTGCATCCTGCTCGGCTTCGTCATGTACGCGTCGATGATGGGGGCGAGCGGGGCGGTGGCCGGGAACCGCCACGAGGGGCGACAGATCAGCGCGTTCTGGACGATGTTCGCGATCATCCCGGTGTTCCTGCTCCCGGCGTTCATGGCCGGGGGAGACGCGATGATCGCGGTGGTGCTGAGCCTGTTCCCGCCGACGGCGCCGATCGCCATGACGCTGCGCCTGGGGGCTGGGGAGGTGCCGTGGTGGCAGTTCGGGCTGAGCGCCACAGGCATGTTCGTGACGGCGTGGCTGGCGTGGCGCGTCGGCTCGCGCGTCTTCCGCGTCGCCATCCTCATGACGGGCTCCCGGCCGTCGCTCCGGCAGGTCTGGAGCTGGGTGCGGGAGGGGTGAGCGCGCAGGGGTGCCCCTCGGGTACCCTCGATGGCTCGCATGTCCCGCCGCAAGCACCCTGAGCTGGAGCCAGGGTCGCACCTCGACCGGTTTCGGTTGGAGCGACTCCTGGGCACCGGCGCGTTCGGCCAGGTCTGGCTCGCCGTCGATGAGGGCAGCCACGGCTTCCGCAAGCGCGTCGCGCTCAAGATCCTCGCCAAGACGAACAACCAGCGGCGCATCGACGCGCTGATGCGCGAGGCCCGCATCTGCGGGGCGATGAACCACCCCAACGTGGTCGACGTCTACGGCGTCATGCAGATCGAGGACGCCAGCTTCATCATCATGGAGTACGTCGAGGGGGAGACCCTCTCGGCCATGTGGAAGGACCTGGACTTCCTGGGGGTGCGGTTCCCGCGCTCGATCATCGCGGACATCGGCATCGCCGTAGCCGAGGCGCTGTACCACGCCTGGACGGCGGAAGACGACAGCGGCACCGCGCTGCACATCGTGCACCGCGACCTCAAGCCCGCCAACGTGATGATCTCGGACCGGGGGATCGTGAAGGTCGCCGACTTCGGCATCGCAAAGGTCGCGCCGGACATCGAGACGACCCGGACCGGCAAGCTCAAGGGCACGCCGTCGTACCTGGCGCCGGAGCTGTGGCAGGGGAGCCGCGACTTCCGGCCCGCCATCGACCTGTGGTCCCTCGGGGTCATCCTCTGGGAGATGGCGACGAGCAAGCGGTTCTTCGGCCGGGCCGGCATGGCGGAGATCTTCGAGCTGGTGCAGCAGCGCAAGCCGGAGGCGGAGGCCCGCGAGGTGCTGGGCTACTTCCCCGAGCTGCAGCCGATCGTCGCGCGGCTGCTGCAGCGGGACCCCGACGACCGCCACCAGAGCGCCCTGAAGGTCGCCGAGAAGCTGCGCGGTATCCGGCATGGCCTGGGCGCCAGCGGTGACCTGCTCCAGTTCAGCCGCCTCGTGCGGGCGGGGCGGCTCGAGCCCGAAGATCGGCAGGGCAGCCTCATCGCGCTGCCCGCGCTGCCCCCCGAGTCGTTCGACTGGGAGCCGCTGATGAAGGTGGCCGGCAGCGACGGCGGCCCCGTCACGACGTCGACCCCGTGGGACACCGGCGCCCACTCCCTGAAGATCGGCCCGGCCGACGACGACCACCAGGGCGCGCCCGCGGAGCGCACCGCGAGCGGGGAGGCGCCGGCGTTGCAGGAAGAGGTGCAGCTCCCCCGTTCTCCGGATCCGGAGCCCGAGGAGGACGAGGGGGAGGTGGGCCTCTCGACCGCCGGCAGGGCGATGGCCGCTCCGGTGAGCGAGATGCCAGCGATCACCCCTCCGCCGGGGCTCGGGCTCGGCGCGTTGGCGAGCGACGTGGTCGAAGTGCCCCGCCCGGTGATGGAGGTCGACCCGGCGGCGGAGACCGATCCGCGCCCCCAGCCAGCGCCGGAGCAGCCAGAGCCGCTGGTCCGGCCCGAGGGCGCCCGGCGGGTGTCGGTGCGCAAGACACCGACCGCACCGGTGATCCAGGACCCCGAGCCGTCCGCGCACGACGAGTCGAGCCTGGGGCGGCGCCCCCACAAGGCGACGCCGTTCCTGTTCATCGGCTTCGCCCTGGTGGCCGTGATCTTGGTCCTGGTGGTGACTCTGCTGCTAAACAACGGGGGATGACCGACCGTCTCCTGCTGATCGCGACCCTGTCCCTGCTGTTGACCGCCTGCGAGCCTCCCGAGCCGGAGTGCGGGCTGCTGCCGGTGTACGAGACCAACTCGGGCGGGCGCCTCTACCTGGACCAGTGCACCGGACGCATGTCCGTCGGCGACGCGGACGACCCCGAGCGCTGGCTCCCGGCGGCGGGCGCGGGTCACCCCACGCTGGGCTGGGCCGACGACGACATCGTCACGACGATGCGGCAGGGTCGCTTCGTCTTCGAGGGCGTCTTCGACGTCTGGCGCAGCCTGGACGGCGCGGCGGACCTGAGCCAGCCGGGCATCCTCTTCACCGGCTCCGACGACACCCCGGCCTCTCTGCTGTACGGCCCCGGACCGCAGGACTCGATCCACCTCCGCCTGGAGGTCGGGGGCGCGCCTGACCGCACGTCGATCGCGTTCGGGTGCACGGAGGGCGAGCGCTTCTACGGCACCGGAGCGCGCCCCCAGGGGACCGACCACACCGCCTCCAGCCCGCTGCTGTACGCGGCGGAGCAGGGCATCGGTCAGCGGGACTACGATCTGGACGAGTTCGACGTGCTCAACGGGCGGACGGGGGACAGCTACTTCCCCGTGCCCTGGACGGTCACCGACCGCGGGGTGGGGGTCGCGATCGGCGGGACGCCGATGTCCAGGATGTACCTGTGTGACCCGTTCAACGAGCGGGACACGGCCCGGTTCGAGGTCTGGGGCGAGACGCTGGATCTGTTCATCTTCCCGTCCGGCTCGCCGCGCCAGGCGGTGTCCGACTGGACGCTGGCGTCGGGGCCTCCGGTCGCCGCCCCGGACTGGGCGTACGGCCCCTGGATCGCCGTGCAGCGGGGGACCGACGCGCTGCTCGCGGTCGCCGACCAGCTGCGGGACGAGGGCATCCCCGCCACGGCTCTGTGGGCCCAGGACTGGATCGGAGGTCGACCCAACACGCTGGGAGGCGGCTACGACCTGCACTACCACTGGGAGTGGGACGAGGAGCAGTACCCGGGCCTGCCGGACGCGATCGACAGCCTGCACGACGACGGGTTCGCGTTCCTCGGCTACTTCAACCCGTTCATCACCGAGGACTTCGTCGAGTGGACCGAGGCGCAGGACAACGGCTACCTGCCGCTGACGCCCGACGGCGAGCCGTACGAGTTCGCCATCGTCGACCGGTACGGCTCGCAGGTCGACCTGTCCAACGAAGAGGCGTGGGCGTGGGCCAAGGAGTACCTCGCGGCGGCCCCGGAGATGGGCCAGGACGGCTGGATGTGCGACTTCGCGGAGTGGCTGCCGCTGGACGCCACCGTCGGACCCGGCCTGTCCGGGCTCGACCTGCACAACGCCTATCCCCTCCAGTGGCAGACGCTGAACATGGAGGTGCTGAACGAGGCCTGGGGGGAGGGCAACGCGCTCTGCTTCAACCGTTCGGGCTGGGCGGGCACCCAGGCGATCGCTCCGGTGACCTGGGGCGGCGACCAGGAGACGACGTTCGCCCGGGACGACGGCATGCCGACGGCGCGGGAGATCGGGGTCGGGCTGGGGCTGTCCGGGATCGGCCGCTATGGCAGCGACATCGCCGGGTTCAGCTCCGTGGTCGGCGGGCCGTCGACCCAGGAGGTCTACCTGCGGTGGGTCGAGATGGCGGCTTTCGAGCCGGTGATGCGCACCCACGACGGCCTCGCCGAGGAGGCGAACCACCACTGGGCGGTCGACGACGTGACCCTGGAGCACTTCCGTCGCTACGCCCGGTTGCACATGCAGCTGCTCCCCTACCTGCGATGGCTCGACGTCGCCTATCGGACCGAGGGGCTGCCGATGATGCGGCACACGATCCTGGTGGAGACGGGGGAGGGCGAGGCCTGGGAGGCGCTGCGGGACGCGCCCGACCAGCACTTCCTGGGCGACGACCTGCTCATCGCGCCGGTCCTCGATGAGGGCGTCGTGGAGCGCTCGGTCGTCCTGCCGGTCGGCCGCTGGTACGGCCTGCTCGACGGCACGAGCCACGACGTCACGGGCGAGCCCACCTCCGTGGCCGTGGCCGCCCCGCTCGGCACGATCCCGGTCTTCGCCCGCGCTGGGCTGGTGCTCCCGCTGGGTGACCCCGAGGTCGTGACCAGCTACCCCGAGACGGGCGACGTCGTGGGAGCGGCCGACCGGGCCGATCGGCTGCACTTCGTGGTGTTCACCGGGGCGGACGGCAGCCTGACGCTGGACGGCCGCGCCTGGACCCTCGCCTCCACGGGCGCGGCCGGCGGTGGAGTCCCGACCCTGGACGGCGCCCCGCTCGAGGCGGCCTGCGCCGACGAGGACGCCACCGACTGCGTGCAGTCCGACGAGGACGGCGAGGCGGTCTACCGGGTCGACTGGGCCGGGGCGCAGGAGCTGGTGGGCGACGGCTGGACGTTGAGCGTGGACGACGCCGGCGGTCTCAGCGGCACGGTCACCGTCCGCTACTAGTGGTCCAGCACAGGGATTCTGGTGAGTCCTCGTGCGCCCTGCCCGCCGC
>CAYQEG010000319.1:0-7770 GCA_964416435.1 uncultured Rickettsiales bacterium
GTCGTCGACGACTCCGCAGACGACGACGACGACTCCGCAGACGACGACGACGACTCCGCGGCCGACGACGACGACTCCGCAGACGAGGACGGCGCCTAGCCCCTCAGGGGTTTGGCGTTGAACACCGCGGTCCAGGACGACCCGGACGCTCCAGGAAGGAGCAGCCTGGAGGAGCCAGGCACGAGGGAGGGGCCTTCCGCCCCTCCCTCACCGGAGGGGGCCTCGCCCGCCCAACTCAACCGCCGCGGGTCTTGGGTTGGGTCCCCTCCGGTCCTGGGTCTTCATCGGCCACGCGCCGCCGCACCGCCGCCGCCAGCCCCTGGACGTGCTCGTCGGTGACGCCCATCGACGCGAGCGCGTCCGCGAGCCTCAGCAGGTACTCCGCGTTCGACCCCGAAGGCCCGCTGGAGGTCGCGATGTGCTCGACCATCTTCGAGGTCGACGCCGGCCCCAGGAAGCTCGGATTGGCCGGCCCACCGATGTAGACCAACACGTCGTCCAGCCGCGCACCCTCACGCGTGTGGGCCGTCAGGCGGAGCCGCTCGTACCCCGCCTTCTCCCGGTGGTCGAGGTGGGGCAGCGCCGACTCCGGCACGCGATACGCCCGTCCCCAGCAGCGCGCGCCGGCGTCTTCGATCAGCGTCACCACCCGGCCCGGAGCCGACGGCACGCCCCGGTGATCCGGGGAGCCTTGCCAGAACCGGCGGGACCAGCCCTCGATCCACGCGTCGCGGCGGTCCGTGAACTCGAAGTCGACCCGCCAGACGAGCGAGCCGTAGCCGAACAGCCAGGGCACTTCGGCGATCGCTCGCCCGCCCTCAGGCGGACGTCACCTCGCTGGCGCGCCGATGGCGGCGAGCCAGTCCGGCCAGACCGAGCAGCGCGAGCGCGCTGGCGCCGCCGCCACCGGCGACGTTGGTCTCGCACGTGCAGTCGAGCGGGTCGGTGTCGTCACCGTCGTCGTCGTCGTCGCTCGCGTCGTCGTCGTCGTCCGTCGCGTCGTCGTCGTCCGTCGCGTCGTCGTCGTCCGTCGCGTCGTCGTCATCGTCCGCCGCGTCGTCGTCGTCCGCCGCGTCGTCGTCGTCACCGGCCGAGTCATCGTCGTCTCCGCAGGCCTGCACCGCCGGGTCGTCGTCGTCGCAGTCGCCGTCGCAGATCGACAGCCCGTCGCCATCCTCGTCGGCCTCGTCCGGCCCGAGCGCGCCATCGCAGTCGGTGTCGACCCCGTCGCAGTCCTCCGCCGCGCCCGGGAAGACCGTGGAGTCGCCGTCGTCACAGTCGGAGCAGAGGTCGAAGCCATCGCTGTCCGAGTCGGGAGCGTCATCGACGACCCCGCTGCAATCGTTGTCGATCCCGTCACAGTCCTCGTCGGCGTCGGGGTGGATGGTGTCGTCCTCGGGCGCGCAGTCGTCGAGCTCGCACCAGCCGTCGCCGTCGAGGTCGTTGCCGGGGTCGCCCAGGCAGTCGTCGCAGGCGTCCCCGACCCCATCGCCGTCCTCGTCCTCCTGGTCGGGGTCGGAGTCGTCGGGGCAGACGTCGCACGCGTCTCCGATCCCGTCCCCGTCGGAGTCCGCCTGGTCGAGGTTCGGATCCTCGATGCAGTTGTCCGTCGAGTCGGGCACCCCGTCGCCGTCCTGGTCGGCGAACAGGTCGGTGTCGAGGAGCGCGTAGTCGAAGGCGAGGTAGGGCTCGCTGGGCGCGAGCACCGTGATGACCACCTCGCCGTCCTCCAGGTCGGACCACGGCACGGTGGCGAACGCGGTCTGCACGACCCCGTCCTGCCCGCCCGCCTGCAGGCTCAGCCCGACGACCTGACCGTCGACGTCGATGCTCGCGGGGGAGACGTCGTAGTCGCCGAACACGAAGTTGATGAAGTGGTCGATCCCATAGTCATCGTCCCCCAGCGCCGGCACCGCGAACGCAAAGACGAACTCCGCCCCGTCGGCGACACCGGTCCCCTCCAGCGCCTGGTCCGTCCACTCGGAGCCATCGCTGGCCGCCGCCTCGGCCGCCGATCGGAGGTCGAAGGAGTCGCCGGAGCTGATGGCGCAGCCACCGTCGGCGTTCCAGTCCGGGAGGAACTCACCGACCTCGAGCAGGCCGTCCCCGTCGGTGTCGGCGACCGCCCCCGTGGTGCGCACCAGGCCGGTGGGGTCAATCCCGAAGCCGTCGATGTCGCCGACCACCAGGGTCACGGCGCCCGCGCCGGCGGGCAGCGTCGAAACGAGCACGACGGCACCGAACGTCGCGCGGATCGTGCTTGCCGACATCATCCCTCCCGTCCATCCGTGGCCTCATCGCGACAGCCGCCTGGCTCGCTCAGTAGACACCAGCGCGATGGCGATGCAAGTGGCTGTCGCCGCCCCGGAGTCGTACGCCGGGGTGCTCTACGGGCCGACGACGAACAACACCTCGCCGGCGGAGACCTCGGCCTGGTCGGTGACCCGGACGCTCAACACGGTGCCCGTCGCGGGCGCGGCCGGCCCCTCGAGGCGGACCGGGTTGAACGTCTTCATGACCTCGACGAGGCCGAGCGTCTGGCCGGCGGAGACGGTCGCGCCGAGCTCGACGAAGGACGGGGCTTCCGGCGACGGGCGTCCGTAGAAGATGCCGTCGATGGGGCTGCGGACGGCGAACCCCTCAGCCGCGTCGGCGTCGGCGTCGGACGACGCGGCGGCGTCCTCTCCGACCGAGCGGGCGCCGATCTCGAGCAGCGGCTGGCCGTACTCGACCGGGCCACCGACGGGGGCGGCGGCGACCTCCCCGCGGACCCCGGCGGGCGCGAGCACCTGCCAGCGGCGACCCAGGATCACGAGCTCGCCGAGCACCCGGCCGGCGGTCAGCGCGTCACCCACGGCGACCGACGGCCGCCAGACGCCGACCTGGGGGGCGGCGAGGTGGGGGGCCCGGTGCAGGGCGGTCAGGGCGAGGGCAGAGGAGGACATGACTAGAGCCCCCTCAGGACCTGCAGGTCGTGCAGGCTCCAGATGCGGGGGTTCTTGACGCGGCGATAGCCGCAGGACTGGTAGGCCATCTCGGCGAACGCGACGAGCCGTTGCCGCAGCTCGGAGACGAGCACGATCTCGTCGGTGTCCATCTGGCGGGCGGACGCCATCGGGTCCATGTCCGCCTCGATCCGGTCCTCGACCGCCTTCATGCCGGCGAGGATCTTCGCGCGCTCCTCCTCCGAGTCGGCGATGGGGTTCCAGTCGTCGTCCAGGCGGGTGTTGAACGCGCCGATCGCGAGGGTGCGGCCCTCCATCACGGACAGCCGGGTGACCGGCGTCGACAGTTGCACCACCGGGTCGTACGGCAGCCCCGACATCGCGTAGTAGCCGGCTCCCGACGCCTTGCGCAGGAGCACCGTCGCCATCGGCACGGTGTTGGTCGAGTTGGCGTAGATGAGCGAGCTGCCGAAGCCCAGCAGGCCGTGCCGCTCGGCCTCGGGGCCGATGTCGAAGCCGGAGATGTCCTGCATCCAGACCATCGGGATGCCGTCGTCGTTGCAGGCGCGGCTGAACGCCGCGAGCTTGGCGATGCCCTGGCGGTACAGGATCCCCGACGGCTTCTTGCCCGCGCCGTCCGGGTCGTCGATCAAGCCGCTGTGGTTGGCCAGGATGCCGACGTACAGCCCCGAGATGCGGGCGACGCCGGTGATGACCTCCCGCCCCAGGTCCGGCATGACCTCCCAGAAGAGGGACGCGTCGACCAGGCGGGCGAGCAGTTCGCGCGCGTCGTAGGCGACCCGGTGGTCGGCCGGGAGCAGCCCGGTCAGCTCCGTCGGGGCGAACCGGGGCGGCGCGGGGTCGACGCCGTAGCGGTAGTAGGCGACGCCCGAGGTCGGCAGCGACGCCACCTCCCGACGCATGGCGTCGATGCAATGGGGGTCGTCCGGCACGCGGAAGTCGGCGCAGCCGCTGATCCCGACGTGCACGTCCGGCCCGCCGATGCTGTGGCTGGTCATGTGCTGGCTCTTGGCCCCCTTGATGAGGGCCGCGCCGGCGATGACCATGTACGCCTGCTCGGTCATGTAGACCTTGTCGGAGATGATCGGCATGTAGCCGCCGCCGGCGATGCAGTCGCCGAACACGCCGGCGATCTGCGGCACGCCCTGGGCCGACAGCACCGAGTTCCGCTTGAAGATGTGACCCGCCCCGATACCGCCGGGGAACGTGTTGGCCTGCTCGGGCAGGAACAGCCCGCTGCAGTCCACCAGGTAGAGCACCGGGATGCGCAGCCGCTCCGCCATGATCTGGGCGCGGATGATCTTCTCGGGGGTGCGGGGCCACCACGAGCCGCTCGCGACCGTGTTGTCGTTGGCGATGACCATCACCCAGCGGCCTTCGACGCGGGTGAACGCGGTCACGACGCCGGCCCCCGGGGAGGTCTGCTTGCGGTCGCCGAACTCGAGCCCGTAGTTGACGAAGGTGCCGACCGGCAGGAGCGGAGCGTCGTCGTCCCGCAGGAGGTCGAGCCGCTCCCAGGTCGTCAGCTTGCCCTTGCGGTGCACGCGGGCCCGGCCCTTGTCGCCCCAGCCGTCGGCGACGACGTCCCGGGCCTCGACGAACCGCGCCTCGCGGTCCTCCATCTGGGCGATCTGGCGACCCCAGGTGGCGTCGTCGAGCACGGCGTCGCGGTCGCGACCGATGGGGTGCAGCGGGATCTTCGCCATGCGTCCCTACTCCTGTTCCCAGCCGGGGATGACACCGACGCGGAGGTCACCGGCGGCGAAGTCGGGGCTGCCGAGGATGCGGCGCTGCAGGCCGGCGGTGGTCGGCACGCCCTCGATCTGCAGGCCGCCCAGGGCGGCGTCGCACACGGCGATCGAGGCCGCCCGGTCGGGCCCCCAGCCGATGAGCTTGGCGATCAGCGAGTCGTAGTAGGGGGACACCGCGCTGCCTTCGTCGACCGCGGCGTCGACCCGGATGCGCCCCCCGTCGACCGGGTCCGGCACGCGGAAGGTCGACACGGTGCCGGGCGAGGGCTTGAAGTCGGCGTCGGGGTCTTCGGCGTTGAGTCGCAGCTCGATGGCGTGCCCGTCGATCGACAGGTCGTCCTGGGCGATCCAGAGCTTCTCACCCGCGGCGATCCGGATCTGCGCCTCGACGAGGTCGAAGCCGGTGATCATCTCGGTCACCGGGTGCTCGACCTGCAGACGGGTGTTCATCTCGATGAAGTACAGCTCGCCCGACTTGCGATCGAGCAGGAACTCGACCGTGCCGGCGCCGACGTAGCCGACCGCCGCCGACGCCGCGGCGACGCGGGCCCCGGTGCTCGCCCGGAGCTCGGCGCTCAGCGCGACCGAGGGCGCCTCCTCGAGCAGCTTCTGGTGACGACGCTGCACCGAGCACTCCCGCTCGAACAGGTGGATCGCGTTCCCCCAGCTGTCGGCGAGCACCTGGAACTCGATGTGGCGCGAGTCGTCGAGGTACTTCTCCAGGTAGACGTCGTCGTTGCCGAAGGCGGCGAGCGCCTCGCGCCGAGCTTCGTCCCAGGCGGCGCGGAGGCCGGCCTCGTCGTCGGCCCGGCGCATGCCCCGACCGCCGCCGCCGGCGTCGGCCTTGAGGAGCACCGGGTAGCCGATGTCGGCAGCCAACGCGATGGCGCTATCAAGGTCTGCTAGCAACCCGTCGGAGCCGGGGATGAGCGGCAGCCCGGCGGCCTTCATGGCGGCCTTGGCGGACGCCTTCTCACCCATCAGGCGGATGACCCCGGGCGGCGGCCCGACCCACGCGAGGCGCTGCTGGAGCACCCGCTGGGCGAACAGGGCGTTCTCGGCCAGGAAGCCGTAGCCGGGGTGGATGGCCTGGGCCTCGGTCTGGGCGGCGGCCTGCAGGATGGCGTCGGCGTCCAGGTAGGAGTGCGCGGCGCGGGCGGGCCCGATGCAGACGGCGTGGTCCGCTTCGTGGACGAACGGGGCGTCCCGGTCGGGCTCGCTGAAGACGGCGACCGCCTCGATGCCGAGCCCGTGACAGGCGCGGATGACGCGGCGGGCGATCTCGCCTCGGTTGGCGATGAGGAGTCGGCCAAACATGGGCCGCGGAATGTAGCAGGGTCCTCGCTGCCTTTTCCGGGCGACCACCAGATCCCCCGGAGTCGGCTCAGGGAGCGGGCTGCTCAGCCCTCCGGGACAGCGTCCACTCCACTCGGAAGCTGCCCTCCAGGTCCTCCGGCGCGCGGGCCCGGGAGAAGACCATGCGGGTGCAGGCGTCGAAGTCCGAGCTGCCCGAGGGGGTCGTCAACTCGGTGTCGGCGGTGGTGCCGCGAGCCCAGGTGCCCTCCCAGGCGAAAGTGCCGCCCAGGTCGGGGACCTGCTCGAGGCCGTTCCGGAAGCAACGCTCGATCATCCCGCCCCGGCGGACGAGGACCCGGTCGAGGACCGCGGCGTGCTCCGCGGAGCCTCCGGTGACGGTGGGGCCGGAGCTGTCGACCGGGACCCGCGGCGCCTGCTCCGGGAGCTGACGATGGCCGATGCCGGTGGACGGATCGTCCCTGTGGGCGCTGCCGACCTCCAGCAGGTCACCCTGCCCGAGGGCTGCGTCGATGGCCTCGGAGGCTGGCGCGTCGGGGGCCTCGGCCGCCTCCGGCTCGGCGGCGGGAGCCTCGACGCCCTCGGAGGCCGGCGCCGCCGGTTCGGCGGCGTCCTCCGGGGCCGAGGAGCAGCCGACCAGGAGGAGCAGGACGAGGGTGGCGAGACCGGCGCGGCTCATTTCGTGATCTGACCTTCGTAGTCCAACAGGCCGTTCTTGTTCCAGAACTGCACCGTCAACGTGTTCCCGTCGGCCTCGAACCAGACGAAGCCTTCCATGTCGTCGTCCGTGTCCTGCCACCAGACCGGGTTGTTGCCCTCGATGTCGGTGCGCTTGGCGCCGCCGCCGCTGACGATCAGCTCGGTGCCGTCGCAGGTGTCCTGCTGCCACTGGCGGGAGTGGTCGTGGCCGCAGATGTAGACGTCGACGTCGCCGCAGACGTTGGTGTCCATGAAGTCCTTGATCTCCTGGCCGCTCACGTAGGGGATCAGCGGGATGCCCTCGTACATGCCGGCGTTCCCGTGGGGGCCGTTGGACAGGTACGGGTGGTGGCCATAGGCGATGCGCCAGGTGCCGGTGCTGCCGCCGGCCCACTCGGACTGCAGCCAGGCCGCCTGGTCGGCGGAGTTGTCGTCGCAGTCGCCGCACAGGAAGCCGCCGTCGAAAAAGATCGAGGACGTGTCGAGCGAATACAGGTCCACCGCGCCGTGGCTGTGCTTGTACCAGCGGCCGGGCATCTCCCACATGTCGCTGTAGGCGGTGTAGTCGACCTGGATGTCGCCCCGGGCGAGGTCCAGGCCCGTGCCGCCGGCGCCGCCGTCGTGGTTGCCGAGCGTGGGATAGAAGACCATCGGGTAGAGGTTTGCGTAGGGCGCCTCGAAGTAGGCGTCCCACAGCGGGTCGTCCACCGCGGTGACGCCCTCGTCGTAGAAGTTGTCGCCGAGCAGGATCGCGAAGTCGCAGCCCTGGGCCGCGCAGACCGTCTCGATGGCGGCGGAGACGGCGTACTGGTCGTCGTTGCCCTCGCCGGTGTCACCCATCGCGACCCAGCGGATCGGCTCGGGGGCGGGAGTGGCGTCGTCGTCGTCCACCGCGTCGTCGTCATCGACCACCACGTCGTCGTCGTCCACCGCGTCGTCGTCGTCCACCGCGTCGTCGTCATCCGACGCGTCGTCGTCGTCCACCGCGTCGTCGACGTCCACCGCGACGTCGTCGTCCACCGCGTCGTCGTCGTCGACGA
>CAYQEG010000320.1:0-7739 GCA_964416435.1 uncultured Rickettsiales bacterium
GCGCCGACGGGGACGACGACGACGCCACCGACGACGACGACGCCACCGACGACGACGACGCATCGGACGATGACGACGCCACCGACGACGACGACGCATCGGACGACGACGACGCCACCGACGATGACGACGTGGTGGCCGACGACGACGACGCCACCGACGACGACGACGCATCGGACGACGACGACATCGGCCCCGACGACGACGACACCGAGCCGCCGGACGACGACGACACGGCCCCCGAGCCGGCGTACGTGGACGAGACCTACTGCCTGGACTGGGACCAGACGACCATCGTGCAGCCGTCCACGCTGTTCAGCGTGCTCGGCAGCCTCGGCATCAACCTCGAGGACTGGCCGATCCTGCTGACCCCGACCGGCGCGGACGTCGGCGCGGGCGAGATCCTGATGCTGTCGGGCACGGCCCTGCAGGGCACCTGCACCCAGAACACGACGATCGAGACGACCAACCTCACGGCCCTGAGCGCCGGCGAGTTGAACGGCAACGCGTGGGAGGTCGGCCCCACGGACGCGGTGCTCGCCGCCGGCGTGCTCTCGACGACGATCAACGACGCGGTGCTGACCGGCACCTTCACCGTCGACGCCAGCCAGATCATCGACGGCACGCTGACGGGGGAGCTCGACGTCAGCTCGCTCTTCGGCGCCTGCTTCGTGCTGACCTGCATCTCGTGCAGCAACGGCGTGGGCGACTGCGTCGAGCTGTACGCCGAGGACGCGGTCTACGACGCGACGGGCAACGGCCCCCTGACGCCGATCCCCTGACCCCGCCTCAGTCGGACGCGGGCAGCCCGATGAGCCTCAGCTCGGCGATGCCCGAGTCGCGCACCGGGTCGCCGTTGGCGTCGTGGCCCGGGTAGACGTCGAGGATCTTGATCCGGAACCAGTCGGCCTGGACGGGCTGGTCCAGCTTGACGCTCTTCCAGCCCCGCTCGTCCGGCAGCTCGACCTCCCAGAACGTCGCGTCGGACAGGTCGATCTGGATGCGGGCGAGCCGGTTGTTGAGCATCCAGCGGTCCCCGACGCTGTCCGCCCCGACCTTGCCGTAGCCGGGCACGAGCTGGATCTCGTGGATCTCCCACCCGTAGGTCTGCACCTTGATCCACTCGCCGACGCCGTCGTCGGGCCGGCTCTCCTGCCACCACGTCTCGACGCTGCCGTCCAACGCCCGGCGGGCGTCGTAGGTGACGTCCCCGACCGGGGCCGCCTCGGTGCTCGCGGTCGCCTCGAAGATCTCGAGCCGCCGCGGCCCCTCCGGGGTCACCGGCTCCGGAGTGACCTCCGGCGTCACCGGCTCCCCTCCCCCGAACAGCCCCCCGGCCATCCCCCCGACGGCCAGGAGCAGCAGCCCCACCACGCCGAGCCCGAGCATCATCGGCGCGCGAGACGGCGCCGCCCCCCCCCCCCCCGCCCACCCCCCCCCCCCCCCCCCCCCCCCCCCCGCCCTCCCCCCCCCCCCCCCCGGGCGCCGGCGCGGGGGGGGGGGCGGCCGCGGGGGGCGCCGGCGCCTCGGCCGGGGGCGGCGCTGACGTGGCGGGCGACGGCGCCGCCTCAGCGGGCGGGGCCGGCGGGGGCGCGGCGGGCGGGGGCGCAGCCGGCGGGTCCGCCGGCGCGGCCTCCAGCGCCACCCCGAGGGCGTCGGCGAACTCCGACGCCGACGCGAAGCGATCCCCCACCGGCCGGGCCCGCCCACCCTCCACCCCCGCCACGAGCCCCCGCTCCACGTCACCCCCGACCACCCCCACCCGCACCCCCACCCCCACCGGCCGGGCCAGCGCTCCGTCCACCGCGGCCAGGAGCGCCGGCTCCAGGTCACCGCGGACCTCCGCAAGCGGCACCAGCACGCCCTCGGTCTTGACCTTCAGCAGCGCCACGAGCGACAGGGTCTTCGCCCAGGGGAGGCGACCGGCGAGCATCTCGTACAGCGTCACGCCCAGCGCGTAGAGGTCGGCCGGGGCGCCGACGCTCTTGGCGTCCTCCATCTGCTCGGGCGCCATGTAGGCCAGCGTGCCCATGGCGTTGCCGGTCTTCGTCTCCCCCTTGTCCTCGCCCTTGGCGATGCCGAAGTCGAGGATCCGGGCGACCCCGTCGGGCTGCACGATGATGTTGTCCGGCTTGATGTCGCGGTGCACGACGCCCTGGTCGTGGGCGTACGCGATCGCCGACAGCAGCCCCGCCATCAGCTCGATCGACTCCCGCTGGGGGAGGGCTCCGCGCCGGGCCAGCAGCTTCGAGAGCGGCTCGCCCTCCACCAACTCCATCACGAGGGCGAGGGTGCCGCCGTCGACGATGAGGTCGTGGAAGCGCACCAGGCCGGGGTGCTTGAGCCGCAGGCCGAGCGTCGCCTCCCGCTCGAAGCGCTTCTGGTAGCCCGGGGTGCTGGCGAGTCGGGGGTGCATCACCTTGATGGCGACGTCGCCCCCCTGCTCCTCCGCCTTGGCGTCGTTGCGGTGCCGGGCCCGGTAGACCGAACCCATGCCCCCCTCGCCGATCGTGCTGAGCACCCGGTAGGCGCCGATCGTCTGGACCGGGGCCGCCACGTCGGCGGTCTGGTCGAGCCCGACCGGCACGGTGTCCCCCATCGACGCAGGGCCGGGATCCGACAGCAGCGCCTTCTTGCGGAGCTCGAACTCCTCGCGGGTCACGAGCCCCCGGTCCATCAGGCTGGCCAGCTGCTCCAGTTCGTCGGTGATGTTCGCCACGGTCCCCTCCGGATCCAGACGACCATACGCCCACCGCCGCCTCGGCACATCACCAGCGCGCCGTGTCCGCCTTCGCACCCGCTTGTCGCGTAAATGTCAGGAAAATGTCAAGTTGGTGTGAAATGCATGGCATGATCGCCCGTAGGCGGAGTGTGCCGAGCCCCCGGCCGGCCCTCACCCGACGGAGTGACGACCATGTTGCGACGCTTCCTCCCTGCCCTGCTCGCCGCCACCGTAGGCCTCGTCGCGACGGTGCGAGCCCAGCTCCCCGGCCCGGCCCCCGACCTCCCGCCCGGGGCCGCGGTGACGGCCGACATCACGCGGTTCGACCTGCTGCCGGGGCCGACCGCGGAGGGGCCCCCCGCGGCGGTCGAGCCGGTGATCGAGGCGCTCGCGGGGCGCTGGACGCCGCGCGCCCACGACGCCGGCTGGCTGACCTCCGACCCCGCCACAGGCGCCGAGGGGTTCGCGATCGTGCTCCTGCAGGAAGAGCTGACTGCGGCGGTGCGAGATCGCCTCGTGGAGGCCGGCCTGGAGCCGCTGGGGTGGTACCCGGAGCACGCGCTGATCGTCGACTTCGGCCCCGACCCCGCGGCCGGCGGGGGGACCCTCGCCGCGCTGCGCGCGCTGCCCGAGGTGCGCTGGGTGGGCCGCTTCCCCGCTCCCTTGAAGGTGCACCCCGAGGTGGCCCGGGTGGTGCGCGAGCAGGTGCCGACCCACGACCTGCCCGGTCCGCCGCTGCTGCGGGTGGGCACGGTGACCGCGGACGACGCGGTCCGTCAGCGGGTCGTGCGGGTCGCGGAGCGGCTCGACCTGGCGCTGGTGCACGAGGATCGGCTGTCCCTGTGGTTGGAGGGCGACTTCGCGGCCCTGCCCACCCTCGCGGGGCTGGACGAGGTGCTCGCCGTGGGGCCGGGCTGGCTGCAGGACGCCCCGGTGCACGACTTCTCCATGCCGCTGGTCTACGCGGACCGCGCCCGCGTCTCCTTCCCCGACACCGGCTTCCTGGGCGGCGGCGCCCGGGTGGCGATCGCCGACAGCGGCTACCAGGTGGAGCACGAGGCGCTGCCCCCGGTGGCCGGCACGGCGTCCTTCGTCACGTCGGGCTGCGGCGGCGCGCCCCTGGACCCGCTGGACGACCCATTCGGCCACGGGACCCACGTGGCCGGCACGGTGCTCGGGCGCGGCGCCGGGGACTTCGACGCCAACCGCGGCGTCTCCCCCTGGACCACCGACATCTGGATCGCCCGGATCTTCGGCGACGACGGCGGCTCGGGCGACACGCTGAGCGCGATCTACTGGATGGCCGAGGGCGCGGACGCGGACGTCTCCAGCAACTCGTGGGGCTGCTGCGACGCGGACATCGAGCTGATCTGCTGGTGGAACAGCCTGCACGGCGGCACCGGCTTCACGGCGGTGGCCGCCGACCAGATGGCCTGGGAGACCGGCATCTCCTACGTGTTCGCGGCCGGCAACGCGGGCGACGCCTGCACGGACGCGGCGGGCGACCCGTCGATGTCGCTGTACGCCCCGGCGGACGCCAAGAACGTGATCTCGGTCGCCGCCACCCGCGACAGCCCGTTCGCGATGGACGACCGCGCGTCCTTCAGCTCGGTGGGACCGACCCGGGACGGCCGCAACAAGCCCGACCTCGCGGCCCCCGGGGAGTGGATCACCTCGGCCGACTCCAGCGACCCCAACGGCTACGTCGCCTGGCGCGGCACCTCGATGGCGACGCCCCACGTGGCCGGCGCGGTCGCCCTGCTGATCGACGCGGTGCCCGACCTCGCGCGTCGCCCCGACGGCGTCAAGGCGATGCTCCGCGCGACCGCCGTGCCGACCCGCCCCGGCCTGCCCGACGACCAGGTCGGCGCCGGCCGCATGGAGGTGATGAAGCTGGTCGGTCAGCGGACCATGAGCGACGGCTGGCTCCGCGGCCTGGGGCTCGGCCCCGCCCTGGCGCGGGGCGAGTCGGCGGTCTTCACGCTGACGGTGCCCGACGGCGCGGACCGGCTCACCGCGGTCCTGGCGTGGACCGAGCCGGCCGCCTGGCTGCTCGCCGGGCAGGCCTCCTACAACGACCTGGACATCGAGCTGATCCCGCCGTCCGGCGCCACCTCGCTGGTCAGCGCCAGCGGCGTCGACACGGTCGAGACCGTCACCCTGAGCAACCCCGAGCCGGGCGACTGGCAGGTCGTCATCAGCGCGGTCGACGTCAACGCGCCGCTCTTCGTGCTGCGGCAGGACTTCGCGGTCGCCACCCTGATCGACCTGGGGGAGCCGCTGGGCGTGCTCGACGTGGAGCTGACCTGCCTGCCGGAGACGGTGCCGGTGGGCGAGCAGGTGACCTGCACCCAGCGGGTCACGTCCACCGAGGGGATCGCCAGCGGGGTGCGGACCCACCGCGGGCCGGGCGTCGGCTGGACGCTCAACGCCTTCGAGTGGTGGCTGCGCGACGGCGCGGCCGCGGGCCGGGCCCGGTTCCCCGGGCAGCCGGACCCGATCGTCCTGGGCGACGTCGGCCCGTCCGACACCCGGGTGGTGCAGCTCACGGTCACCATGGACAGCGTCGGCGAGCAGGAGATCGCCACCCGAACCTGGTGGCACGGCGGCTCGGGCGCGCTCATCACGACCGCCCCCGTGACGGTGACGGAGTGACCGTGGCCTCCCCGGACCGGCCGCTCGCCGCGCTCCTCTTCGCGCTCGCGGTCGCCGTCGGCGGCTGCGAGGCGGGGTGGCAGGGCGCGCCCCACGGCGGCGACGCCCCGGTGGACCCGGACGGGCCGGACGAGGTCGATCCGCTGGACGCCGACGGCGACGGCGTACCCTGGCCGGAGGACTGCCACGACGGAGAGGCCGCGATCTTCCCGGGCGCCGACGAGCTGTGCGACGGGCTGGACAACGACTGCAGCGGCGCCGCGGACGACGTGGACGACGAGGACGGCGACGGCTTCGACGCCTGCGCCGACTGCGACGACGACGACCCCGAGCGCCACCCCGACGCGGTCGAGCTGTGCGGCGACGGGCTGGACGAGGACTGCGACGGCGCGGTCGACGAGGACGCCGGCACCGACGAGGACGGCGACGGCTTCGCCCCCTGCGAGGGGGACTGCGACGACGGGGACGCGGCGACGTTCCCCGGCGCCCCCGGCGACGAGGAGGGCGGCCCCGATGGGGTCGACGACGACTGCGACGGCCTCACCGACGAGGGGTGGGAGCTGCCGGCGACGGACGGCGAGCTGTGGGTCGCCTCGGAGCTCTACTTCGGCCTGCTGACGGGCTCGGCGACGGCCGACCTGTCGATCAGCGACGCGCTCGCCCCCTTCACCCCCCCGGCCTCCGACCTGGTGGCCCTCTCCCTGGACCCGACGAGCGACGTGCGCGGCCGGCTCGGCTTATCAGCCATTGCCGGGCTGGCCCCGCGCGCCGCCGCGGGGGGCTGGGGCTGGGGGCCCGCTGCGACGCCAGCCTCCACGTCCTGCTGGCGCGACGGGGAGTCGTTCGTGTGCGAGCGGCTCCCCGTCCTGCCGATCCCGCTGCCGGGGCTGGACCCGCTGGTCCTGCACGACGTCGTGCTGTCCGGCGAGCTGTACGCCGGCAGCGACAGCCTGTACGCGGGCGCCGTCGACGCGGTGCTCCGGCCCGACGAGATCCCGGCGCTGCCGACCCCCTCGGGCAGCCTCGCCGACCTGCTGGCCCTGCGCCCGTTCGACGTGGACGTCGACGGGGACGGGACCGACGACGCGTGGTCGGTGCTCTTCGCTTTCACCACCCTCTGAGAGATTCACATGCACCCCCCCCCACGCTGCGCGCTCCTGCTCCTGGCCCTGCCGCTCGTCGGCTGCGCCTCCCCGACCTGGCACGGCGAGACGGTCGCTCCGGGCGACCCGTTCGACGCCGTGTCCGAGTCCGATCCGGGCGACTCCGACGCCCCGGGCCCCGCCCCCGAAGAGTGCGGCAACGGGATCGACGACGACCTCGACAGCCTGACCGACTGCGCCGACCCCGAGTGCTCGTCCCTGGACCTCTGCGCCGTCGAGGACGAGCGGGTCTCGGTCCGCTTCAGCGGCGGCCTCTGGGCGACGTACGCGGCGGACGAGGCGCATGTGTACGAGGACTCCGGCCGGCTGGACGGGGCGCTGCTGGTCCGCCGGGAGAGCCGGCGCGACGGGGTCTGGCAGGTCGACTGCCAGAGCCAGGTGGAGGTGTCGGGCGCCCCGACCGAGGCGCCCGACGCCGACCTGGCGTTCGACGTAGCGCCGATCCTGCCCCCGCAGCACGACGGCTGCAGCTTCGGAGCCCAGCTTCCGGAGCTCCCCACGATGGTGGCCCTGCGGCGGGACGCTGGGGACGCGATCGCCGGGTTCGAGGCCGGGACGGTCCCCTGGCAGATCGCCGAGGGGCAGGTCGACTGGAGCGGCTGGACGTCGGCGGGCGACTACCACGTGGACAGCCAGGGCGGCCCCCTGACCCTGGCGGCCGGGGACTAAAGGGCCCCTCATGAGTATGAGGCCCCGGGAGCGGGGAGGATGGAGGGCCCAGGTCAAGGACCGAAGAGGGAGCGGGGCTTGCCCCCCGTGACCGATGAGGGACGCAGGAGTCGGGTCTCCAGACCCGCGCGGAGGGCCTCAGGATTGTGAGGGGCCGTTTTGAGCCAGTGCTGGTCCCATAGACGATCGCCGCGGATAGCGGATGCCGCGGATGAGCGGATATCGGGCGTGAAGGGATGGAGGGACCGCTCTCGGATCTCCATCCGCTCATCCGCTCCATCCGCTGTCCGCGGCCCGGCGTCCGCCAACCAGCTCCCAGACGCACCATCTCGGCACGGAATGGCGGCCTCACCCCGCCCCCGCCAACCAGTCGCCAGACGCCCCATCTCGGCACCGACTGGCGGCCCAACCCGCCAACCAGCTCCCAGACGCCCCATCTCGGCACCGACTGGCGGCCCAACCCGCCAACCAGTCGCCAGACGCACCATCTCGGCACGGAATGGCGGCCTCACCCCGCCCCCGCCAACCAG
>CAYQEG010000321.1:0-7538 GCA_964416435.1 uncultured Rickettsiales bacterium
CCATCGACTGGTTGTTCCCCGGCAACGCCTAAGCCTGCGAGGGGCTCGACAACGACTGCGAGGGCGAGGCGGACGACGTGCCGGTGATCTTCGCCAAGGGCGACGACACGGGCGCCGCGAAGTACTGGACGTCCGACGGCGCCGGCGGCTTCGTCGGCCCGACCTCGCTCGATCCGTCGGGCAACGGCACGGCGGCGACGGCGGTCGTCGGCGACTTCGACGGCGACGGCGCGTCGGACGTGCTCGTCGGGCGGGTGACCGGCAACTGGTGGAGCTCGGGGCTGACCGCGGTGCACGCCTTCTTCAACGACTGCGGCTCGGAGTTCGAGGAGGTCGAGTTGGAGGACAACAGCGACGAGTTCGACGTCAGCGGCGCGGCGGACCTGTACGGCGCGGTCGACCTCGACCTGGACGGCGACCTGGACGTCGTCGGCTGGGACAGCAACGACGGCGACGGCTGGGTGTGGCTCAACAGCGGCGACGGCGAGGCCTGGGACCGGCTGCCCCCGAGCAGCGACTTCCTGCGTCCCTTCTACCTGTCGTACTGGTCGTCGGGCGGGGCGGGCTCGGTGGCGCTGCCGCCGGTCGACATGAGCGGCGACGGCTTCCCCGACATCGTCGAGTGCGGTCCGACCAACTGGGTCGCCCCGACCAACTGCCTGGTCCACCGGGGAGACGCCGACGGCACGTTCACGGACAGCTGGGCCAGCTTCACGGTCGACCAGAACGTCAACGGCTTCGCGCTCGCGGACTTCGACGGCGACGGCACCATCGACTACCTCGGCGGCTTCGATGACGACGACGACGCGGGCCAGGCCTGGATCTGGTTCACCGACCCGGTGGCCGGCGACCTGCCGTCCGGCCCCGGGGTCGAGGCGCTGGACGTCAACGTGCCGGACCTCGCGGACGGCTCCCAGGACGACGTCGGGCGCGGCTGGCCCTACCCCTACGACTGGGACGACGACGGCGACATGGACGTGATCATCAGCATCATCGAGCCGTTCCCGAGCAACGACCGGGTGCTCTACGTCGGGCTGAACGACGGCACCGGCAGCTTCACCGTGACCGAGGTCGGCGAGTCCGCCGGGGCGTGGGGCGGATCGAGCTCGTGGGAGTTCGTGCAGGAGCCGATCGGCGTGCCCGCCTTCCCGTAGGAGCGTGTAGCGCGTAGCCGCCTGTCGCCCCGCGGCCCGGATGCGTCCGATCCCGGTGTTGCTCCTCGTCGTGCATTCACGATGCATCTCCTCGTCGCGCCTTGGCCTCGGATCCCCCGGTCTCACGGGGCTCCGGCTTCAATGCGTTACACGTTCCTGGCGCCGCCCGATCGAGCCGACCCTCAGCGGAGCCCCGCTCCGCCGGCCAGCCAGGGGAGCATCCAGCCGGTGATCTCCGAGACGTCCCGCACGACCCGGGCGATCCCCGCCGGCCCTTCGAGCACGAACCGGAGCAGCCCTGCGGCGAGGAGCAGCTGGGCGACCGGCAGGAACACGAAGGCGAACGGCCGCCCGACCGCGATCTGATCCGGCTGGTCGGGGTGGTTCTGGCGCGCGATGGAGACCAGGTCGAACGCCAGCGCGACGCCCAGCACCACCTCCCCCGGCCCCCGCCAGGAGGCCGGGACCAGGCTGAGCACGGCGACCACGGACAGCGTGGCGACGGGCAGGAAGTAGGGCGCCAGCCTGATCAGCCAGTTGCCCCGCCCCCGGTAGGTCATGTGGCCGCCCTTGCGCCAGGTCGCGTGCAGCCCGGTGACCGGGTGCAGGGTCGCCAGGGCGACGACCGCGTGGCTCAGCTCGTGGGCGAACGTCGGGAGGTAGGAGCCCATCGCCCGCCACCGAAAGAGGAGCATCCAGGCGATCAGGTAGGCGCCGACCCCCGCGAGGAAGGGCAGGTGCTCGGGCACGCCCCGGGCGGCGGGGAGGAGGCATCGCAGGCACGCGACGAGGGCGCCGGGCATCAGCACCACCGCGCCGACCCAGACGGGCCACTTGAGGGCGTCGATCGTGTGGTCGATCGCGAGCGCCGCCCGGGCGACGGTGCTCACGCGTCGATCAGGGGCAGAAGAGCTGGGACGGGTCTTCGCAAGGCTGGCAGTCGTCGGCCCCCATCAGGGGCACCGAGAGCGCGATCAAGATGAACACGAGGGCGAGGCGTCGCATGGCATCTCCGTCGCTCCGGCACCCGCGCCGGCGGCGGGGGCTGACTATCACGGCCGACCGGAGCGCGCCACGGCGAATCGTCCGGCGGCCATCGGCTCGCGGTGAGCCGGCGCCCGACAGACCTTCCGAATAGACCGTTCGAAGGAACACTCCCACCCCCAGCCGGGTTGAACCGGCGCCGACCACGTAGCTCAACTGGTTAGAGCAGCGGGTTTCAAACCGATCGTGTGCGGGTTCGAGTCCTGCCGTGGTCACCATCTCTCGAGGCAGTCCGATGACCCTGTTCGGATTCACCTGAAGGCGAAAGCCGGCCTGAGCGCCGGAGCCGAGGTCCTCCGTCGCTGTCGTCCCATCCGACGACACCGACAACCCAACGATGAGGGAGGACCTCATGAACCATCGACTGACCCACCTGAAGATCAACCTGTGCAGCCTGGCGGCCGAGTCGCGCCTGATCCGCGCCGAGGAGCTTCGGCTCGTGCGGCGTGCCCGCGAGGCTCCCGAGGAGCGCGCCGAGCAGATCGGCTGGCTCCGGGAGTCCCTGTGCGAGCACCGGCGCGGCCACGTCCGGTCCGAGACACGGCATCGGCACCTCGCCTACGGGTTCCTGCGGCGCGTGCCGTACGAATCCATGGAGGCGAGCTGCCGCGCCGAGCCCGAGTGGAGCCGCGTCAAGCGGATCGCCGAGAAGTTCAACGGAGGTGAGAGCCCCGTCGAGCTGACCGAGCGCTTCGAGGCGTGGAAGCCACAAGCGGTGTAGCGACCGTCGGTGGGCGGCTGGTGATTGCCACCGCCCGCCGACTGGTTACGCTGTAGGGGATGCCGCTCCCCCTCGTCACGGATCCCGACTCGGCCAGCGAGCTGCACGACTCGTTCGATCTGTACGACCTCCACTTCCACACCCGCCACAGCGACGGCCTGGCGACGGTGTCCGAGGCGATCGAGCGGGCGAAGCAGCTGAAGATCCGGCTCTCGATCACCGACCACAACGTCATCGGCGGCGCGATGGACGCGTGCGCCGTGGACGACACGGTGGTGCCGGCCATCGAGGTGACCACCGCCGAGCGCATCCACCTGCTCATCTACTTCCGCGCGGCGGACGACCTCCGCCGCTTCTACGCCGACTCCATCGCGCCGTTCCGGGCCCCCGGGGCGTCGCCGCTGGCGCCCGTCGCGCGGCCGGTCGCCGAGCTGATGGAGGACCTGGAGCCCTACGACCACCTGACGTCGGCGGCCCATCCGTTCGCGGTGGCCAAGAACGGCTGGATGACCGTGCGCGACAAGCACAACCATATCCTGCCGCTGCTCCCGGACATCGACGCCGTGGAGGCGATCAACGGCCAGGAGCTGGACGGCGGCAACACCAAGGCGCGCGCGTTCGCCCGGGAGCAGGGTCGCTCGGTGACCGCGGGGAGCGACGGCCACACCCTGGCGGAGCTCGGCCGGGTCTGCCTCGTGGTGCCCCAGGGGGAGGACCTGTTCGAGGTGGTGCGGGCCGGCGCGGGGCTGCTCCTGGACCTGCGGCCCCCCGGGTCGTGGCGTCGGGTGGCGGTGCAGGCGGCGAAAGCGCCGTACTACGCTCGACAGACCAGCCGGATCTTCCGGAACCTCTTCTCGTCATGAGCGTGAACCTGCCGTTCTGGGGCACCGTCTCCGCGGTGCTCTGGGTGAGCCTCGGGCTGTGGACGGCGTGGCACACGCTGCTCACCAAGAAGCGGCCCCAGGCGAAGCTCGCGTG
The DNA here is from genome assembly GCA_964416435.1 of uncultured Rickettsiales bacterium. GTDB lineage: Bacteria > Myxococcota_A > UBA796 > UBA9615 > UBA9615 > CAYQEG01. Next base: position 3,898 of record CAYQEG010000321.1, read on the forward strand.
GCTCGGCCTCATCGCGCTGGCGCCGCTCCTCGGGGCGGGCGCCTACCTGCTGTTCGGGATCGACCGGGTGGGCAAGCGGGCCACCATCAAGGAGCTGCGCAACCGCGCGGTGCGCGGCGAGATCGAGGCGCTGGTGACGTCGGACAGCCCGTGGCGGGAGCTGCCCCGCGAGGGGCCCGGCCTGCCCGGCCATCTCAAGGACTTCGCGGTGCTGCTGAGCAACGTCAGCCGCTACCGGGCGGTGCCGGGCAACCGGGTCGACACGATCGACGGCGGGGACGAGTGGTTCCCGCGGGTGCTCGGGGTCATCGAGTCGGCCCAGAAGTTCGTGGTGCTCGAGACCTTCATCTTCGACAGCGACGCCATCGGCGAGCAGGTGCTCCAGGCGCTGCGCCGAGCGGCTCGGCGGGGGGTGCGCTGCTCGGTGCTGTACGACGCGGTCGGTTCGCCCCACCTGGACCTGCTGGCCGTGGCGGAGGCGCAGGGTGACGGGGTGCAGGTCAGCCCGTTCGCGTCGCGCAGCCTGCTCAAGGGGCGGTTCCAGCTGAACCTGCGCAACCACCGCAAGATCCTGGTCGTCGACGGCCGCGTCGGCTTCACCGGGGGGATGAACATCACGGCGCGTCACAGCGACCGGCCCGGCGTCGGCGTCGAGTCCGTCGACTACCACTTCGAGCTGCGCGGCCCGGTGGTTCACCAGCTGACGGCGGCGTTCGCGGAGGACTGGTACTGGGCGACGGGGGAGCGGCTGGTCGATCCGCTCTACTTCCCCAAGGTCGACACCGACGGCGACGCGATCTGCCGGGTGCTCCCGTCGGGGCCCGACGGCGACGTCGGGGTCTGGCACAAGGTGCTGGTCACCGCGATCCACAACGCCCAGCGGTCGGTGCGCATCGCCTCGCCCTACTTCATCCCCGACGAGCCGGTGATGATGGCGCTGGTGACCGCCGCGCTGCGGGGGGTGCGGGTCGACCTCGTCATCCCACAGAAGACCGACCACAAGGTGGTCGACTGGGCGATGCGCAGCTTCTTCGGCGAGCTGCTCGCGGCCGGCGTGGGGTTGTACCTGCGGGACGGGCCGATGCTGCACGCCAAGCTGCTCGTGATCGACGACCTGTGGGCCTGCATCGGCTCGGCGAACGTCGACCCGCGCTCGTTCGCGCTCAACTACGAGCTCAACGTCGGGGTCACCGGGGAGCCCGCGGTGAGCGGCGTGTCGGGCCTGTTCGACGCCGAGCGCGACGCCTCCCAGCGGCTCTCAGCGGTCCGCTGGAAGGAGGAGCGGAGCGTCATCGCGGACGCCTGGTCCAACCTGTTCGCGCTCTTCGGGCCGCTCCTCTAGACCTCTAGAAGACGTCCGCGGGGGTGACGAGCTTCGCCTTGTCGGCGCGGTTGGCGTGGATGATGGCGCGCTTGCCGTCGCCGTCCAGGTCGCACTCGGCCCAGACGTCGAAGTCGTCGTCGCTGTAGCTGGCGCCCGGCTTCGCGACGACCCGGAACTGGCACTTGGCGTCCCCGTCGGGGATCCAGCCGAGGTTGTACCAGGCGGACGTGCAGTCACCGGTGAAGGGGCGGGCGTCGGGGCCGGGCAGCCCGGCGGGGCAGGCCGGGGCGCTGGTGAACGCGTCCCACTCTGCGTGGTAGGCCTTCTCGGCCGTGCGGATGGCGTTGACCGGCCAGAGCATGTCCTCGCGCTCGTCCTGCTTGACCACCGGAGAGTCGGCGAGGTCGACCCAGGTCGTGTACTTCGACGCCGGCTCGGGCCCCGCGAAGATCTGGAACCCGAAGGTCTGGCGCGTGCCGTTGAGGAACGCCACCTCGGCGTTGGGGCGCATGTAGGCGACCGAGCCCTCCTCGAGGGTGTAGCTCTGCCCGTCCATCGTCAGCGTGCCGCCCCCCTCCATGATGAGGATGTACTCCTCGGTGGAGTCGCGGTGGAACGGGATCGCGGCGCCCGGCTCGAGCATCAGGATGGCGAAGAAGGCGTTCTTGCCCTCGGCCATCTTGAGCATGCGCGCCTTGCCGTCGGGGGAGACCTTCCAGCCCGCGTCGTCGTCGGGATCGATCGTGTAGACCGGGTTGTCCGGCCCGGCCACCGCGGACGGCTCTCCTCCGGTCGCGGACAAGGTGAAGGCGATGACGCCGACGCCGATCAGGGGCAGCGCGAGCAGGGCTGGGTGACGCATGGGGGCTCCTCCGAGGAGGGAGCTTAGCGAGGACTGGGCCTAGGCGAACCAGGCGTCCGGACCGGAGACCCCGGACATCGGCTGCACGTGCAGCCGGTACTTCGCGTCCACGGTCAGCCAGCCGCGGTTGGGGATCTCCTCCCAGACGTCGTCCGGGCTCGTGGGATCGGACGCGAGCAGCACGTGCGTGTGCTCGATGCCGGTGCGGCGGGGGCCGAAGCAGACCTTCTCGGCGACGGGGCAGATGTCGAAGTCGGCGCACCGCTTCTTCTGGGTCGAGAAGCTCAGGCCGCCGTTGAAGCGCTGGGCGAGCAGGATGCGGCCGTTGGTCAGCACGAAGTTCATCATCGCTTCGCGCTCGTCGGCGCCCGTCTCCGCCGAGAGATCGCGGATCCAGCGGGACAGGCCGGCCAGCGCCTCCCCCGTCTGCTCGGGCCACACGTCGCCGGGCTCCTCGACGTTCAACCCGACCTTCTCCAGCTCGCTGAGCACGGCGTAGAAGAGCCCCTCGCTGTCCGTGGTGCCGGCGATGTGGGGGTGGAAGCGCGGGTGGATGCGCTCCCGCACCGCGTCCTCGAAGTCGCGGAAGCCGAAGATCGTGCCGTTGTGGCAGAAGCTCCAGCCGGCGTATTCGAACGGGTGGGTGTTCTCCAGCGTGAGCTCACCGACCGTCGCCTTGCGCACGTGGGCGAGCACGGCGTTGGACGTCAGGAACTCGCTGACCCGGCTGAACCGGTCGTCCGAGAACGCAGCTTCGACGCTCTTGACCTGGTGCGGCGTGTGCTGCCCGGTCAGGTAGTAGGCGATGCCCCAGCCGTGGGGGTGGCCCTTGGACTGGGTCTGCAGCGCGTTGTCTGCCTTGACCAGCGAACGCTGGACCTTGAGGGAGACGCGGCTCATGAAGGCGAACATGCGGCACATGGAAGGAATGGTCTTAACGGATGCGGGAGCGCCGGGGCAAGAGATCCGTGATACTCCCTGCCTCGTGTTGTCGGGCCCATCCAGGGCCCGACCCCTTCGGGGCGCGTCGCGGAGCGCGACACGCGACACTCCGGCATCATGCCTCCGTGTTTAATCTGGGTCCCCTCGAGATCATGGTCGTCTTCGGGATCGCGCTGGTCGTTCTCGGCCCCCGCAAGCTCCCCGAGGTCGCCCGCTACCTGGGCAAGGCGTACGGGATGATTCGCCGTACGGCGTGGGATCTGAGGCAGACGTTGGACGCCGAGCTGCTCGAGGAGGAGCGGACCGAGCGGCGCAAGGACGCGGAGAAGCGCCGCGAAGACTTCCGACGCAAGCGAGCCGAGGAACGTGAGGCCAACGCGGACAGCGAGCCGGAGGATCGGCCGACCCCGGTGCAGTCCGCCCCGGTGGACACCCCCGCCCCGGCGGCTGAGGCCGCCCCGGCCGGGGGGGGCCCCCCCCCCCCCCCCCCCCCCCCCCCCCCCCCCCCCCCCC
>CAYQEG010000322.1:0-7499 GCA_964416435.1 uncultured Rickettsiales bacterium
TGCGCTGACGTGCTCATCGCGATGGAGACGCAGCCGCTCAAGGAGATCTCGGCCCGGTGTTCATGCAGATCGACGGCAAGGCCAGCATCGACCTGCTGGACGGGGCGCTGCGCCGGGCGAGCGTGAGGGCGTCGGTCGACCCGCTGCCGACGCGACCGTTCGTCACCGTCAGTCCGACGTTCGGAGCCGACGAGCACGGCCGGGCCCGCGTCGGGTTGGCCCTCGTGGGCGCCTGGTAGAGGCGCCGCGGACTCAGCGGCGGACCGTCACTCCTGGGCGAACCGGACCGTCACGACGAACCCGATGTGGTCGTTCGTGTCACCCACTTCGCGCATCAGCCGCCCGCCGGTGAGGGTGTCGAGGGCGCAGCGGTCGAGGGCGTCGTCGCCGGAGCCCGACGTGACCTCCACGTCCATCAGGCCGTGCGAGCCCGAGACGTCCAGCTCGACGCTGCCGACGGCGGTGCTCTTGAGGCCGCGGTAGCAGGTCATGAGGTTCGACCTCATGGAGCCCTCCATCACCTCGTCGAGGTTGTGCGGGCGCGGGTACTTCGCGTGATCGGCGGCCGAGAGGTGGACCGCCGGGTCCTTGCCGCAGCCGACGAAGAGGAGGACGGAGGCGAACAGCACGATCCAGCGCATGGGGCTCCTGGTGAAGGCCGGTCGGTGGAGCCTGGGACGGCCCCCGCCGGTCGGAGCAGCCAACCACAGGATCGTCCCGGACCGCAAAGTGGGCCCCGACCGGCCGTCCGGCCGGGTCCCCTCAGGCCGCCACCGCGACCAGGGGCACGATCTGCTCGGGCCGCCGCCGCGCCGGGGTGATGCCCAGCTGCGCCTGGAGGTCGCTCACCGGTACCTCGACGTAGTCCGCCCACGGCAGCCCCGCGAGCATCTCCGCGTCCTGCCCCTGGCGCCAGCCCTCGGCGACCGCGTCGATCACCTCGAAGGTGTGCTCCGGGGCCTTCCACACGGTGTGGGCCAGCCCGGCAACCAGGATCAGGCCGGGGAACGGGACGCGCAGCTGGGCCAGGTAGAAGGCCTGGAGGCCCAGCTCGCCGAGCAGGTCGGGCGTCCAACCGGTGACGACGTGCCACAGGTCGTGGGCGCCCCGCATGTGGGCGCGCAGGTTGCCCAGCGGGCCCTCCTGCTCGACCGGCGTCAGCGCCTCGGGGGTCAGCCCGTGGTCGTCCAGGAACCGCGCGTACTCGCGCCCCACGGTGCCGGTCGGGAGGCTCCGCAGCTCTGCCATCGGGGGGAGCGGGAGCTGGTCGTCGAGCCGCTCGCCGAGGGCCCGCAGCTCGGCGGGGATCTTGTCGAGCGCCTCCTCTCGGCTCGCGATCTCGTCGCTGAGGCTGAGCACCCGATCGAGGTTGGAGGGATCGCGAGCGACAGAGGCCACGCTGAGGAGGATTCGGAGTCGGTCGCGCCAGGAGATGGACAGTTCGTTGCTCATGTCTTAAATATGAACCTGAATTCATATTCATCAATTCGCGTTTGTGGAGAGAGCCCCGATGACCGACGAGAACCGCGTACGCAAGCCCCGCCAGGCGCGCAGCAAGGCGACCGTCGAGGCGATCCTGGAGGGCGCCGCTCAGGTTCTACGAGTCCACGGTCTCGACGGCTGCACCACGGCGCGGGTCGCGGAGCGGGCCGGGGTCAGCGTCGGGAGCCTCTACCAGTACTTCGGGAACAAGGAGGCGATCTACGACGCGCTGTGCGACCGCCACATCGAGGCCATGTTCCTCAGCCGCCGGAGCATGTTGCGTCGGGAGCTGCCGAGCGACGAGCTCGGGACCGCGTTGACGACGATGATGGAGGAGCTGCTGCGGTCGCTGGCCACCGACCCGGCGCTCCACCGACAGCTCCGTCGCCACGAGGCGATCACCGGGCAGAGCCGCCTGGCGAACTACCTCGAGCGCCTGCAAGGGCTGGTCGCGGAGCAGCTGCGGCGGCACGCCGACCTGGTGCGGGCCCTGGATCCGGACCTCGCGGCCCGCATCCTGGTGGACGCGACGGCCGGGGTGATCGAGCCGATGGCTCGCGAGGACCCGGAGCAGCTCGACCGCGCCGACGTGCGGCGGGAGATCACCGCCCTGGTCGCCGGGTACCTGTCGCCGCTCAACCCGGTGGTCGCCGGCTGAACGGAGCCTCGTGAAGTGCCCCCCGCCGGTCCTCATCGCCGTGTGGGTCCTCCCCCGTCGTAGGCGAGGGCGTCGGTCCGCGGCTCCGCCCGCCCCGCACATCGGGTAGGACCCCGGCGCACACCGAGCCGCTAAGGTGCGGCCGGTGCGACATCGGACCTGGATCGCAGCGAGCCTCGGACTCGGTCTCGGTCACGCCGTGGTGCAGGCGCTCCGCCTGCTGGGCTGGGATCAGGGCTGGTCGCTGGGGGAGATCGCCCCCGCGCTCGCGCTGGAGGCCGGACTGGCGACCGGGGTGGCGGCCGTCCTGCTCGGGGCCGCCTCCCGGCTGGACCGACCGCGAATCGTCGCCACCCTCGCGTTGCTGCTCCTGGCCGGGCTGACCGCCTGGGGCGCGCTCGCCCACCCCGGCCGCGCGAACCCGGGATCGCCCCGGACGGAGGCGGCCGCCGACCCGACGACCCTCGTGCTCGTCACGCTGGACACGCTTCGGCGGGACCACGTCTCCGCCTACCCCGACTCCCTGACCCCCGGCCTGACCCCGCACCTCGAGGCGCTGGCGGCGTCCGGCGTCCGGTTCGACGACGCCGTGACGACCGCGCCGCTCACCCTGCCCAGCCACACCACCCTGCTCAGCGGCGTACCGCCCGACCGCCACGGCGTCGTGCGCAACGGCCGGGTCGTGCCCCGGTCGCTGGAGGGGGCGCCGACGGCGCTCGGCGAGGCCGGCTACCGGACGGCGGCGTTCGTCTCGACCTCCGTCCTGCACGGGAGCCACGGGCTCGCCCGCTGGTTCGATGTCTACCGGGACGAGCTCGGACCCTGGCCGGGGGCCCGACGGCTCCCCCTGGCGGGGCTGCTCCCGCTGGGTCGGAGCACCAGGCGGCTGGTGAAGGAGCCGGGCGATCGCACCGTCGATCGCGCGCTCGCCTGGTTGGGGCGGCAGGGCGACGAGCCGGTGTTCCTGTGGGTGCACCTGTACGACGCGCACACGCCGCACGCCGAGCGGGAGGGGTTCACCCCGGCGGCGGCGGCGCTGCCCGATCCCTGCGGGTGGCGGGGACACCCGACGACGTTTCGGGCGGGTCCCCGGGCCATGCTCCCGATGATGGGGCGGCCGATCGCGTCGTGCGGCGACGCCACCCGGGACCGCGTGCTGCGGATGGCCGACGGGTACGCCGGGGAGGTGGCGTTCCTCGACGCGCAGGTGGGCCGCCTGGTGGCGGGCCTCACCGACCAGGGACGCTGGGGGACGACCACCCTGATCGCGGTGGCCGACCACGGCGAGTCCCTCGCAGAGCACCACCAGCACGGCAGCCACGAGCACTCGATCTACGAGCCGGTGGCCCGGGTCCCGCTCATCGTGCGCACCCCCGGCGGTCGAGCCGCGACGGTGGACGCCCAGGTCTCGACCGTCCGGGTCGCGGCGACGCTCCTGGAGGCCGCCGGGCTGCCCGCGGGCGACGGCGCGGTCGGTCCGTCGCTGCTCGAGGGGGGCGAGGAGCGACCGGCGGTCGTGGTCGGCCCGTCGCCGCTCGGCCACCTGGACGGGAACCACCCGCAGGGGGGGAGCGGCCTGCAGATCGCCGTTCGGCTCCCGCCGTACAAGACCCTGGTCGACGGGCAGGGATACGTCGAGCGGTACGACCTGTCGGAGGACCCGCTCGAGCAGCGCCCCCAGCTGAGCCCGACGGAGCGGGAGCTGGTGATGCGGATCCGTCGGGAGCGCTCCGCCGCGGGCCTGCCGGGGCTGCCGCCCCTCCCGCTCCCCGGGCCGCCGGGCCAGCGGCGCGACCGCCCGGCGCCCGACCTCGACCCCCTCCCCGAGCCGGCGGAGGACGTGGCCGCCTGGTCTCCGCTGCACGACACCGCCCGCGCCCTGCTCGCGGCCTGGGCCGCCGGCGCGACCCGCGAGGACTCGGGCCTCGACCCCGACGCCGAGGCGCTGCCCCCCGAGGTCCTCGAAGCGCTCCGCGCCCTCGGCTACACCGAGTAGCCCCCTCGGCCGTCCTCCCCCGGCGCCCGCGACCGGGTCGGCTCGCCCGGTCAAGTCGAGCGCGGAGGCCGAACGGGTGGGGCACACTGCGGCCGTGCGTCGCCTCCCCATGATCCTCGTCGTGCTCGCCTCCGGGTGCGGCGGTCCGGCTCAGCCGACCCTCGACAGCCTGGGCCTCGCCGCCCTGCTTCAGTCGGTCGACTGGACGGCGCAAGGGACCCAGGCGGGCTCCGAGCTCGGCTACGACGTCAGCGCCGGCGACGTCGACGGGGACGGCTTCTCTGACCTGCTCGTCGGCGCGCCCGAGTGGGACGGGGTGGGGGCGGCGTTCCTCTTCCCCGGCGGCCCCGACGGCCCCGTCGCGGCGGCCACCTGGAGCACGGTGGGGACCGTCGCGGACGAGCGCGTCGGACACGCCGTCTCCTGCGCGGGGGACGTGGACGGCGACGGGCTGGCTGACCTCGTCGTCGGCGCCCCCGGTTGGGGCGACGGGCAGGCCGGCGAGGGCGCGGCGCGGCTCTGGCTGGGCTCGGCGGCAGGCCCGTCGGCCGCCCCCCACGCGTCGTGGGAGTCGGACCAGGCCGGGGCCGGGTTCGGCACGGACGTGGCGGCCGCGGGGGACGTGAACGGCGACGAGTTCGGGGACGTGCTGGTCGGCTGCCCCGCGTGCGCCGACGGCGAGGTAGCGGAGGGGCAGGCGTTCCTGTTCCTCGGGGGGACCGGCGGGCCCGGCGCGTCGCCGACCTGGACCGGCGAGTCGGACCAGGCGGGCGCCGGGTTCGGCGGCGCGGTCGCCGCGGCCGGCGACCTCGACGGCGACGGGTTCGGCGACCTCGTCGTCGGCGCGGAGGGCTGGAACGGCGCGGCGGACGACGTCGGCGCGGTGTTCGTCTGGCTGGGGGACGCCGCCGGACCGGGCGGGACCGCCGACTGGTCGGTCGCGGGAGACCAGGAGGGGGCGCTGCTCGGCCGCGGCGTCGCGGGGGTGGGCGACGTCGACGGCGACGGGTACGCCGATCTGCTCGTCGGAGAGCCCAAGTGGGACTCCGGATCGGCCAACGTCGGCCGCGCCCACCTCTTCTCGGGCTCCGCCGGGGGGCCGGTCGCCTCCCCGGGCGCGGTCGTGGTCGGCGCCGGCGTCGAGGAGCGGCTGGGCCGCGCGGTCGCCGGCCTGGGCGACGTCAACGGCGATGGCTTCGCCGACGCCGCCATCGGCGCCTACGGAGCGGACGACCCCACCGTCGACGAGGGCACGGTCGGTCTCTACCTCGGCTCCCCCGCCGGCCTGTCGGCCCCCGACTCCACCCTCGGGGGCGACCAGGACACCGCTCACTTCGGGTTCGCGGTCGCCGGCGGAGACGTGAACGGCGACGGCTTCGGCGACCTCGTCACCGGCGCCCGCTGGTACGACGGCGCCGCCGGCGCTGACACCGGCGCGGCGTTCGCGGCGCTCGGCGGGCCCGGGCTGCCCGGCGGGAGCGGCTGGCTCCCCGCCCCCCCGTCCGCCGATGACGCCGCCCTCGGCTCCTTCCTGGCCGGCGCCGGGGACGTCGACGCCGACGGCTACGACGATCTGCTCGTCGGGGTGCCGGGGGAGCTCGTCGTCCTGACCGACGATGGCGAGGTCCGGCTCTACTCCGGGGGGCCGGACGGGCCTTCGGTCGGCCCGGACTGGACCACCGCCAGCGACCAGGCCGGCGCGGCCATGGGTCCGACCGCGGGGGTGGGCGACGTGGACGGGGACGGCTACGACGACGTGCTCGTCGCGGCCCCCGGCTGGGCGAGCCCGACGAGCGGGATGGGGATCGCCAGCCTGTACCTCGGCGGCCCCGCGGGGCTGGACTCCAGCTCGGTCTGGACCCTCGCGGGCACCCAGGGCGGCGGGCAGCTGGGCTACTGCATGACGGGCGGAGATCTCGACGGCGACGGCCTCAGCGACCTCGTGGTCACGACCCCGTTCTGGGACGAGGGCGGGAACGGGAACGCCGGGCGGGTGCAGCTCTTCGCGGGCGCCTCCCCGGCGCCCGCCGCCTCGTCGAGCTGGGAGCTCGTGGGGACCGAGGATGGCGGCCAGCTCGGCCTGGCCTGCGCGGTCGTCGGCGACCTCGACGGCGACGGCGTCGAGGATCTCGCCCTGGGCGAGCCCGGCTTTGACGGGGTGCACAACGACGGCGGGCGGGTCGCCGTCTTCCTCGGAGACGCCGCGGGGCTGCCGTCGTCCGCCGACCTGGTGCTCGACGGACCCCAGGTCTCGGCCGGCTTCGGGTCGGCGCTCGCGCGCGCCGGTGACCTGACCGGAGACGGCTTCGCGGACCTCGTGGTCGGCGCGCCGAACTACGACGGCGCGGCCAACGACACCGGCCTGGTGCAGGTGTTCCCGGGCTCGGCGACAGGGCCGTCCGCCGTCGCCCAGTTCGCGTTCTCGCACACCGACTCCGGGGCGAGCCTGGGGACCAGCCTGGCCGCCGGGGACGTCGACGGGGACGGCTTCTCGGACCTGCTGATCGGCGTCCCCGACGCAGGGACCAACTTCCGCGGGGAGGTCCACCTGTTCCTCGGGTCGGCGGCCGGTCCGTCACCGTCGGCGGACCTGGTGCTCAGCGGCCCCGAGGCGTTCGCCGACTTCGGCCAGGTGATGGCCGGCGTAGGCGACGTCGACGGCGACGGTCGGGACGACATCGTGGTCGGCGACCCCCTCTGGGACGGCGGCGACACGAACTCCGACCAGGGCGGCGCCTGGCTCTACCGGGGCGGCGGCGACGCCTCCTCCGACGTCGCCTGGCCCGCCGCCGCGGTGGCGCTCCAGCCCGGCGGGGCGGCCCCGCTGCCCGCCGGGGCGCTCAGCGTTTCGGCCGATCTCGACCTGGCGCTGACCGCCGCGTCGTCGGCCGGGGCGGCCCGCGCCCGCCTCCAGGTCGAGGGGCAGCCCGCCGGCTCGCCCTTCGTCGGCTCGGTCTCGTGGGAGTCCGACCTGCTGGCCCTGCCGGCCGGGGGCGTCGAGATCCAGGAGACGATCGACGCCTTCCTCGGCCAGCTCGCCTACCACTACCGCTGGCGGCTCGCCTGGGACCTCGCCCAGGCTCCCCCGGTGCCGGTGACTCCGTGGGTGCACGGCGGCCGCGGCGGCGACGTGACGGGCGTGCACCTCCGCACCTGGCCCGACAGCGACGCGGACGGCGACCCCGACTCCACCGACTGCGCGCCGGAGGACCCGACCATCTACACCGGCGCGACGGAGCTGTGCGACACCGTCGACAACGACTGCTCCGGCGCCGCGGACGACCCCTTCGACCTCGACCTCGACGGCGTCACCACCTGCGGCGCCGACGGCGTCGCGGGCAACGCGGACGACGACTGCGACGA
>CAYQEG010000323.1:0-7398 GCA_964416435.1 uncultured Rickettsiales bacterium
GTGATCTCGTACTTCCAGTTCCGCAGGAGTCCGTACTCCTGGAAGGTCTGGTCGGACGAGAGGGCGACGATCTCGAAGTAGCCGGTGTCGTTGGTGATCGACACGCCCCGTAGGTTCGTCGGCTCTTCGGGCTGCTCGTCGGCGCCCTTCTGCTCCGGATCGACCGTCAGCGGCCGGATCATCACCTGAGCCTGCGAGACCGGAACGGTCTGCTGGTCCTTCGTGGTGGCGATCTTGCCAGCGATGATGTCGCTGCTGCGTCCGCCGCTGGGACAACCAGCGAGGGTGACGAGGGCGGCGATGAACAACGTGGTGGCGAGTGTGCGCAGTCCGCTCGGCATGTGAGCTGCGACCTCCTGGTGAACGGGCACGGTCAAGGGCTTCTCCACGGGTCTCGAACCCCCTCGATAGCCCATGGAGACGACGTCGGACTATATCACGGCTCCGGCGTGCATTCTCGGGGCTGGCTACTCCTTGCGAACTGCGCCGCGGTGCAGTTGTTTGTCCTCGTCCTGGACGCCTCCCGAGGTGTCCAGGACGTCGACGCTCTTCTCTTCGATCTCCATCTCCACGAACTGGCTGCCACCGGCGTACTCGAACGTCGACGACGTGATGTAGAAGCCGGGGACTTCGACCTCGATCGTGTAGGTCCAGCCCTTGAGCAGAGGGTACTCCGCCTGGGTCGCGGCCGAGCTGAGCACGGTGATCTCGAACTGCCCCGAGGGGCGCGTCACGGAGACTCCGCGCAGGTTCTGGACCGCCTCGGACTCGAACTTCTGGGGTTTGCCCCCCGGCTCGCTGGGCCAGATCGTCACCGTGGCGTCGGACACCGGCACGTCGGTGCCGCCTCGCTTGGCGACGATGCGGCCCGTCAGCGTGGTCGACCGGGCCTCGCAGCCGGCCATCGCCAGCGCCACGATCGCCAGCACCAGCAGCCCTGCCTTCAGCGTTTCCCTCATCGATCCCTCCGACGGCCGCCCTTGTTGCCCTTGTCCACCAGGTCCTTGACCTCTCCCCAGTAGGGACCGAAGTCGCGCTCGGTCGGTTCCCGCTCGAGGTTCTGATACTCGCGCAACACGCCCCTGAGGACGTGCCGCATGCCGATCTCCTGCCCCTCGCTCGCGCCGAGGAACGCCGAGCGGAGCACCGCGTTCTTGATGTTGCCGCCCGTGAACTTGAACTTGTCGGCGAGGAAGCCGAAGTCCACGTCGTCGGCCAGCGGGGCCTGGGTCGGGAACGCGCGATGCCAGATCTCCTCCCGAGACGGCTTGTCCGGGAACGGGAACTCGATCACGAAGTGGAACCGACGGGTAAACGCCTCGTCGATGTTCTGCTTGAGGTTGGAGGACAGCAGCGCGACGCCGTCGTAGTCCTCGATCCTCTGCAGGAGGTAGTTGGTCTCGAGGTTGGCGTAGCGGTCCACGGCGTTCCCGACGTTCGTGCGAGCGCCGAACAACGCGTCGGCCTCGTCGAACAGGAGGACCGCCTGGGCGGCCTCGGCACGGTCGAAGATCGCTCCGAGGTTCTTCTCCGTCTCGCCGACCCACTTGCTGACGATCGACGACAGGTCGACCTTGAACAGGTCCATCCCGAGCCGCCGGGCGATGCACTCGGCGGCCATCGTCTTGCCGGTGCCGGAGCGGCCGAAGAACAGCGCCTTGGCGCCGGTGCCGCGCGGGAACTTGCTCTCGAACCCCCAGGACTCGTAGACCGTGCCGCGCTTCTCGACGAACGCGAGCAGCTCGTGCAGGTGGCCCTTCTCCTTCTTGGGGAGGACCAGGTCGTCGAGGTCGAAGCGCGGCTCGACCCGGCGAGCCATGCCGCCGACGTCGCGGGCGAACTGCGCCCGGGCCCCCTCCACCAGGTCGTCGAACGTGATCGCCGCCTCGACCCCCTCGTCGCGGGCGCGGCTCCAGGCGAGGTCCCGGGCGTACGCGACCGACTGCTGGAGCTGGCGGCGCCCGAGGCGGTAGCGGTTGGCGAGCGTGTCGACCTCCTCCGCGTCGAGGTCGGTCGGCACGCCGCTGTTCGCCAGGAGGGTGTTGATGACCGCCGAGCGGTCCCGGTAGGCCGGCGGGTCGAGCTTGAAGACCGTCGCGTGCCGGAAGTCGACGAGCCACGCGGCCGGCGGCGGCTCCTTGCAGGGCATGGCGATCAGGCCCGGGTAGGACTGGATCTTCCGCCACACCGCCTCGAGGTTCCGGACCGTCGCGGGCTCGGCCGTTTCGGTGTCCGGGAAGCCGACGAGGTGCAGCACGCCGCCGAACAGCCAGGCGTCGTCGAGCGCCCGGCCGAGGTCCTCCAGGATGCGGTCTCCGCCGGACAGGAAGGTGCCCACCTCGAGGGAGACCATCGGCCGACCCAGGAGGTTGACGAGGAGCTCGACCAGGGCCCGGCCCCCCGCCGGCTCCTTGGACAGCACGAAGAGGGTCACCGGCCGAGACGACGTCGCCATGCGCTCGACCACGGAGGCGAGGCGCTCGGGCGCGTCATCCGGCAGCGCGACCGGGGGCGGCGGCTGCGGCACGCCGTCGAAGCGCGCCCGATCGGCGACCGCGTCGCTCATGCGGGGGACGCCCAGGAGCCAGCCTGCGGCGGCGTCCGAGACCCGCAGGTGGCGCTGGGACAGCGGCCGCACGTCGTCGGCTCGGGGGGTCAGCAGCTCCAGCAGGCCGGTCGCGATGAGCGGCGAGCCGGACTCGAAGCGGCCGAGCAGCGCCAGCCGATCGGCGGTGCCCATCAGCGGCGCGAGGATGTCGACCACGAGCCCGACCGACGGGATGCCCCGGGTGAAGTCGTCGTGGAGGTAGGCGAAGACCCGGCGGTAGCGGCGATCGATCTCGGGGGCGAGCACCACGAACAGGATCTCGCGGTCCAGCTCGGTCAGCTGGCAGCGCTCGCACAGGCGGTCGAACCGGGACGTGCGGCCCCGGCGCTCGTCGGCCCGCAGCTCGGCCTTGATCTTGCGGTCGAGGACCGCGACCGCCCGGTCGATCGACGCCAGCGACTGGGACGCGTCCGGATCGCTCAGGGACGCCGGAGGCAGCCCCGACAGCGCGCTGAGGTGCTGCTGGAACTCCTGGTCGGAGACGTACAGCTCCTCGAGCGGTCCCTCGGTCTCCTCGGGGGGGAGCGGCTCACGCTGGCCCTTGGTCAGCAGGTAGAGGCGACCGATGCGCAGGTTGGTCAGCTGGAGCCCGCGCCGCAGACGACCGAACTCCCGCTCTTCGACGTGCTCGACCGGGACCAGGCCGGTCGGGTCGGTCATGCCTGCTCGTCCGTGTCGGTGTCGAAGAGGCTCAGCTTCACGCCGCCGGGCTTCCGGGCGATGTTCAGCGGCTGGTCGATCTTCGTGAACACCCGGTAGGTCAGGTAGGGACGCACCTTGCGCTCGAACCCCTTGAGGAGCAGGCAGGCGTCACCGAAGGCGAGGTCGTCGACCAGCGCCGTGGAGATCCGCTCCATGCGGAGCTTGTCGTGGGCCCCCTCCTGGGGCGCCGCGTCGACGTCGACGGTGATCCGGTGGCCGTCGACGTTGAGCCGACGACCCATGGAGTCGTATTGCCGGCCGTCGATCTCGTACGTCACCGGCCGGTACATGAGCGTCGGCTGCTGGTGGAACCCGTTCATCACGGCGCCCAGGAGGGCGTGCGCCAGGTCGGTGTCCTGGCTCTCCACGAAGACGACGAAGTACAGGTAGAAGAAGCGGGGCGGGATCTGGACGAACGTCTGGCGCTGGGGATCCGGCACCGCGGGGCCGGGGTTGTACGGCTTGACCGCGTACCCGGGCAGACCGAAGTCGTCCATGTCGTCGACGCGGTACAGCGAGCAGTAGACCGTCGCCTCCTCGTCGTCCTTGGGCTGGGTGTCCAGGTCCTTGTGGATCCCGACCCAGTTCAGCTCCAGCCCGTCGCAGATCTCCTGGATCCGGTCGCACAGGACCTTCTGCACGTGCTGGATGACCCGGAAATCGCCCACTTCGTCTCTCCCCGGCCTGGAGCGGCCGGCTCGGAGTGTAGCAAGCGCAGCAGCGCCGCTCGGCGTCCTAGCGGCCGATGACGAGCTTGAGCGCGGCGAGATCCCAGGCCTTGGAGGGCTCTTCGGGGACCCAGGGGGCGAGGAAGGCGGCGGCGCGGGCGGCGGGCACCGGACGGGAGAAGTGGTAGCCCTGCCCTTCCTGGACGCCGAGGTCCCTCAGGACCCGGTACTGGGTTCGGGTCTCGATGCCCTCCGCGACGAGCTCCAGCCTCAGCTCCTTGGCCATGAAGACGACCGTCGCGGCCAGCTCGTGGCCGCCGGTCTCGTCGATGGTCTTGATGAAGGACCGGTCGATCTTCACGACGTCGATCGGGTAGCTCTGGATGTAGCGCAGGGAGGACCACCCGGTCCCGAAGTCGTCGAGGGCCAGCACCACGCCCAGCTCCTTGAGCTCGGTCAGGAGCTCTCGCGTGCGCTCGACGTCCACGGTCAGGGCGCTCTCGGTGAGCTCCAGGTGCAGACGCTCCGGCGCGATGTCGGCGTCGCGGATCGCGTCGGCGACCGCCTGCACGAGGTCGGGCGTCTCGAACTGCGCCGCTGAGAGATTGACGCTGATCCAGGGCTTCGAGTCCGGGTGGCTGCGGTCCCACTCGGCGATCTGGCTGCACGCCTGTTTCAGGACGAGCCGGTCGATCTCCACGATCGCGCCGGTCGCCTCGGCCCGGGGCAGGAACTCCCCGGGGGGCACGGCCGGGGCGCCGGCCTTCTCCCACCGGACCAGCGCCTCGAAGCCCTCGAGCCGCCCGTCGACGAGGGAGACGATGGGCTGGTACCAGGCCACCAGCTCGCCGCCCGCGATCGCGCGCGCCAGCTCCTCGTCCAGCTCCAGGGCGCGCTGGGCGCGCCGAACGAGGCCGGCGTCGAACACGCCCACGTTCGTCCCGTTGCGGTTCCCGGCGGCCGCGACCGCCGCGTGGCCGTCGCGGAGCAAGCCGTCGGCCGTCTCGCAGCCGGCCGACACCAGGGCGACGCCGAGGCGCAGCGGGAGGCCCAGGGTCTTGCCCTCGACCCGCACGGAGCCGCCGATCTGCTCGGCGATGCGCTGCGCCACCGCGACGGCCCGGGCGGGGTCCCCCAGACCGGACGTGAGGATCGCGAACTCCTCGTCCCCGGAGCGGCCGACGAGGTCGTCGGGCCGGGTCGCCAACCGCAGCCGCTTCGCCACCTCTCGGATCACGGTGTCCCGGGTGGATGCCCCGAAGCCGCGGCGGATGAGGGCCCCGTGGTCCAGCCGGATGATGAGCAGGGCCGCGTCCTGGCGGCGACCGGGGTCGGCGAGCATCGCGTTCAGCTCCCGGCGGAGCGCCCGGAGCGTCAGGCTCGACGAGACGGGGTCGACCTCATCCCGCTGCGCCAGGCGTCGCCGAGCCGCCGCCCCCCGCTCGCTGGTGACGTCCAGCGCCCGGTGCCCCACCAGGAAGACCAGACAGACGACGACGATGCTCCCGATGACGGTGACGGCCGCCAGGCCGACGGTGTCCGGCTGCAGGGCCGCGACCAGCCAGCCCGACGAGGTGCCCCACGCGACCACCACCGCGCTGAACGACGCGAGCACGCCGGCGACGACCAGGCCTCGCTTCCCCAGCAACACGCCGCAGAGCGCCACGCCCGAGACCAGGGGCACGGACGAGGACGTCTGCACCCCGCCGAAGAGGAACATCGAGAGGATCGCCGAGACGAGGAACGTGCTGGCGAACGTGACGGCGGCGGTCCGCGTCGCGCCGCGGCTGGCGCTGACCGCGGCGATCCCCCCCGCGAGGACGACGGTGAGGAGGAGCGCCAGCATCTCCCAGGGGGCGCCGGTGCTGGGCGCGACCCCGAGCAGCACCGCGCCGCTGATCAGGACTCCGTGCCCCAACCACTTGAGGCTCTCCGAAGAGAAGACCTCGTGGAGGGGCGCCTGTCTGTCATCCGGACCGTCGTCGAGAGCCATCGTTCGCCTCCGGGGCTCCCTATCGACAAACGGCGCCGCATCTTGAGCCCCACGGTTCTCGTCGTCGAGGTCCTGGGCACCACGTACGATGTCGGTCAGCCGTCCCAGTCGGAGTCTCTCGTGACGACTCGCGCCCCCGTCCCCGCGTCCATCGCCCTCGCCGCCGTCGCAGCCGTTCTCCTCCTCGTCTCAGGATGCGGGGCGGGCGTGGACACTCTCGACGACGAGGACTCGTTCGTCGGCGACCCGGACTGCTTCGCGCTGCCCGAGCTGTACGCAGAAGAAGACATCGTCGTCACCCTCGGTGTCCGCTACGCCGCGGATCCCGGCCCTCACCTCGCCGACATCTACCGTCCTCCTGGCGATGGGCCTTTCCCCGCGCTGATCCAGGTGCACGGTGGCGGCTTCGTATCCGGCAGCCGCACCGGCTTCGAGGCGGCGTCCCGCTACTACGCGACCCGGGGCATCGCCTCGGTGGCGATCGACTACACGCTCGCGGAGAGCGACGGCAGCACCCACGCCTATCCGGTCGCTCTCCAGGACGTGCTCTGCGCGGTCCGGGGACTGCGCGCGAGGGCGGACGAGCTGTCGGTCGATCCCGATCGCGTTGCCTTCCGGGGCGGCAGCGCAGGTGCGACGCTGGTCAACATGATCGCGCTGGCTGGCGAGGCCCCCTTGTTCGACGGCGGCTGCAACGACAACGGTCTGCCCATCGGCGTGCTGGGCGTGATCGACTACTACGGCGGCGCCGACTTCCTCTCGCCCATCTCCGCGGACGGCAACGATGGCACCGCCCTCTTCGGCGAGGACCCGGACATGGAGCTCGTCGCCCAGGTCTCCCCCCTGGCCAACGTCTCGTCCGACGATCCGCCCTACGTGATCGGTCACGGCACCGCGGATCAGACCGTCGTGATCGAACAGTCACGCAGCCTGAGGGACGCGCTGGAGGCGGTCGGCGTCGACGTCGAGCTCGTCGAGGTCCCGGGCGCAGTCCACGGCTTCATCCAGGACTTCGGCGGTGCGGAGACCCGGTCCGTACGCTGTCGGGAGGAGGCGTTGCTGAACCGGGTGTTGGGTCCCTGACGCCTACCGCCTGCTCGTCGGGCAGTACGCCGACGCGGTCGCCCACCGGAGGTCCGGGCCGCCAGGCCCGGACACAGGACGACCGCGCCTGCCGCTGTCCCCAGAACGCGCAGAGCGCGCCTGCCGAACAGCAGACACGCTCTGCGCGGTTGATGGTCGGGGCGAGAGGATTTGAACCTCGTCCGCAGTGTCTGGGCCGCCAGGCCCAGGCACAGGACGACCGCGCCTGCCGCTGTCCCCAGAACGCGCAGAGCGCGCCTGCCGAACAGCAAACACGCTCTGCGCGGTTGATGGTCGGCCTTACAGGATGGTTTTAGAACTTTCGAGACGACACGAGTGCGTCA